>NZ_CP023865.1:300000-467500 GCF_003711105.1 Actinoplanes teichomyceticus ATCC 31121
CCCGGGTGACATCGTGCGAGGTGACCGGACTGGAGGTGGTGGTGCGGACGGAGGCGCCGGTCGGCTCACTGCCGACAGTGGCCACGGCTGCGGCCCGCGCCGGTCCGGCCCCTTTGTGAAGGCGCGCTCGCGTCGTCTCACGGAGACGCCGTTCCGTGGATCGGGCGGCTGTCCCGCAGGGGCCGATTTCCGTCAAGGAGGTGGGGTTACCCGCGCGGCGGTGGCTCTTCCGGCCGCGTCTGGTTGACGGCGGCGGTGGGTGGGGTCACCCGCGCGGCGGTGGCCCTTCCGGCCGCACCGGGTCGACGGCGACGGTGGAAGGGATTTCCCGCGCGGCGGTGGTTCCTTCCGCCGGGGCGGCGGTTTTCCCTGCGGTGGTTCCTTCCGCCGGGGCGGTGGCTTTGCCTGCGGTGGTTCCTTCCGCCGGGGCGGTGGCTTTGCCTGCGGTGGTTCCTTCCGCCGGGGCGGGTTTCTCCGCGGTGGCGGTCTCCTCCGGGGGGAGGGCGGCCAGGACGGTGTCCAGCACCCGTACGGCGCCCGGCTTGTCCAACGGGTTGTTGCCGTTGCCGCACTTCGGGGACTGGACGCAGGACGGGCAGCCCGCCTCGCAGGCGCACGCCGCGATCGCTTCCCGGGTGGCCCGCAGCCAGGCGGTGGCGGTGGCGAACGCCCGCTCGGCGAAACCCGCCCCACCGGGATGGCCGTCGTAGACGAAGACCGTCGGGGCACCGGTGTCCGGGTGACCGGCCGTGGACAGCCCACCGATGTCCCACCGGTCACAGGTGGCCATCAACGGGAGCAGGCCGATCCCGGCGTGTTCGGCGGCGTGCAGCGCGCCCGGCACGTCGGCCGGCTCCACCCCGGCGTCGTCCAGCGCCTGCGGCGACACGGTGAACCAGACCGCCACCGTACGCAGCTCGCGCACCGGCAGGTCCAGCGGCTTGGTGTCGATCACCTCACCGCTGCCCAGGCGTCGCCGCTGGTACGACACCACCTGGCTGGTCACGTCCACCTCGCCGAGGAACAGGCCGACCGGTCCGGCGTCCACGTACGACCGCACGTTCACCACCGAGACGTCCGTCACGTCGCGGGCGTGCGTCGTCCAGTCCGGCTCCTCCTGGCGCACCAGGGCGATGGCGTCGTCCAGGTCCAGCTCGTCCACCACGTACGTGACGCCCTGGTGCAGGTACACCGCGCCGTCGTGCAGCATCACGTGCGAGGACCCGTGATCGACCGTGCCCAGCAGCCGCCCGGTCGACGACTCCACCACCGAGACCGGCGCGCCGCCGGTACCGCGCAGGTCCACGTCCGGCCGCCCGCGATGCGTCCAGTACCAGCCGGACGGCCGCCGCCGCAGCACCCCCTGCTCGGCCAGCGCCCGCACCGTCGCCCGCGCCACGTCGCCGCCGAAGAGCGCGAGGTCGGCGTCGGTGAGCGGCGCCTCGGAGGCGGCACAGCACAGCTGGGGTCCCAGGACGTACGGGTTGGCCGGGTCCAGCACGGTCGCCTCCACCGGCCGTCCGAACAGCGCCTCCGGGTGGTGCACGAGATACGTGTCCAGCGGATCGTCCCGTGCGATCAGCACCGCGAGCGCCTCCCCACCGGCCCGTCCGGCCCGTCCCGCCTGCTGCCACAGCGACGCCCGCGTGCCCGGCCAGCCGCAGATCAGCACCGCGTCCAGCCCGGCCAGGTCGACGCCGAGCTCCAGCGCGTTCGTCGAGGCCAGTCCGAGCAGCTCCCCGGAGAGCAACGCCCGCTCGATCGCCCGCCGGTCCTCGCGCAGGTAACCGCCCCGGTACGCGGCCACCCGCTCACCCAGCCCCGGCACCGCCTCGTCCAGCGACCGCCGGGTCAGCGCGGCCACCACCTCGGCGCCCCGCCGGGAGCGGACGAACGCGAGCGTGCGGATGCCGGCCACCACCGCGTCGGTGAGCAGGTCCGCGGTCTCGCGCAACGCCGACCGCCGGACCGGTGGGGCCTCCGCCGGCTCGGCGCCGGGCTCGGGCGGCAGCAGCGGCGGTTCCCACAACGCGAAGGTGACCGCCCCGCGCGGCGACGCGTCCTCGGTCACCGCGGTCACCGGCAGCCCGGTCAGCCGGGACGCGCTGGCGGCCGGGTCGCCCGAGGTGGCCGAGGCCAGCACGAAGGTCGGGGTGGCGCCGTACCGGGCCGCCGTCCGGCGCAGCCGCCGCAGCACGTGCGCGACGTGCGAGCCGAACACGCCGCGGTACGCGTGACATTCGTCGATCACGACGTACGCGAGCCGGCGGAGCAGGGTGGCCCACCGCGCGTGCCCGGGCAGCACGCTGTGGTGCAGCATGTCCGGGTTGGTCAGCACGAACCTGGAGTGCTGCCGGATCCACTCGCGCTCCTCGCGCGGGGTGTCCCCGTCGAGCGTGGCCGGGCGTACCCCGTCGAGCCCGAGCCGGACCAGCGCGCGCAGCTGGTCGGCGGCGAGCGCCTTGGTCGGCGCGAGGTAGAGCACCGTGGCCCTGGGGTCGGTGGCCAGGGTGGTCAGCGCCGGCAGCTGATAGGCCAGGGACTTGCCGGACGCGGTGCCGGTGGCCAGCACCACGTGCGTCCCCTGCCGGGCCAGGGTGGCGGCGTCCGCCTGATGCTGCCACGGCGCGGTGATGCCCTGGCGCACGAGCGCGTCCCGTACGGCGGGGTCGGTCCACGCCGGCCAGGGCGCGGTCCGCCCGGGCCGGGCGGTGACCTGCTCGACGTGGGTGATCGGCGACTGTGCCGCGGCGCCGGTCCGGGTGCGCAGCCGGTGCAGCAGCTCAGCGGGACCGAAGGCGGTGGCAGTCACGCCCTGCACTTTGACATCGGTATGCGCCCGGCCCCAAACGGGTAGGACGGTGGGTGCCACGCGTCGCCCGATGTCGGTCGGTGGTTAGATTCGCGGGGGAGATCAGGGAGGAGGACCGATGGAGCTGTCGCTGGCGACCCGGACCGTCGCCGAGCACACGGTGCTCGAAGTCGGTGGCGAGGTCGACGTTTACACCGCTCCCCGGCTGCGTGAGCGGCTGATCGAGCTGGTCGACGCGGGTGCCCGGAACGTGGTGGTGGACCTGGAGCGGGTCGAGTTCCTCGATTCCACCGGCCTCGGGGTGCTGGTCGGCGCGCTGAAGCGGCTGCGCACGGCGCAGGGCACCTTCGGCCTGGTCTGCGCCAAGGAGCCCCTGCTCAAGATTTTCCGGATCACCGCGCTGGACCAGGTGTTCCCGATCTACCCGACGGTCGAGGCCGCCACCGAACGCGACGGCACCGGTCCCGCTTCGTGATGGCTACGGTTCGGCTGTCCTTCTCGCCGGCGCCGGTGCACGTGCGCACCGCGCGGCTGGTCGGTGTGGCGGTGGCCCGCCGGGCCGGGGTCGACGAGGCCCTGCTCGACGAGGTCCGCCTGGCGATCGGCGAGGCCTGCACCCGGGCGGTCGCCCTGCACCGCCAGTACGGCCTGACCGACCTGGTCACCGTGGAGATGTCCGACTCGGGGGCGTACACCGTCCGGGTCATCGACCACGCGCCGATCGAGGCCAGCATCGGCCTCACCAAGCTTCCCCCGGACGAGCTGGCCGCCGAGTCGCTCACCGAGGACGATCTCACCACCGGCGTGGGGTTCGCGCTGCTCGCCGGGTTCGTCGACGATCTGCAGGTGCGCCCGGTCGAGGACGGGCCGGGCACCGAGGTCCGCATGGTCTGGCCGGTCGCCCGCCGCTGACGGCGCCCCGCCCGCCGCTGACGGCGCCCCGCCCGCCGCTGACGGCGCCCCGCCCGCCGCTGACGGCGCCCCGCCCGCCGCTGACGGCGCCCCGCCCGCCGCTGACGGACCCGGCCACCCACCACTGACAGCCGTGACCGCACGGTCCGCCCCGATGACCCGCCGCGGACAGCCGCCACCGTACGGTCCGGCGGCGGTCGCCCGCCGCGGCCCGGTCCCGCCCGCCACTGTGCCCCGGCTGCCGGCGGTCACCACACCCCCCCGTACCGGAAAGGCTCGCCGCGGGCGCCCACCGACCCGCCGACGAAGATCGGACCGAGGCCCGCCGCAGGCGTCGGTCGCGTCGGGCGGCGGCCACCCTGCCGCGCCCGGGAAACGGCTCCGGCATCCCGGCGTGTACGTCAGACGATCTCCGCGCCTATCCCTATCCTCAATTCTGGCATGTCGGTCATATCCGATACCCTCTCGAGACAACTCCCTGGCCAGGCAAAAGATCAACCGTTGCCGATATATCAGCCCGGGGTGTGCTAACACAGCGGCGAACATCACCGCGACACGGCCGGGTCACCATGTGACGATCGCCACGCCGGGCCTATACAGTACGCGAGTTGTCAGCTACTGCTGGTCCCGCGTCCGCGGGTCCGGCCGGTCGTTCCCCGGCTCTGGCGGGGAATGCGTCCCGGCGGCTTCGTCCGCCGTCGGGCGCAGTCGGTGTGTAGGAGGACATTGATGTCCGGGACCTCGATAGACCTCGCCGCCGAGGGCGGTGGAGTGTCCCTGAGCGGGCAAAACGTCACATTCGTCATCGTCGCTCTGGCGTTCGCCCTGGTCGCTCTGGGCTTCGCCGCGATGTTCGTCCAGTCGGTGCTGCGCGCCGGCCGGGGTACCAAGAACATGCAGGAGATCGCCGGCGCCGTCCAGGAAGGCGCGTCGGCATACCTGTTCCGGCAGTTCAAGACGCTGGCCGTGTTCGTGGTGATCGCGGTCGTGCTGCTGTTCCTGTTGCCGGTGCACGACACCGACAACGAAACCTGGGTGAAGATCGGCCGGTCGCTCTTCTTCGTCGTCGGAGCGGTCTTCAGTTCGTTCATCGGCGGCGCCGGGATGGCCCTGGCGACCCGGGCCAACCTACGGGTCGCCGCGGCGGCCGGGCAGCCCGGCGGCCGGGAGACCGCGATGGGGATCGCCTTCCGCACCGGTGGCGTGGTGGGCTTCCTGACCGTGGGGCTGGGCCTGTTCGGCGGCGCCCTGGTGGTGCTGATCTTCAAGAACGACGCGCCGACCGTGCTGGAGGGCTTCGGCTTCGGCGCCGCGCTGCTCGCGATGTTCATGCGGGTCGGCGGCGGCATCTTCACCAAGGCCGCGGACGTCGGCGCGGACCTGGTCGGCAAGGTGGAGAAGCACATCCCGGAGGACGACCCACGCAACGCCGCGACCATCGCCGACAACGTGGGCGACAACGTCGGCGACTGTGCCGGCATGGCCGCCGACCTGTTCGAGTCGTACGCGGTCACCCTGGTCGCCGCGCTGATCCTGGGCCAGGCGGCGTTCGGCCAGGACGGGCTGATCTTCCCGCTGATCGTCTCCACGATCGGTGTGGTGATCGCCATCCTGGGTGTCTTCATCACCCGGCTGCGCCCGTCCGACCGCAACGGCCTGACCGCGATCAACCGGGCGTTCTACCTGTCCGCGCTGGTCTCGGCGGTCGCGGTCGCGGTGGTCACCTTCCTGTACCTGCCGGACAGCTTCGCCGGCTTCGCCGATGCGGGCATCGCCCGGGAGGTCGTCGACAGCGGCCGCAACCCGCAGCTGGTGGCGATCGGCGCGGTCGTGATCGGCATCGTGCTCGCCGCCGCCATCCAGGCGCTGACCGGCTACTTCACCGAGACCAACCGGCGTCCGGTGCAGGACATCGGCAAGTCGTCGCAGACCGGCCCGGCGACCGTGGTGCTGGCCGGCATCAGCGTCGGCCTGGAGTCCGCTGTGTACTCGGCGCTGCTGATCGGCGCCGGCGTCTACGGCGCCTTCCTGCTCGGCGGCTCGTCGATCACGCTGTCGCTGTTCGCCGTGGCGCTGGCCGGCACCGGCCTGCTCACCACGGTCGGCGTGATCGTCGCGATGGACACCTTCGGCCCGATCTCCGACAACGCGCAGGGCATCGCGGAGATGTCCGGGGACGTCGACGAGCGGGGCGCGCAGATCCTGACCGAGCTGGACGCGGTCGGCAACACCACCAAGGCGATCACCAAGGGCATCGCGATCGCCACCGCGGTGCTCGCCGCGACCGCGCTGTTCGGGTCGTACACCAACACCCTGGCCAGCTCGCTGGACGAGGCCGGGATCGCCGGCGACCAGGTACAGAACCAGATCCTGAACCTGCTCAACATCTCCAATCCGCGCAACCTGGTCGGGCTGCTGGTCGGCGCCGCGGTGGTGTTCCTCTTCTCCGGCCTGGCGATCAACGCGGTGTCCCGCTCGGCGGGTGCGGTGGTCATGGAGGTCCGCCGCCAGTTCCGGGACTTCCCCGGCATCATGGACCGCACCCAGCGGCCCGAGTACGGACGGGTGGTCGACATCTGCACCCGGGACGCGCAGCGCGAGCTGCTCACCCCCGGCCTGCTGGCGATCATGGCGCCGATCGCGGTGGGCTTCGGGCTGGGCGCGGGCGCGCTGGCGGCGTACCTGGCCGGCGCGATCGGCGCGGGCACGCTCATGGCGGTCTTCCTGGCCAACTCCGGTGGCGCCTGGGACAACGCCAAGAAACTGGTGGAGGACGGCGCGTTCGGCGGCAAGGGTTCCGAGGCGCACGCCGCCACGGTCATCGGGGACACCGTCGGCGACCCGTTCAAGGACACCGCGGGTCCGGCCATCAACCCGCTGATCAAGGTGATGAACCTGGTCTCGCTGCTGATCGCCCCGGCCGTGGTGGCCTGGAGCGTGGGCACCGACGCGAACACCCCGCTGCGGGTGAGCGTGTCCCTGGTCGCGCTGGCGATCGTGACCGCCGCGGTGGTCTGGAGCAAGCGCAAGCCGATCTCGATGGGCGACGACGCGGCGGCGGCCGGTCTGGCGGGGGCCGCGGACACCGCCAGGGCGGTGCAGGAGGCCCGGCACGACGACGCGGCCGCGCAGGCGCGGATCCGGGACAACGTGCGCTGATCGTGGAGCGTCCAGGACGGGCACCCGGCAGATGCCGGGTGCCCGCTCGGTTTGCCTCGATCGAGGCGTGTGGAGTGTCCGGCGGAGGCCGTACGCTGCTCCCATGCGCGCGGTCCGAACGATCTCCCTCGCTCTCGTCCTCGTGCTCGCGGTGTCTCTCGCCGGCTGCTCCTCGGCGCACGGCGCGCAGGCCTGGGTCGCCTCGGTGTGCACGGCGCTGACCCCGTGGCGCAGCGAGATCAGCACCCTGACCACCCGCACCCAGCAGCAGATGACCACCCGCACCACGCCCGGGCAGGCGAAGGAGAACCTGGCCCGGCTCTTCGACGGCGCCCGCGCCGCGAGCGAGAAGGCGCGGGCCGGGGTGGAGCGGGCCGGGGTCCCCGACGTCAGCAACGGCGAGGCCATCGCCGCCGCCTTCGTCGGCTCGCTGACCGGTATGCGGGATGCGTACGGGAGCGCCCACGACGGCATCGAGGCACTCCCCACCAGCCCGGCCGGCACCTTCTACACCGAGGTCGGCAAGGTCGTCGAGCGGCTCAACCAGGAGTACGAGAAGAGTGGGCTGGACGTCTCGAAGCTCGATTCCGTCGAGCTCAGAGAGGCCTTCGAGTCGCTGCCCGAGTGCCAATGACGGAGACCGGGTGGCCGCTGATCCCGCGTGAGGTGCTGCCTCCACCGACCCCGGTGGAGCGGCGGCCGCACCGGCGTGGCGAGCCCGGCCCGGCCGGTGGCCGGCAGCTGCCCATGTTCGGCGCGGAGACCGTCGAGCCGTCACCGGCCGATCTGGCCGGCCTGCTCGCCGGCCCGGGTCGGCTCGGCCGGATGGGGGGCACCGCCCGGGTGTCGGTGGTGGTCGACGACGCCTGGCGGGTGCACGTCCTGGTGGCCGAGCTGGTCGCCCGTGGCCTGACCGTCACATGGGCGCCGGTCGCGCAGACGCCCGGCACGCCGGCTCCGGACCGGCCCGCCGGCGAACCGCCCGCACCGGCCGTGGCGGACACGCCCGGCTCACCGGGCGGGAAGACGGCCGGGTCACCGGGCGCGGACATGCCCGGGTCACCGGGCGCGGACATGCCGGAGCCGGCCGCCGGGGAATCGCCCGGGCCGCCCGTCCCGGACGAGATCTCGGACACGCCCGAGGAGCCGTCACCTCCCCGCTTCGAGGTGCGTACCTCGTACTCCCGCCGGCTGAACACCCTGGCCCGGGCCTGGCCGGAGGCCGCCGCACAGCTCTTCCTCTCCGGGCCACGGCTGCGGCTCTGGGTGGCCGCCGCGGGCGTCGCGCGGCCCGGCGGTTACCGGCTCGGCCTGGACCCGGCCAAGGACCCGCGCGCGGTCGACGCGGCGCTGGTCCGGGCCGGTCTGGGCGGGCGCGTGTCGGATGACGGACGGGGGTACCTCATCGCCGGCCGGCGCCGGCTGGCCCGCCTCGCCGAGCTGGTCGGGGAGCGGCCGGAGGCGGCCCCGGCAGACGTCTGGCCAGGCGGCGCGGGTGCATGATCTTCCTGGATTGTGTCCGACATAACAGTGGCCCACCGGTGTACGGTGTCGCGGTCGGACGCGCGCGGTGGCCGGACCGTTACCATCCGACTGCGGGGTTCCCGGGGAATGAGGTCTCGTCCGGCGCGTTACGTTGAACGTCTGTGCTCTGCCGGGCGCGATGACGGGAACACCGAGGATCGCAACGAAACAACTGGGAGTGCCGTGCCGAGTGACGCCAGGACGACCCGTCTGGTCATCGTCGAGTCTCCGTCGAAGGCCAAGACGATCGCCGGTTATCTGGGGCCCGACTATCTGGTCGAGGCCTCCGTCGGCCATATCCGCGATCTACCGAAGAACGCCGACGAGGTCCCGGCCAAGTACAAGGGTGAGTCGTGGGCCCGGCTCGGCGTCGACGTCGACAACGGCTTCCACGCGCTCTACGTGGTGGCCGAGAACCGCAAGCAGCAGGTCGCCAAGCTGCAGAAACTTGCCAAAGAGGTGGACGAGATCTTCCTCGCCACCGATGAGGACCGCGAGGGCGAGGCCATCGCCTGGCACCTGATCGAGACGATCAAGCCCAAGGTGCCGGTCAAGCGGATGGTCTTCCACGAGATCACCAAGCCGGCCATCCAGGCGGCCGTCGCCAACCCGCGCGACATCGACCGCTCGCTGGTGGACGCCCAGGAGGCGCGCCGGATCCTGGACCGGCTGTACGGCTACGAGGTCAGCCCGGTGCTGTGGAAGAAGGTGATGCGCGGCCTGTCCGCGGGTCGCGTGCAGTCCGTGGCCACCCGGATCGTGGTCGAGCGCGAGCGCCAGCGGATGGCGTTCCGTTCCGCGGAGTACTGGGACATCCTGGCGCAGCTGGCCGTGCAGGGCCCGGTCGACGGCCCGCGTGCCTTCCAGGCCACCCTGATCGCGCTGGACGGCGACCGGATCGCCACCGGCAAGGACTTCGAGCCCACCACCGGGCAGCTCAAGCCGGGCGCGTCCGTGGTGCAGTTGGACGGCGACGGCGCCCGTGGGCTGGCCGCCCGCCTGGCGGGCCGCCCGTTCGCGGTCACCCGGGTCGAGGAGAAGCCGTACCGCCGCCGGCCGTACGCGCCGTTCATCACCTCGACGTTGCAGCAGGAAGCGTCCCGCAAGCTGCGGTACTCCTCGAAGCAGACGATGCGCACCGCGCAGAGCCTGTACGAGAAGGGCTACATCACCTACATGCGTACGGACTCGGTGAACCTCTCCGAGACCGCCATCGCCGCCGCCCGCCGGCAGATCGCCGAGCTGTACGGCGCGAACAACGTGCCGCCGCAGCCGCGCCGCTACACCACCAAGGCCAAGAACGCGCAGGAGGCGCACGAGGCGATCCGTCCGGCTGGGGACAACTTCCGTACCCCGGGCGAGGTCGCCAAGGAGCTGACCACCGACGAGTTCAAGCTCTACGAGCTGATCTGGCGCCGGACCATCGCCTCGCAGATGACCGACGCGGTGGGCAACTCGGTGAGCGTCCGGATCCGGGCGGTCTCCACGGCGAACGAGGAGGCCGACTTCGCCGCCTCCGGCAAGACGATCACCGACCCCGGGTTCCTCCGGGCGTACGTGGAGTCCTCCGACGACGAGAACGCCGGGGCCGAGGACGCCGAGCGGCGCCTGCCGACCCTGGTGAAGGACCAGCCGCTGACCGCCGACGAGCTGGCCGCGGTGGACCACCACACCTCGCCGCCGGCCCGCTACACCGAGGCCTCGCTGGTCAAGGCGCTGGAGGAGCTCGGCATCGGCCGCCCGTCGACGTACTCGTCGATCATGCAGACCATCCAGGACCGCGGTTACGTGGACAAGCGCGGCCAGGCGATGATCCCGTCGTTCCTGGCGTTCGCGGTGATCGGCCTGCTCGAAGGGCACTACCCGCGCCTGGTGGACTACAACTTCACCGCCGCGATGGAGGGCCAGCTCGACGACATCGCGGCCGGCGAGCACACCGCGCTGGACTTCCTCACCTCGTTCTACTTCGGCTCGCAGGCCAGCGGGGCGGACGAGGAGATCGCCAAGGCCGGTGGCCTGAAGAAGATGGTCACCGAGAACCTCAGCGCGATCGACGCCCGTGAGGTCAACTCGATCCCGCTGTTCACCGACGAGCAGAACCGGCAGGTCGTCGTCCGGGTCGGCAAGTTCGGGCCGTACCTGCAGCGCAAGGCGACCCAGGTGGCCGAGGGTGAGGAGCCGGTCGAGGACCGCGCGTCGATCCCGGAGGGCCTGGCCCCCGACGAGCTGACCCCGGAGAAGGTCGCGGAGCTGTTCCTCGCCGGCAACGGGGACCGGACGCTGGGCGACGACCCGGCGACCGGTGAGCCGGTCGTGGTCAAGTCCGGCCGCTACGGGGCGTACGTGCAGAGCGGTGAGCGCAGCTCGTCGCTGTTCGCCTCGCAGTCGCCGCAGACCCTCACCCTGGAGCAGGCGTTGCAGCTGTTGTCGCTGCCCCGGGTGGTCGGCAGGGACCCGGACGGCAACGAGATCATCGCGCGTAACGGGCGGTACGGCCCGTTCATCCAGCGGCTCAAGGACTCGCGTTCGCTGGACAGCGAGGAGCGGCTCTTCACGGTCACCCTGGAGGAGGCGCTGGCCCTGCTGGCGGCGCCGAAGACCCGGCAGCGGGGCACGCCCAAGCCGCCGCTGCGCGAGCTGGGCACCGACCCGGCGACGGAGAAGCCGCTGGTCGTCAAGGACGGGCGGTTCGGGCCGTACGTGACCGACGGGGAGACCAACGCGACGCTGCGGCGCGGTCAGACGCCGGAGGAGCTGACGCTCCAGGAGGCGATCGAGATGCTGGCCGAGAAACGCGCCAAGGGGCCGGTGAAGAAGACCACCCGCAAGGCGGCGGCCAAGAAGGCGCCGACCAAGGCGGCCGAGGGCGCCACCGTGGCGAAGAAGGCGACCAAGGCCACGAAGGCCACGGCGGCGAAGAAGGCGGCGCCCGCCAAGAAGGCCACGGCGGCGAAGAAGGCGGCGCCGGCCAAGAAGGCGGCCGCGGCGACGAAGGCCGCGGCCGAGCAGGCCTGAGCGGCGGTCCACCCGGTGCCCGGCGGCCTCCCGCCGGGCACCGGGCGGACCGGGTCACCCCAGGACGCGGTCCAGGTAGTCGTTGGTGAAGACGCGGGCCGGGTCGAGGCGGTCGCGTACCGCCAGGAAGTCGTCGAATCTCGGGTACGCCGGGCGCAGGTCCGCCGCGGTCCGGTAGTGCAGCTTGCCCCAGTGCGGCCGCCCGCCCAGCGGCTCGCAGAGCGCTTCCAGCGCGCGGAAGTACGGCTCGTACGGGCTGCCGTGGAACTGGTGCACGGCGATGTAGGCGGACTCCCGGCCGTACCCGTGCGACAGCCAGACGTCGTCCGGGCCGGTGAAGCGCACCTCGACCGGGAAGAGCACCCGGAACGGCAGGGCGTCGATCAACCGGGGCAGCGCGTCGATCACCTCGGGCAGGGCGGCGCGGGGGATCTCGTACTCCATCTCGGTGAAGCGGACCCGGCGCCGGGTGCAGAAGACCCGATCCGATCGGCCGGTGTAGCTGCGGGCGCTCAGCGCGCGGGCGGCGACCGCGTTCAGGGTCGGCACCACGCCCGCCCACCGTTGTCCGATTTCGCATACACCTTGAAAAACCGTGTTGGACAGGAACTCGTCGTCCATCCAGCCGCGCAGGCGCGGCAGCGGCCGGTCGTCCGCCGTCACCCGGTTGTTGATCTTCAGCTGGGCCCGGTCGGTGTACGGGTACCAGTAGAACTCCACGTGATCGTTGCCCGGGATCCAGTCGTCGAGGCCGGCCAGCACGTCGGCCAGCGCCATCGGCCGCTCGTCGGCGCGCAGCGTGAACGCCGGCACGCAGCGCAGGGTCACCTCGACGAGCACGCCGAGCGCGCCCAGCCCGGCCCGCACCGCCGGGAACTCGGGCGAGTCCGGGCCGTACGTCCGGATCTCGCCGGAGGCGGTGACCATGGTGACCGCCGCCACGCAGGAGGCCAGTGTGGAGTGCCCGATCCCGGTGCCGTGCGTGGCGGTGGAGATCGCGCCGGCCACCGTCTGCATGTCGATGTCGCCCAGGTTCGGCATGGCCAGCCCGTGCCGGGCGAGCACCGCGTTCAGAGTGGACAACGGCATCCCGGCCTGCACGGTGACCAGCGGAGCGTCGACCGAGACGAGCTGGTTCAACCGGTGCAGCACCATGCGCTGGTCGTCGGCGACCGCGATGGCGGTGAACGAGTGTCCGCTGCCGACCGTCTTGATCCGACGTCCGGCCCGGGCCGAGGCAGTGACCATGGCCGCCACCTCGTCGATGCCGCCCGGGGCGAGCACCTGGGCGACGGACTGCTGAGTGCGCGCCCAATTGGTCCACCGGCGGGCGATAACGGGTGTAGTCATTCCGGCTTTTGTCCTCCGTCCGAGCGGACACCAGCACCTGGCGTCCCGTCGATGCGCCTCGCTCGTTGATCCGAGTAACGTTCGATTTATCCCTGAGATCTGTCGCGACCTACCTGGAACCCGGCGGCTGCCGGTCCTGTGCAGGAGGTCTCCACCGTCGCGAACAGATCTCACTGTTGAGAGGGAGTGGCGACGCGTGTCGACACCAACCGTCACCACCGGCCCGCTGCGGCGGGTTCCGGTGCAGGGCAGAAGCGTTGCCCGGGTACAACGCATGCTCGACGCCTGTGCCGAGCTGGTGGACGAGGTCGGCTATGAGGGCCTGACCACCACCCTGCTGGCGGAGCGCGCCGAGGTTGCCATCGGCTCGGTCTACCAGTTCTTCCCGGACAAGCGGGCCATCGTCCAGGCCCTGGCACTGCGCAACATGGACGCCTATCTGCAGAGCCTCTCCGACCGGTTCGCGGCGGAGACGTTCACCCACTGGTGGGACGCGGTGGATGCGGCGATAGACGGTTACATCCACATGCACCGCAGCGTCCCCGGTTTCCGTACGCTGCACTTCGGCGACGTCGTCGACCTGCACCTGCTGGACTCCGACCGGGACAACAACGCGGTGATCGCCGAGCGGCTGGCCGAGTTGCTGATGCAGCAGTTCCAGCTGATGGACCGGGCCCGGCTGCGGTTCGCGCTGCAGATCTCGGTGGAGGCCGCCGACGCGCTGATCAAGCTGGCGTTCCGGCGCGACCCGAGCGGGGACGAGTCGGTGCTGACCGAGGTCAAGGCGCTGATCCGGGAGTACCTGCACCGGCACGTCTCGGCCTGAAGCGTGCCGGGGGTCAGCCCAGGAAGGCATGGCCCTCTCCCCGGTACGTCGGGGCCGGCGCCGCTGTCTCGCCGTCGATCAGCTGCAACTCGTTGACGTGCTCGCACAGCTCGCCGGCCTTGGCGTGACGGAACCACACCCGGTCGCCCGGGCGCAGCCGGTCGGCGGCCGCGCCCCGCAGCGGTGTCTGCACCTCACCGGGACCCTCGTCGCCCTTGAACGAGAGCCCCTCGGGCAGGTACGGCGTGGGCAGCCGGGACGCCTCCGCCGGCCCCGAGGCGATCCAGCCGCCGCCCAGCACGGTGGCGATCCGCGGCGCCGGGCGACGGACCACGGAGAGCGCGAAGAACGCCGCCGGGGTGGGCCGCCAGCTGCGGTACGCGTCGAACAGGGTCGGGCCGTACAGGCCGGAGCCGGCGGTGACCTCGGTGACCGACGGGTCGGCGCCGGTGGCGGCGACGCTGCCGGTCCCGCCGCCGTTGACGTACTCCAGCTCGGCGTGCTCGCGGACCGCCCGGACCGCCGCGGCGCGCCGCTCCAGCAGCTCCGCCCACGCGCGGCTCTGCATCAGCCGGATGGCGCGGGCGCGCAGGGCCCGGCCCGGCGGGGCGTCGCCCACGCCGGCGATGTGTGCCTCGTACGACATCATCGCGACCAGCCGGAACCCCGGCCGCGCGGCGATCCGGCGGGCCAGCGACCCGGCCTGGGCGGCGGAGTGCACCGGGGAGCGGCGGACCCCGACGTGCAGCGCTCCGGCGGGCCTCCACGACGCGTCGAGATCGAGACAGAGCCGGACGTCCGGCCGGGCGCCCGGCGCCGATCGGTCGACCAGATCCAGCTGGGACGGGTGGTCCACCATGATCGAGATGGCGGCGGCCAGCCGCTGGTCGCCGGTCAGCTCGCGCAGCGCGGCGCGGTCCGCGGTCGGGTACGCCACCAGCACGTCGTCGGTCACCCCGCGGCGCACCAGCCAGATCGCCTCGGCCAGGGTGTACGCCATCACGCCGCGCCATCCCGGCCGGGCCAGCACCCGCTCCAGCAGGGCCCGGCAGCGCACCGATTTGCTGGCCACCCGGATCGGTTTCCCGGCCGCCAGGGCGGTCAGCCGGTCCGCGTTGTCGTCGAACGCGGCCAGATCGACCACCGCGATCGGAGTCTCCAGGTGACCGGTGGCCTTCTCGAGTCGCCGGCGTAGCGCGTCGCGGTCGGTGAGCACACGCGCACGCTATCCCGAACCCGACCAACCCGAAAGACGCTCATCTCTGCTCCACCCGAAGGTGCGCACCCCCGATGACCTGGGGCGGCCGGATACAGTGCTGGCGAGCAGTGACCACGGGGAGGTAGGGCCATCAACACCGAAAGCCGCCAGGAGACCGCGCCGGTAGACCTATCGGGTGCGGCCGCGCTGCGCTCGGTCCTGCGCATCCGTCCGTTCCGCCGGCTCTGGCTGGTGCTCGGGCTCGCGTCCTTCGGCGACTGGATCGGCCTGCTGGCCACCGGTCTCTTCGCCTCCGCCCAGTTCGACAACTCGGCGGCGCAGGGCGCCGCGTTCGGCGGCACGATCGCCGTGCGCCTGCTGCCGGCGCTGCTGCTCGGGCCGATCGCGGGTGTCTTCGCCGACCGGTTCGACCGGCGTTACACAATGGTGATCACCGACCTGATCCGGTTCGTGTTCTACGGCTCGATCCCGCTGGTCCCGTTGTTCGGCGGGTCCGCCGGGCTCACCGTCACCTGGGCCACCATCGCCACCTTCGTCGGCGAGACGATCACTCTGATCTGGATCCCGGCCAAGGAGGCCGCGGTACCGAACCTCATCCCGAAATCCCGGATCGAGATCTCCAACCAGCTCACCCTGGTCACGACGTACGGCATCACGCCGATCCTGGCCGCCCTCGGCCTGTCCGCGCTGACCGCGGGCGTGCAGCACTCCGGGGTCACCCTGCCGGACTGGGCGCAGCCGGTGCAGCTGGCGCTCTACCTGAACGCGCTGTCCCGGCTGGCCACCGCGCTGGTCGTGTTCTTCGGCATCCGGGAGATCGGCGGCAAGAGCGCGGCCCGGGAGCAGGCCGCCGAGCAGAGCATGACCCGGCAGTTCCTGGACGGGTGGAAGTACATCGGGCGTACCCCGCTGGTCCGCGGCCTGGTGCTGGGTATCTTCGGCGCCTTCGCGGCCGGCGGCGTGGTGATCGGCGCGGCCCGGACGTACGCCACCTCGCTGGGCGCCGGTGAGGCGGCCTTCTCGCTGCTCTTCGGCGTCATCTTCCTGGGGCTGGCGGTCGGTATCGGGCTCGGCCCGATGATCGTCAAGGAGCTGTCCCGGCGCCGCTGGTTCGGCATGAGCATCGTGCTGTCCAGCGGCTCGGTGATGTTCCTGGGCCTGGCCTTCCACCTGTCCATGGCCCTGCTCGGGGCGCTGCTGGTGGGCGCCGGCGCGGGCATGGCGTTCCTGGCCGGTCTCACCCTGCTCTACGGCGAGGTGGAGGACGCGGTCCGCGGCCGGGTCTTCGCCGTGGTGCAGATCGGCGTCCGGATGGTGCTGCTGCTGGCCATCACCCTGGCCGGCCTGCTCGTCGGCCTGGGCAGCTCCCGGCAGCTCGACCTGGGCGCGGTCAGCGTCGACGTATCGTCCACCCGGGTGCTGCTGCTGGTGGCCGGCGCGATCGGGATCTGGGTCGGGGTCGGCGCGTTCCGGCAGATGGACGACAAGAAGGGCGTGCCGGTCCTGGGCGACCTGTTCGGCTCGGTCCGGGGCCGCCCGCTCGCCCCGCCGGAGGAGTTCGTCCGGACCGGGGTCTTCGTGGTCTTCGAGGGCGGCGAGGGGGCCGGTAAGTCCACCCAGGTGAACCGGCTGGCCGACGCGCTGCGCGCGGAGGGCCGGGACGTGGTCGTCACCCGGGAGCCGGGCGCCACCGACATCGGCTCCCGCATCCGCGCCCTGGTGCTGGACAAGGAGCACGGCGCGGGGCCCTCGCCCCGGGCCGAGGCCCTGCTGTACGCCGCCGACCGCGCGCACCACGTCGCCACCGTGGTCCGCCCGGCGCTGGCCCGCGGCGCGGTGGTGATCAGCGACCGGTACGTCGACTCGTCGCTGGCGTACCAGGGAGCCGGGCGTACCCTGCCGGTCCAGGAGATCTCCTGGCTCTCCTCCTGGGCGACCGGCGGCCTCAAGCCCGACCTGGTGGTCCTGCTCGATGTGGACCCGGGCGTGGGCCTGAGCCGGGTCAGCGCCCGGGGCGCGGGCGCCGACCGGCTGGAGAGCGAATCCCGCGGCTTCCACGAGCGGGTCCGGTACGCGTTCCTCGACCTGGCCGCCGCCGACCCCAAGCGCTACCTGGTGCTGGACGCGGCGCGGCCGGCCGAGCAGATCGCGGCCGCGGTGTCGGAGCGCCTGACCCCGCTGCTGGTCGCGGCCACTCCGGCGGAGTCCGCGGCTACCCCGGCGGAGTCCGCGGCTACCCCGGCGGAGTCCGCGGCTACCCCGGCGGAGTCCGCGGCTACCCCGGCGGAGTCCGCGGCTACCCCGGCGGAGTCCGCGGCTACTCCGCCGCAGTCCGCCGCTACTCCGGCGCAGTCCGCGGCCACTTCGGGGCGATCCGGGGCTGCTTCGGCGGAGTCCGCGGCCACTCCGGTGGATCCGGCCGGCGAGGGGCCGGTGGCGCCCAGCGGGGCCGAGAAGCCCCCGGTGGACGGCCGCCCCTGACGGCGGGCGCCGCGGTTGCCGGTCCCGGGCCGTCGGCGGCGGCCCGGGGCGGCTCCTAATCGCGGAACAACCGCAGCGGCACGGCGGCCGCCATCGCGGCCATCCCGGCGTCGTTCGGGTGCAGGTGGTCGCCGCTGTCGTAGGCGGGGTTCAGCCGGAGCGGATCGGCCGGATCCCGCACCGCCGCGTCGAAGTCGATCACCCCGTCGTACTCGCCGGAGGCGCGGATCCACCGGTTCAGCGCGGTCCGCTTGCGCTCGTTCTCCGGGCTGTAGAAGCCGAGCGTGTCGTCCTTGAACGGCAGCACGGTCGCGCCGTACGCCCGCAGCCCGGCCTGATGCGCCCGCGCGATCAACTGGCGGTGAGCCCAGATCAGGTCGTCCGCCGAGACCACCTCGTCCGGCGGCGCGGACGTCCCCGGATGCCCGAGATCATTCACGCCGAGCAGGACCACCAGGAACGCCGCGCCGGGCTGGGCGAGCACGTCCCGGTCGAAGCGGCGCAGCGCGCTCTGCCCGAAGTACGCCGCATACCCGACAGCCGGGCTGCCGACCGGTGGGTTCGGGTCGTGCAGCAGCCGGTTGCCGGAGACGCCGACGTTGGCCACCCCGCGGCGCAGGCGCACCCCGCGCAGCCGCGCGGCGAGCAGGTCGGGCCAGCGGTGGTCGGCGTTCGCGGCGGTGTTCGCGCCGTTGGTGATCGAGTCGCCGAGCGTGACGATCGCGCTGCCGGCGGCCTGCACGCTCACTCCGGACAGGAACAGGTACTGCTGGATCGTGCTGCTCGGCGTCACGTGCCGAGCCGCCGTCACGTTGCCGGCGGCGATCACGTTGTCCTGGAACGCGAACGCGGCCAGCGTGGTGACCGGGGTCCGCTCCGGCAGGTGGATGCTGATCACCAGGTGGGCGCCGCCGGGGACGCGCAGCGCGACCGGGTCGCTGACGATCGGCGCGCCGGCCGGGACGGTGACCGACCCGCGCCCGCCGAAGGTGACCCGGCGGTCCGTGCCGGGCACGGCGTCGGTGCTCGCGCCGCTGCCGGCGCGCAGCGCCACCCGTACCTCGCCGATCCGCAGCGGGGTGTCGCCGAACTCGTTGGTGAGCCGGATCCGCAGCCGGTCGCCGCCGAGGCTGAGGCGGACCACCTGGCGCACCGTCTGATCGGTCAGGACCAGGGGCGCGGTGGGCGGGATCGTGGTCGCGACGGCCGCCCAGCTGGCGACCTCCCCGGGCGCGCCGGCCGCGGCGGCGGGGCTGCCGGGCAGCGTGCCGACGGCCGCGGCGGCACCGGTGAGTGCGAGGACCCGGCGTCTGGTAGTCATGTCACTCTCCGAAAGTTTCGGAAATCTTCGGGACAGATCTTCGTAACGTAGAGCCGCTCATCTATGGCGTCAAGAGCGGAATATCCGCTGCTGCGCGATGCGAACGCTCGCTCGATCATCGATGGACAATCTTGACGGCTCCCACTCATTGTGCATAACGTTTCGCCACGTCCTCGAAACTTTCGGAGGCTTTTCAGATGAGACTTGGTCGCATCGCCGCGGTCCTCGCGGTCGGTATCGCCATGGCCGGTTCCACGCCGGCCGGCGCCCACCCACGGGCGGACGACGATTCGCTACGGGCCGCCGCGCGCGGCTCCGGTGTACGGATCGGCACCGCCGTCGACATGTCCGCGCTCGCCGCCGACACGCCGTACCGGGAGGGCGTGGCCCGTGAGTTCGACACGGTCACCCCGGAGAACGTGATGAAGTGGGAGGCCGTCGAGCCGCAGCCCGGCGTGTACGACTGGGCCGCCGCCGACCGGCTGGTCGACTTCGCCCGCCAGAACGGGCAGCTGGTCCGCGGGCACACCCTGGTCTGGCACAGCCAGAACCCGGCCTGGCTGACCGAGGCCACGTACACCCCGGCGCAGCTGCGCACCATCCTGCGCAACCACATCTTCGCCGAGATGGGCCACTTCAAGGGCCGGATCTGGGCCTGGGACGTGGCCAACGAGGTCTTCAACGAGGACGGCACCCTGCGCGACACCATCTGGCTGCGGGCGCTCGGCCCCGGCTACATCGCCGACGCGTTCCGCTGGGCCCACCAGGCCGACCCGAAGGCGCTGCTGTTCCTCAACGACTACAACAACGAGGGCATCAACGCCAAGAGCGACGCGTACTTCGCCCTGGTCAAGCAGCTGCGGGCGCAGGGCGTGCCGGTGCACGGGTACGGGATGCAGGGCCACCTGGCCGTGCACTACGGCTTCCCCGACACCGTCCTGGAGAACGTGCGGCGCTTCGACAAGCTCGGGCTGAAGACCGCGTTCACCGAGGTCGACGTGCGGATGCAGCTGCCCACCGACAGTGCGAAGGTGCAGGCGCAGGCCGAGGGATTCGGGTCGCTGCTGCGCGCCTGTCTGCTGGTGAAGCACTGTGTGTCGTACACGGTGTGGGGATTCACCGACAAGTACTCGTGGGTGCCCGGCGTCTTCGAGGGGGAGGGGTCGGCCACCCCGGCTGACGAGAACTTCCAGGTCAAGCCGGCGTGGAACACGCTGCGGGACACGTTCCTGCTGGTCCGCCGCTGAGGCCAGCACGCCGCATCGGAGACCAGGCTGCGCCGGCACCGTCCGTCGGCGCAGCCGCTCCCGGCGCGGACGCTCAGCCCTTCCAGAGGTTGAGCATCATCGTCTCGACGGCGATCTCCGGTTTGACGTTCTGATTGATCGACTCCCGGCAGGCCAGCACCGCCTCCAAGCGGCGCAGCGTGCTCTCCGGCGACCACTTGCGCGCCGCCGCCTCGGACTGCGGCGCCGCGTCCCCGTGCACCACCGCCACCGGCGCGCGCAGCGCGGTGACCAGCACATCCCGGTAGAACCCGGCCAGGTCCACCAGCGCCCGGTCGAGCGCGTCGCGCTGCGCCCGGGTGGCCCGCGACTTCTGCCTCTTCTCCAGCTCCCTGATCTGCCCGGCCGCCCCGCGCATCGCGCCGGCCGCGCCCCGGCCGGTGCCGCCCGCGCCGAGCGCCTGCTCCAGCGCCGAACGCTCCGCGGCGTCGGTCTCCGTCACACTCGCCGCGGCCTCCGCCTTCGCCGCTGTGACCAGGGTCGCCGCCACGTCGAAGCAGGCACCCACCCCGGTCAGCCGTTTCGGCACCGCCAGCACCGCCTCCCGCCGGGCGCGGGCGTCCGCATCCGCCGCCAGCAGCCGGGCCCGGGTGATGTCGCCCTGCGCCGCCGCGGCCGCCCAGGCCGCCGTCTCCGCGGCGAGGCCGTCCCGCTCCACCAGCGCCGCGGCCAGCGCGTCGGCGGGCGGCTGGCGCAGCGCCACCACCCGGCACCGGGACCGGATCGTCACCGAGATGTCGTCCGGATGCGTGGACGGGGTGCAGAGCAGGAACACCGTCCGCGGAGGCGGCTCCTCGATCGCCTTGAGCAGCGCGTTGCCGGCCGCCTCGGTGAGGCGGTCGGCGTCCTCGATCACCACGACCTGCCAGCGCCCCCCGGACGGCGCACTGGCCGCACGCAACACCAGGGCGCGCATCTCCCCGACGCCGATGGAAAGCCCTTCCGGTACGACGAAGCGCACATCCGCGTGCGTGCGGCCGAGCACGGTGTGGCAGCCGTGACACTCGCCGCAGCCGCTCCCCTCCCGCTGACACTGCAGCGCCGCGGCGAACGCGCGCGCGGCCAGTGACCGCCCCGAGCCGGGCGGCCCGGTGAAGATCCACGCGTGGGTCATCGCCCCGCTGCCGACCGGCTCGCCGGCCACCACTCGGGCGGCGGCCGCGGCGGCCAGGCGCAGGGTCTCGACCGGCTCGTCCTGGCCCACCAGGTCGGAGAAGACATCGTGCGAGGTCACCCGACGATGGTATTGCGAAGCTCCGACATCGTCCGGACCGGTTGTCCCCCGTCCGGGTCGCGCAACGCGCCCTCCAGCGGGCGGGCGGTCTTCGGGGTGGGGCCTGCTCGCGCGGCTGCCCCCGTCCGTCGGGTGTCCGGTCTCCGTGGCGCGGTCCTGTCGTCGTCCGTCGGGTGTCCGGTCCCTGCGGCGCGGTCCTGTCGTCGTCCGTCGGATGTCCGGTCCCTGCGGCGCGGTCCTGTCGTCGTCCGTCGGGTGTCCGGTCCCCGCGGCGCGGTCCTGTCGTCGTCCGTCGGGTGTCCGGTCCCCGCGGCGCGGTCCTGTCGTCGTCCGCCGGATGCCCCGTCCCCGCGGCGTGATCCTGTCGCCGCCCCCGTGTTCGTTCCGTGCCGCCCGGTCCTGCCGCCCGCGTCCGCTTCGGGCTGTCGCCGGCCGCCCGGCCGCCGTCCCGCCACCGGTGTATCCGGGCGTGACGCCGTACGGAAGTTATCCACAGAGGACACCACGGCCCCTCCGGGGCCGGTAGATTCTGCTTCCGGAACGCGACGGCGACATGACGCGTGGTGAGGAGCTCGGTGCATGGCCCGGGAGATCGATGAGGCGTGGATCGATGAGGCGATCGACCGGTACAAGCGCATCGACGGCCTGCGCGCCGAGTTCGACCAGGCCGTGGCGGCGCACCAGGTCTCGGTGCACTCGCCGGACCAGTCGATCGAGGTCGTGGTGACCGCGGCCGGCGACATCGTCGACGTCCGGGTGCACGGTGGCCTGCGGCAGCGCGACACCGTCGAGTTCTCGCGGCAGCTGAAGGCCGTCGTCACCAGCGCCACCGAGGCGGCCCGCTGGGCACGGGAGAAGCTGCACGCCGAAATCTTCGGCTCGTTGCACTCCTTGGAGGGCCACTGACATGGACCGACTCGCTGACCGGATCGACCGGGCCGCCGCCGCGCTGGCCACGATCGACCGGCGTGTCCCCGAGCTGCAGCCGGGCGGCGCGGTGTTCGGCGCCGACGACGCCGGGCGTCCCGGCCGGGTGGGCCGGCGACTGCACGAGAGCTGGACCGCGGTGTTGCAGGCCCGAGCCGGTGAGGCGGCCAAGCTCGCCGAGCGGCTGTCCGATCTGGCCCAGTCGGTGCGGGACGGATCGCGCGACTACGCCGAGACCGACGAGGCCGTCCAGCGCCGTCTCCTGCGGGGGCTGTGATGGACCCGCTCGATCGATTGATGGCCGCCGCCGGACCTTTGCTGAGCCGGGTCGACCAGGTGCTGTCCACGGCCGGCGCGCCGCAGGGGCACCGGGTCTGGCCCGAGCTGCGCCGGGTGCGGCTGCTTCCCGGCGACGCGGCCCGGGCGGTCGCCGCGTTGCGCCCGGCCGCGGTCGCCGAGGCGGCGCCGCAGCTGCGCGCGCAGGCCCGGGCCTGCGCCGACACGGCGGACGCGCTGCCCGTGGCCACGAGCTGGACCGGCGACGCCGCCGAGGCGTACGAAGCGGCCCGCCGCCGCGCCGCCGAGCAACTCAACGCCGGCCCGGACAGCCTCTCCCGCCGGATGACCGCGACCGCCGACCTGGCCGACGCGCTCACCGACTGGATGACCAGCTCCCGTCACGAGCTGGCCGGCGCCCTGGCCGAGGCTCTCACCTCCGCCGAGGCGATGGCCCTGGCCACCGGCGGTGGCTTCCCCGATTCCGGCGAGGCCCGCGCCGCCGCTGACGTCGCGGCGTTGCTGCTCCGCACGGTCGGTGACAGCTACGACCGCGCCGAGCATCTCCTGGCGGACGCCGCTCCGCTGAGATCCCCGCAGCCGGTCTGACCGCCGGCAACGGGTCGCGCGATGTTCACCGCCTCGCCGAGATCGCCGAAGATGCGCAACATCGCCGGTGACCCGCGGGTCTCGGTCGGTCTCTGCGCGCCGCTGGCCGGGCCGGCCAGCAGCCGCGGCGCGACTCCTCGGCCGCGCCCGGGTGCCCGGCCGGACGACCCGGCGCGGCTGCCCTGCCGGGAGGGGTTCCGCCGGGAGAGCGAACACGCCCGACGCGGCCGCCCGCTCACCGAACCACCCGCGGAGACCCTGGTCGTCATCGAGCCGGACCGCATCGTCTGCACCGAACACTGGATCCGCCGCGACGGTTTCGCCCCACGCCCGATCCGGCGGCGGCCCGCCCCTGACCGCGGAACCCGTGTGCCCGCACGATCGACAGGTCGTGCAGGTGCCGCTGGTTGGTGGCCGCCTACCGAACCGGCCCGATCCGGCCGGTAGGCGACCACCAAGTCACTGTCGTGACGCGGAGCCGGGCATGTCGCTCATCCCGACGTCCGCAGTCTCCCCCGGCGCCTGCTGAGCGGGCGATCCGGAACATCATGAGTCCTGGCGGCGCTGCCGGCCGCCCGATGAGCGGGCGATCCGGAACATCATGAGTCCCGGCGGCGCTGCCGGCCGCCCAGCAGGAATGCGCACAGCCCGCCGGCCAGCAGCCCCGCCCCGGTGATGAAGAGCTGCCCGATCGGCGGACCGGTGATCGGCAGCGTCTCGCGCGTCGCCCGCGTTCCGGCCCCGGCGGACCGCTCGCCGGGCTCCGGCGTCACGGCGGCCGCCTCCAGCATCCCGATGCCGAGGTCGGCGACCACCGTGGACGGTTTCCGCCCGTCCCCGGCCGCACCGGCGGTACGCAGCACCGACACTTTGATCGCGGTGGCCCGGGCCACGAGCGCGCGCCCCTTCGTGGCCTGCCGGGCCTCGCCGAGCGACACCCGGACGATCACCCCGCCGGTGCCGTCCGCCGCCGGTGCCCCGGCTCCCGGCGGGCCGGACTTCGCCGTGGACGGCGCCGGCAGCCCGGGAATCGACGGTAGCGGCGAGGCCCCGGCGGGCAGCACCGGTACGAGCTCGGACTCGGTCACCGGCCCGAGGTCGCGCAGGGTGACGTCGACGTGGTCACCGGGCGCGTCGAGACGCGTACCGGAAAGGCCCGAGCCGGACACCTCGACGACCGCGGGCCGATAGCGGACCTCGCCACCGTCCACGGCCGACATGCCGACCCGCAGGGTCGGCGCCCGCAGCACCCGGACCCGCACCCGGCCACCGGCGAGGTCGATCCGGCCGGCGTTCACGGTCGCCGAGGCGACCGATTCCGCGCGTCCGCCGCGCCGGTTCAGCGCGGTGCTGCTCAGGCTCGACATCCTTTCCGGTACGCGCACCAGCTCCCCGTTCCCGCCGGTCAGCGTGACGCTGTCCAGCCTCGTCGCGGACCGTGAGATCTCCCCGCCGGCCGCCCCGCAGCCCATCGCCGTTTCCCAGCGCGCGTACGCGGACACGGTTCCGCCACCCACCTGGAGCGGTCCGAACCGCCCCGGCCCGGTGTGCTGCTCGGTCGGCTCCGGGTGCGACGGTGGCGCCTGCTGCAACACCTGCTCCGCGGCGGGCGCGCCGGGTGCCCGACCGTTCAGCACCAGCCCGGCCGCCGCGGACTTCACCGGCGCGTTCGCGATCATGACGGTACGGGCGTCGCCGACCCCGACACCGCGGATCAGCGGTGCACGGTCCCCCGGGCGGCGGCCGAGCGTGGCGGGAACGAGCCTGCCAGCCGGTGGCGCCACCGGGGCGGACACGTTCGATCCGGTGCCGTCGCGGGCACCGGCCGGGTCCGGCGGCCCGTCGGCCGGCCTGCCGTTCACGCTCGGCGGCCCGTCGGCCGGACCGCCGTTCGCGCCTCCTGGGCCGTCGGGGCGGGCCGGACCGCCGGAGCCGCCCGGACTCTGCGGGGACGGCGGGGCGCTGTCCGTCGTACCCGAGCCGGCCGGAGGCCGCCCGCCACCCGGCGCCGGAGTGCCCGCGCCGGGCTCCTCCGGCGCCGGCCCGGTGCTCTCCGGTGGCGTCGTCGACGGCCGCTCCCGGCCCTCGCCCTCCGGGATCCCTCCCTCGTGCTCGCGTTGCGGGACACCGCGCAGGTCCAGCCGCTGCACCCGGAGCAGCTCCGCCTCGGCCTGCGCCGCATACCGCTCGGCCCGCGCACACCGCGCCGGAGCGATGCGCCCGGCGGCGGATCCGGCGCGCCCGGCGGCGGATCCGGCGCGCCCGGCCCCCGCCGCCACCGGCCCGCCGATCGCCGCGGCGAGCCGGGACGGCGAGACTCCGGGGCCGGGTGCCGCCACCCCGGGTGGGGGCATCGACGCGGCCCGCGCCGCGGCGCTCACCTCGGGCGATGCGGCGAGCGCGGGCAGCGGCGCGGCGAGCGCGCCCGCGAAGCCGAGCGCGGCGACGCTGGCGGCCATCGACCTGGCGGGTGTCATGGCGGTTCCTTTCGACGCGAGCCGCCGGGGCGGCGTCTACGGGACTGGCCAACGAAGGTCGATGGGGGTGGTTGCGCGGTATCTATGCGACAACCCTCGCGGGTAGTTCAAAACCGGCATTTGGTGCGGCTTGCTCGGGGCCGTAGGGTTGGTCGCATGGGCATGCTGTGCGCGGTCAGCTTCAACCGGTATGGCCGCCTCTACTACCTCGACCCGGGTGAGTTCACGCCCTCGGTCGGCGACCGCGTGCTGGTGCCGACCGACGACGGCCCCGAGGTGGCGGAGTGCGTCTGGGCGCCGCAATGGGTCACCGAGGACACCGACGGCTTTCCCAAGATCATGGGGCTCGCCGCCGACGACGACCTGCGCCGCGACGAGCTGCTCCGCAAGCGCAAGGCCGAGGCCAAGGTCGCCGCCAAGAAACTGATCAAGGCGCACGAGCTGCCGATGAAGGTTGTCGCCGTCGATCACGTGCTGGACCAGGGCGGCGCCAACGGCCCGCGTACGACGATCTACTTCACCGCCCCGCACCGGGTCGATTTCCGCTCACTGGTCCGGGACCTCGGCGCCACCCTGCACTGCCGGGTCGAGCTGCGCCAGCTCTCCGCCCGCGACTCGGCCCGGGTGCAGGGCGGCATCGGCTCGTGCGGCCGGGACCTGTGCTGTGCCACCTTCCTCACCGACTTCGAGCCGGTCACCATCCGGATGGCGAAGGACCAGGACCTGCCGCTCAATCCGCTGCGCATCTCCGGCGCCTGCGGACGCCTGATGTGCTGCCTGAAGTATGAACATCCGCTGTACGCCCGTTTTGCGGAGTCCGCCCCCTCCATCGGCTCGCGAGTGACGACGCCTGAAGGCGACGGTCGGGTGGTCGCACACAGCGTCCCCAAAGACTCCGTGATCGTGCGGATGGATGCGGACGGCTCCCGATGCTCGTGCTCACGAGCTTCCGTCTGCGGGCCGAGACAGGCACATGAGGAGCGATACAGCGAAGGCTGAGCTCCACGGGACCGGGTGGATGACCAGGTCACCCACCGAGCAGGTCGGCCCCGGGGACCATCTGGTCCGCACCGTCGCCGAGGGTCAGGCAACCCGGCCGAGACGTGCGAGAACCCGGGTGGTGCGATCGCCGTCGGTGGTGGTGATCGCTGGTCGGCACATGCCGTCCATGTGCAGAGCCTCGCCGAGGCGGTCGGCGCCCTGCTCGATCCGGTCGAGCTCGGCGTCGGTGAGGCCGGCGTCAAGCCCGGCGGCGCGGGCCAGGTCCCACCGGTGGATGTACATGTCCCACACGTAGAACTGCTCGAAAGTCGCCCCGATCGTCGTCGGGCCGAAGAACCAGTCGATGGTCCGGCCGACGTGGTCGTCATCCGCCAGGGCGTCGAGCACACGCCGGGTGTGCTGGTGCCACGCGGCGACCGGGTCGGTGTCGAAGTCCGGCGCACTGCCGAGATTCACGCCGTTGGTGGTCAGCGTCTCATGCTGGGTCTCGGCGAGATGCCTGACGACGTCCCGCGCGCTCCAGCCCGCGCAGGGGGAGGGCGCGTCCCATGCCTGCGGCGGCACCGCCTCGACGACGGCGGTCAACGGGCGGAGGGCGGTCTGGTACTGCGTCGCGGTGTCGGTCATGCGTGGGACCCTATGAGCATGGCTCCAGGTGGGACTTGATGAAACCCGACACCGCCGGCGGCATCGACGTCGACGCTGAGGCCGGCGTCGTCGTGAGCACGGTGCGCCGTAACCCGGCGGAGCTGGCGCATCTGACCGGCCCGCCCGACGCCTGTCACCGGACCTACCGGCACGCCGCGAGCGCGGACCTCGCCGGGCTGCTGCGTCGGTTCTGGATTCCGGTCTGGTCCGTGCCGCCGGGGGAGGAGGCGCCGCAGCGGATCCTGCAGGATCCCGCCTGCCTCGTCGTGATCGGCGGCGACTACGCGCGCTTCTACGGCGTCGCGCCCGAGCTGTCGACGACGACGCTCAGCGGTGACGGATGGGCCGTCGGGTTGGTGCTGGCGCCGGCTGCGGGTCACAGGATCGCCGGCCCGGTCGGCGACCTCAATGACCGCTACGTCGACCTGGAGGAGGTGCTCGGCGACGACGGGCGAGCCGTCGCCGACCGGGTACGGAGCCTTATGGCGCCGAATCCGCACGACCCGGCGGCCCACCGAGCCGTCATGGGCGCGTGCGAGGACACCTTGCGACGCTTCCTGCCGCTCGACGCGGACGGCGAACTCGTCAACGCTCTGGTCGCCGCCGTCGAGAACGATCGGGAACTGCTGCAGGTCGCGCAGATCTGCGAGCGGTTCGACATCGGCGAGCGAGCCCTGCAGCGCCTCCTGCGCCGCCGCCTCGGGCTCACCCCCAAGTGCCTCATCCAGCGCCGGCGGCTGCAGGCGGCCGCTGAGCGGCTGCGTCGGGAGAGCACCACTCAGGCCGATCTGGCCGCCGCCGTAGGCTACGCCGATCAGGCGCACATGATCCGGGACTTCGTGCACGTCACCGGGACGACCCCCGGGCAGTTCCCCGCGGCGCAGCGATCATGACACCTGCCCAACGGCGCGACCAGGCGCGGACCGACCCGATGCTGAAAGTGGTCGTTCGGAGCCCGGGTGAGCAGCCCGCGCGCGGGGCAGCGGCCTACTCCCGGCCGCCGCGCGCGGTCGGGATCGTGGCGTGGCCGGGGTGGGGCGTGCCCGGCCCGGCGATGACGATCGGTGGCTCGATGCGGTGCACGGTGAGGGGTTGCTCGGGGCGCAGCCACGGCGCGTGCGGCTCACCGTCCGGGTCGGCCGCCCACCTGTGGCAGACCCGGTGCACGCCGAGCGGGTGGATGGTCAGCGTGCCGGTCGCGTCGATGTGCAGGCGCAGGAAGCTCTTCGCGTCCTCGATGCCCTGCCCGGCGTACAGCTCGTTGAGATTGACGTCGAACGCTCCGGCGACCAGCAGGTAGAGCGCCAGCAGCTGGGTCGCCGCGACGGCGATCACCGGGCCGTACAGGATCGCCGCGATGGCGAACGGTCCCGGCCACGCCCAGTCCTGGAACGGCAGCCGCAGCCACACCCACGTGCCCCCGGCGGCGAGCGCGATCTGTGCCAGGCCGTGGGTGACGCCGAGGATCCAGTGCCGCGCGTGTTTCGACGAGGCCGCGCCCGGCGGTTTCGCGAACAGCACCGTACCGGCCAGGATCAGCACGAGCATCAGCACCAGCGGGATGCTGAACAGCCGCTGGATGCTGCCGCCCTGCCGGGCCGCGCCGGCCATCGGCAGCATGGTCAGGGTGTGGATGATGCCGAGCATCGTGGCGAAGCCGGCGTTGCGTCGCGGCACCCGGTGGAACACGCCCCAGCTCAGCCGCCGGGACGTCCGTACGTCCGGGAAGCGGGCCACCAGGTCGTACTCCCGGCTGCGGCTGCGGTTGCGGGTCATGCTCTCGCGCGGCGGCACGACGAGCCGCTGCGGCAGCTTGTGGGTGCCCAGAAGGTACGCCCCGCCGCCCCCGCAGGTGATCAGTTCCCGGTCCTCGCCGGTGTAGCGCGCGTAGTGGTGCAGGTCCCCGGAGACGAGCACGCGCACCTGGGCACCGGTGGGCGCGAGGATGGTGCGGATGAAGTAGTCGACCGCGTCGTACGCCTCGGGGTGGACCTCGGCCTTCACCCACGTGGGCGACGGCGTCATCAGGATGACCCGGTCGTCCGGCTCGACCTGCCGGGCGGCCCGCTCGAAGTAGAGCAGCTGCGGATCGTCGATGTACGCCCCGAACTGCTCGTCGACCGCGAACAGCCACCAGTTGCCCGGCAGCTTCACGGCGAAGTACGACCGGCGCTGCTCGGTGCGCCACCCGCCGATGTGGCCGTCCTTGCGGCGGGCGAACAGGCGCAGGAAGGCGGTCAGCCCGTCGTACCAGTCATGGTTTCCCGGCAGCGCGAACAGCGTGGGGCGCGGCTCCCCGGGCGGCGCCTCCGGCAACGCCGCGCGGTACGGCCCCTTCATCCGGTTCTCGTAGCCGTCGCCGCTGGCCAGCGGGTAGACCTGGTCGCCGCCCATCAGCAGCAGCCGCCCGCGCGGCAGCACGGCGCCGTCCACGGCGAGCTCGCGCTGGGCGAGCAGCCAGGCGATCGAATACGTCGCGTCGAAGCCGTCCCCGAGGTCGGCGACGTAGTCCAGCCAGATCTCGCCGTCGGCGGTCGCCGAGTGATCGAAGAAGTCGTCATCCAGCGCGTTCTGCAGCTCCCGCTTGTCCATGTACGCGCCGAACAGGATGGCGAGCAGCGCCCGCAGGCCGGTGCTGAGCAGCAGCAGCGGCGCGAGCCAGCCGATCGGCTTCCGGGGCGTGAACCCGAGCTGCTGCGGATCGAGACTGCTCGGCCGCGACGGCACGGCCCGCTCCGCCTCGGCCGGACGCGGCTGCGGAACGACAGGCATCGACTGATCGTTCGTCACGACAGGCACACTAGTCGCGGGGTACGACAACCGCCCGCGCGGAAGAGCAACCCGGGTGAGCGGCGGTCGGTCGATGCCGTACACTGAGTCACTGTTGCCGCCTTAGCTCAGTCGGCTAGAGCGACGCACTCGTAATGCGTAGGTCGTCGGTTCGATTCCGACAGGCGGCTCGGGGAGAAAGCCCAGGTCAGTGACCTGGGCTTCTTCTTTTGAAGAGATCGACGACGGCGTCCGGTAAGCCCGCAGTCCGCAGATGGTCCGCGCCCCGTGTGGCGGTCTGGTCGAGGCGGTCCGCTACGTGGTCGAGGTCGCCCTCGAAGAGGTCCGCGTACACGTCGAGGGTCATGGCCGCGGAGGCGTGGCCGAGCATCCGCTGGACCGCCTTGACGTTGGCGCCGGCCGCCACAGCGAGAGACGCCGCAGTGTGCCGCAGGTCGTGCGGAGTCAGGCCGGTCAGGCCCACCGATTCCGCCGCCGGAGTGAAGAACCGGGGCCGGAAGTTCGTGTTCCGCAGCGGCCCTCCGTTCGGCGAAGTGAACACGAGCGCGTCTCTGGACTTGCCGGCAACGTGAGCGGCCAGTTCCTCGACGAGGAAACGCGGGATCGGCACGGAGCGCCGCTGGTGGTTCTTCGGAGTGCCCTCGATCAGCTCCCCACGTACTTCGCTGAATACCACCGCCACGTTGACCCGGCGCCTGCGTACTGGACGTTCCAACCCACGGCGCGGCGCAGGTTCTGCCAATACCTGTCGAGCAGCCGTGGGAAATGGACGGCGTCCCAGGCCGCGCCGATAGTCGTACCGGGCCGGGTCGATGGGTGTGCCGAGCAGCGGGTCATCGTCGGTGTGCCGGCGACGGCAGGCACACGGCCGCCCGGCGTGGATCGAGTGGACCGGGCCGTAACTGTCCAGGGTCGGAGTCAGCCACATCGAGGGCCGGTGCTCGAGCGCAGGGATGCGTTGGAAATACTCACCGACCTAACGTGCGACCACACCCCTGCTCTATGCCATGAAGGCTGGATGGGATGGCGGAAGGGCGGCAGCTGCCTTCGAGTGGCCGACCTAACTAAGCAAAGGTTCGAAGGAACGCAATCGCATCAATGGCGCCGGCAAAACTAGCCTCAATGTGATCGCCGTTGGTGTAGACCAGCCTAACTTCGAACCGAATAAATCGCGCAGTCGCGGGACCGATTGAGTAAGAGTCGATAGCCAAGATGGCTTGCTCTAGTTCGGTGAACTGTTGCGGATTGCCATGCAGAGGAACTACAGTGACGTAGTCGACCTTGCGAATAATGCGCCCCTCTAGCTCCGCAACAAAGACTTCAAGATCTTTTTTCATGGTCTCGCGCAGATCGGCAGCTAGCTCTTGGCGCTTCGGTAGAGATTTGCCATTAAAAGCGTCGCATTGCTTCTGCCAAAAGTGATCTGGGGTGCCCTCACCGAGTCCGTTGATGTCAATCCCGTGTCGCGAGAATACCGCCACTGTCCGGACGAAGTCAAAATGAAGCACAACGTATCCATTGGTCGTAAGCTGGGTGAGAGCTGGCTTGGTCCACTCGCCAGCTACGACGGCGGCCCCGGTTGGCTTCACTTTAGCCCATGCCATAAGGACCGGGTCCAAAGCACCAGAAATTTCCTGGGCTTTAGCTTTGCTGTGTTTTGTATATCGACGCCATGCCGACTCGATGAATGCAGCTGGATTCCCCTGCTTACTCCTGGTGCCGCCGCGTTCAAGCACGAAATCGAGATCGTGCCCATTACCCTTACCGTCCCGCCATGTCACCTTCTTCCCTGAGCGGACCCCCGGCCTATCCCCGAAGCTGTCAAGGTAAAGGTCGTGCTTTCGGGCAAGATCCTGCAAAACAGGCTTGAGTGCTGCTTCCAACACACCGCCGATGATCTGCCCTAACAAGTGACCAGGTGCTTCTGCCATCAGTCGACCACCCAAAGCCGTCCCTCGTGGAGCGGCACTCGATGCTTCCGATTTTCCCACTTATCGTTACGAGTGCGAACCTTCTCAAATCTCCAGTCACGGAAGCCTGCTGCGATAGCAAGCGTGCCAAGCCACTTTTCGACGGGAACATGAACTCCGTAGGGTGCGGAGTCGCCGACAACGAAACATACTTGGCCACCAGTGGCAGTGGACCGTCGAATCTGTTGCCAAGCGGTGGCCATGTCATCGAAGTACGCCACAATCATCGAGTGATAAGCTTTCTTACCTCCTTTCGTCTGTCGAACCTCCGCTAGTTCAGCGTAAACCTCGGCGAGTTCCGCGCGTATGGGATCAAGGCCCGGCGAACTTTCCAGAACAGCATGGCCGTCATACCGGGCCATCTGCTGCGTACATGACCGTACAAGTTTTTGCCGGAGCGGCTTAAGGTCGCCCCAGGATGCGATATCGCCAAGAAAGGTCATTTCCAATCTGGCGCTATCGGCATAATCATAGTTGTTGGCGTATGGCGGCGATGTGATCACTAGGTCCGCCCAACCTTCGCCAATTTCGAAGGGTTGCCTTACGTCAGCCTCAGAAAGCAGTGCCTGTGGCGCGGAAGGTAGCTCAGACTGGCGCAATGCCATGTCGCGGCCCATAATCTCTACTTGCTCTTGGAACGCATCGAAAGCCAGAGCCACCTTGGCTTTAGACTTGCCAGGGAGGACATACTGCCATTGTGCCGTACCCACGGGTGAACACTTACGAAGGATGGCAACCAAAGCTAACCACAGCAGGTCATCGATGTCATCCCCCTGCTTGTACTCGTCGAGGGCGTTACGAAGAGCGAGCAAGGGACCAAGCGACTCCGGGGGGAAGCACTTGACGGTAAGATCGCTAGCCTCCGACAAGTCAGGTTGCAGATCATCGGCAGCAGCAATGACCTTCTTGGCGCGGACTCGAAACTCGTCTACGTTGGCGCTCCAGAGGAGCTTAGCTTGAGCTACGCGAGCGACAAAGGGGTGGAGCTCGACCCCTGCGCTCTCGGCTCCCACTGCTTGGGCTGCGAGTAGCGTCGTGCCAGAGCCCGCGAACGGATCTAGGACGCGTCTTGCGGCATGCTTCTCAACCTCGGTTGCTACCCAGTCCGCGGAGAAGCCAGCTGAGTAGCGGAACCATCGGTGAACTGGCAGGGACATGTTGTTCGCAAAGGTCGTGCTGTTCGTCGACCTCCGCGTTACCGCCGCGGGCTCGGCGAAGAGGGTCGATTGAATCGGCTGTGGCATGGGGCGATGCTACGGCACAGATGACATAGACGGCGTTTGCAGTGCCGCTAGGAACAGGGGTAGGGACCGGCAGCGGGCGGCGAACGGAAGCACGGGACACGGGCGGCCAAGCTGTGTCGAGGGTCAGGGAGCGTTTGCCCGCGTTCGAACACGTGTGTCCTAGTCTCGCACGCATCGCGCGAACCCAAACCACAGACAGGAGTCTTGCGCCGGTTAGTCAATCTTGGCGTTTTCATCCATCCGCAACGCTGGGCGCCTTGTCGAAGACATCTGGACGTGTACGGTGAGGGCATGGTTGATCAGGCGGCTCACCTTTTCGTGATCGGGGAACGCCGAGCGCTCGCATGGGTCCTCACACAATCAAAGATGGGTTTCACCAAGCCTGGCGATGCACGGTCCCTATCGGCAGGGGATATTGCTTACATATACACGACCAGATCATGCTTTGGTAATCCAAAAGTCCATCGAAGCCGCGTCATTGGTAAAGCCCGAGTGCTTTCCAAAATTCGCTACTTGAGCCGACGGCAGATAGTTGGCGGACATATCATTTCAGCCGACTGCGAGATTGAACTGATGAACCTATGTCCGTACGGAGATGGTGTTGACTTTGCGGCCCTCGTTCCCAGACTTTCTGGTTTTACAGACTCTGGGTGGGCCACCCAAGTCCGGCGCAGCGCTCGACCGCTGGCCCAAGGGGATGCGAGCATATTGAGTGCCGAACTGCATAAACTGGCTGCCGCACCCGCCCTCGTTATCCAAGATTATCTGACCCGGGAAGATAGTGGGGCGGCAAGCCATGACGCCGGTCGTGCGTAACGAATCGCAATGAATATGCTGGCGTTGACAGCTAAAGCTGACACCTACCTGCTCGCTCGTGCTTGACGAATTGCTCGACGGTCGCGCCCGCCCAATGCTGCGGCATGAACAGACTGCCGAATTAGTCTTTTCTGGATCAAGGCGCCGCGCAAGCGCGGCGCGGGCCGGTCGCGCTCGGCCTGCTGGCGGGCTCCGCCGGCATCGGCCGGCACGCCGGCCAGGACTTGATCGACGCGGACACAATGACGCCATGGGTGAGGTTCAAAGCTGGGTGGTGCCGATCAGTGCGAAGACCGCTGGCGCGTTGGTGGGCGGCGGCGTTGGAAGCTTGATCGTGCTGGCCGGCTTGGCGACAAGCAATCCGCTGCTGGTGATCGGGGGGCCGGCGTTGGCCGCTGCGGCCACTGAGCGCATGACCGAATTTGCTGTGAAGCAGTGGACCGATCGAGCGGAGCGCGTCGAGCGATTCGGGACTACTGCTGCTGAGCAGTCGGGTACCTCGCTGGAGACGCTGCTCGATGATGCGGTAGCGGATCCACAGAAGCTGGAGGTTCTCAGCCGGGCGGCTGAGGCCGCATCACGGGCTCTCGATCAGGAGAAGATCGATCTGCTGGCCCGCGTCTACGCATCAGGCGTTTACGACCAGGCGTTGATCGATGAGAGCAACATCCTGATCGACAATATTCGACAGATCGAGGGGCCGCACATCCGAGTCATGCAGGTCTTGGCCTCGCCAGGTCCGCGCACCTTGAAGATCGGCGAGAAGGACGCAGGGCAAACGATCGAGGCTTGGCCAGAACCGGAACTTGCCGTCGCGGCCAAGGCTGGAGATGCGTTGTCGGCGCTCATCGCGAAGCTGGTCAGCCTAGGGTTCGTCTACGACGAGGGACAGGGGCGTTGGGACTACCAGCCGTTCTGGCAGCTCACTCCTCTCGGTAGGAACTGCCTCACCTACCTGGCACAGAGGGTGCCGTCGGACCACGATGGTGTCGGGTCGGCGTCGTAGATGCTGCCGCGCCGCTTCGCGGCTTGCCCTCGAATATCGGGGTGCGGCGGTGGCGATGGTCGCTGAGGGCTCGTGCGGTTGTGCGCGGTAGCGCCGACCACGAGAGACGACCGGCCAAGATCGAGTAGTCCGCATCTGGTCCGCGCGAAGTCCGCAGAGGCAGTGAAGTGCTGTCAGATCTTGACAAGCGTTTCCGCAGTTCAGCGACGTTCGCGCAGCTAGATCAACGATTTTGTTTGGTCTCGTAATGCTTAGGTCGTCGGTTCGATTCCGACAGGCGGCTCAGAAAGAAACCCCAGGTCACCGACCTGGGGTTTCTTCTTTTGATGAATTCCACGACGGTCCGGTCCGTCGATGGTTCGCATCCTGCCGTGCGACCCGGTCGAGCGGTCCGCCACCCGGTCGAGGGGCGGCTCCTTGATCCAAGGGCGGCGCGGGTGATCCACAGGTCAGGGGCCCGGTGGGCCAGGCCCGGTCGATCCGGTGGCGCCGGCCGCCCGGCTCAGGGGAGGGCGACCCGACATGGCGCCCCGTATACTTTGCCCTCCACAAATCGGACAGGATAGTTGATGCCCTCACCCTCGGCTGCACTCACACCTACCAAGCGCAATCTGATCGTGGCCGCCTGGATCGTGGCCGGCATCGTGGCGGGATTGCAGGCTTGGGGCGGGCTGAGCCGGCCGTTGCCGGACCGGCTCTCCGACATGCAGGTCTACCTCGGCGCGGTGGGCGATCTGTGGGGCGGCGGCAGCCTCTACGACTTCGCGGCGCAGAACGGCGCGGCGCCGTTCACCTATCCGCCGTTCGCCGGCCTGGTGTTCGCTGTGCTGCACTGGGTGCCGTTCACGCCGATGGCCGTCATCTGGGAGATCTGCACGTTCGCCGTCGTGGTCGGCATCGCGGTGGTGGTGGCCCGGCGGGCCGAGATCACCTTCCTGGACCGGCGTGTGCTCGCCCCGCTCCTGGCCCTCGTGCTGTTCGCGTCCGCGCCGATCTCTAGCAATTTCCGGTTCGGGCAGATCAGCGTCTTCCTGGTGGCCGCGGTCCTGGTGGACGCCCTCCAGCTCGCGTCGCCGCGCTGGCGGGGGATAGCGACCGGCATCGCCGGGGCGATCAAGCTGACTCCGATGGTCTTCGTGCCCTACTACTGGTTCTCCGGTCAGCGTCGTACCGCGATCGTCTCCACCATCACGTTCGTGGTGTGCAGCGGACTCGGCTGGCTCGTTCTGCCGGGCGACTCGGTGCGGTTCTGGTTCACCGAGATCTGGGACGTCAACCGGGTGGGCAACATCGCCACCGGCGGCAACCAGTCGCTCAACGGCGCGATGCTGCGCTGGGGTCTGCCCGAGGGCGCCCGGACCGCCGCCGCCGTCATCGGCCTGATCGTCGTTGCCGTGGCGCTGTACCGGGCTTCGCTCGCGTACCGGCAGAATCGCCTGCTGCTCGCGGCCGTGACCGTCGGTGCCGCTGGGTTGGTGCTCTCCCCGGTGTCCTGGACACATCACCAGGTGTGGTTGGTGCTCGGCGCGCTGCTGGTGGTCGGCGCCAGCCGGGCGCTCATGATCGGCTGGTCGGTTCTGGTCCTGCTGGTGATGATCGTGCCGGTGACGTCCCTGGGGTCCGCGCTGGGCGACGAGGTCGTGCTCGGCAACGCCCGGCTCTGGCTGGCCGTGGCCCTGGCGGCTGTCGTCCCGGCCATTCTCCGGCCGGCCGGGAACGGGACGGCGCCACCGGCGGGCCGGAGCGGCGGATCGGGCCACCCATCAGCCGTCCAGGAAGGCGCTAGTACCCTTCCGCAACGCAGGACTGGGGCCGGTCCGGCTCGCACCCGTGATCGAGGAGTTCTCCCATGACCGACCATGTCGTCGCCGATGCCGCCGAACCACCGGCGCGGGTCGACCAGGAGCACGAGCGAACCGCGCCTGAGCTGGACCGGAAGGCCCCGGCGGGCCGGCGCAGGACGCTCGCGATGGGGTGCTGGGTGGCGCTGTTCGTCGCCGCGGTGCTGTCGTGGGGTCTGCCGACGGACCCGGTCTACGCGTTCCTGTGGCTGTGGGCGCTCGCTGTCGCCTGGCGTTTCGGCCGTCCCTGGCGCGAGCACCTGGCCTTCGCCAGGGACTGGGTTCCCGTCGTCCTGCTGCTGACCCTCTACAACCTGTCCCGCGGCTTCGCCGACAACATCCGTACGCCGCACGTGACCGAGATGATCGACGCCGACAGGTGGATGTTCGGTTGGATGACCGGCGGCGAGGTGCCGACCGTCTGGCTCCAGCAGCGCCTCTACGTACCGGACGACGTGCAGTGGTGGGAAGCGCTCGTCAGCATGGTCTACCTCTCGCACTTCGTCGCCTCGCTCGGCACCGCGATCGTTCTCTGGCTGGTCGCCCGTCACCGCTGGGCCCAGTTCATGCGTCGCTGGTTCGTCCTCGGCCTGGCCGGCCTGGCCACGTACTTCGTCTACCCGGCGGCACCCCCCTGGTGGGCCGCGGTCAACGGCTACCTGGACCACAGCGTGCCTCGGTTGAGCCTCCGCGGCGGCCAGGAACTGGGTATGCACGGCGCCTTCAGCATCGTCAAGCTGGGCCAGGCGGCCGCCAACCCGGTAGCCGCCATGCCGTCGCTGCACACCGCCTACGCGTTGATGGTCGTGCTCTTCTTCGCGCTGATGGTCCGCAAGCGTTGGTGGCCGCTGCTGGCCCTCTACCCGCTGGCGATGACATTCACGCTGGTCTACTCCGGGGAGCACTACGTCATCGACGTGCTGGTCGGCTGGGCCTACGTGGTCTTCGCCTTCACCGTCGTGTGGCTCGGCGAACGCTGGTGGCGCGAGCGCCGCGCGCGAACCGCGGCCGACGGCACACCTGTACGCGCCGAGCAGCGGGAACCCAGCGCCGACGGGTCGGTGAGGACCTCGGTGTAACCGCATCGACCGAGTCGCTTGCGGCTCGCGGACAGTTCGCCTTCGAAGTGAATTCGAAGGCGTTTCTGTTTGTTGGGAAATCGTCCGCGAGCGGTGCGGCCCGATTCGATTCGACCGCGTTCTTCGGGCGGACCGTCTTGTGGATGTCGGCGTCGGAGGCCGGGGGTGGTGCGAATCCGGACGCTGATTCGTGAATGCGTAACGGAATGGGTTACGCGATGAACGGGTCCGGTGCGATCCTGTTTCTTTCCGGACTTATCCGTATGGTCGGCGGGATGGATGGTCCGCCCTGACTGACGCGGAACTCCGAGTGACGTATCTCGTGCGAGGTCGTCACTCGGAGTTCCGCGAATTCATGCCTGGCCGGGGTGGGATACGGCATTTCCCGTACGTCCGTCACCGTCCTGGACGGTCACCGGGCGTACGCCGCGTCTCCCCCGTGACGGGTCAGACCCGGACCGCGCCACCCTCGTAGGTGGAGCCGCTCACGCTGTTCCACGCGCTCCGGTAGGTGCCGCTGCCGTGCGACTTGGTGATGGAGCAGGTGTCGCCGGAGTAGTACTTGCCGCTGCAGCTGCTGTAGGAGCCGCTGGGCGTGACGATGACCAGCTTGCCGCTGATGTAGGTGCTGTTGCTGGCCACCGTGACGTAAGCCTTGGCGGCGGTCGAGCTGGTCTGCACCACGCAAACCTTGAAAGAGCCCTGGCTCAGGGAGTAGGTGAGGCAGCTGGGGGTGTATGCGAACGCCGGCGAAGCCGGGAGAACGGCGAGCGATGCGACCGCGGCCGCGCCCGATGCGATAGCCGTCAGGACGCCACGCTTCAACTTGCTATTCATGCTGATTTTCACTGAGCCTTTCCCCGTTGTGGAACACGCGTTGAACGCCGAGGAGACGAACCGGAATTCCTCGGTGCGCCCGAACTCTATATCAACGTGGGGGAACCTTTCAATGGATCTTCTTTATGGGCGCCGTACGGTAGATGGGCCCCGGTCCCGTGGGTGACGGTGAGTGACGCGGGTGGGGGCGCGACGGCGCTCGGCGTGGCCGGCGGCGCCGAGCGTGGTGACGGTCCCGCGCCGGAGAGCCGTGCCAGGGTGCTCACCCCGCCGGGCGGTCGCCCGGCTGTCGGCTCAGGACTCCGGGTCCTCGGCGATCTCGGGCCGGTGCTCGCGGATCCACGCCTCGACGTCCTCCACCCGCCACACCGAGCCCATCACGAGCTCGTCGTACGGCTCCGGGAAGCCCTTCTGCCGGGTGATGACGTGGGCGCGCTGGCGTGTGACGCCGAGCCGGTCGGCGATCTCGCTGGTGTCGTAGAGGCGTCCCATACCCACATGATCACGCTATGTACTCTCGCACTTGATGGTGAGAAACGGTCGAGTGCGGCGACATCTGTCAACGACAGGTGTAATGTCCGCGACGGCGGCGGTGGGCACGTCCAGCGTCGAGAGCGGTTGCGCTCGCCGCCGTCCCCAGGTGACGGCGGGGCCGGTTCCCGTCTAGACAAAGCGTGGAAAATGCACCGGCCTCGCCGTCGCCGACCCCCCGGAGCGACTCGGCGTGGAGGCGATGGCATGCGCGCACGACGAACCGTCCGCTGGTGGATCCGCCCCCGGCGAAGCCCGCGGAACCACTGCCGGTGCGGCATCCAGAGCTGCCCGTACGCCCCGTACCCCGATGATGTCGAGCGGACCGGAGGCGACACCGTGATCACCACGCTGAGGGAGGCAGACTGATGGAGCGACACGAGTACCCGCCGGCGGGCGTGGTGCACACCGCCGACTGCGAGGACGCCCCACCCGGACTGCTGACCCTGCCGGCGCAGGCGCTCAGGGGGTCGCACGACCGGCCGCACCGCTGCGTCAACTCCGCGGCCGTCGCGGCGAACCGGCCGCTGGTGATCGAGCGCGTCGCCTACGAGCCCCACCCGTACGAGGAGTCCACCATCCACCCGGTCGACGCCACCAAGCCCCTGTGCCGGACCTGCCGGGGCACCCACGGCGTGGATCCGGCGGCGTACCGGCCGCAGCAGCCGACCCTGCTGCTGCCCCGATGAGCGGGCCCGCGACGCCGGCCCGCCACCTCGCGGTGAGCTGCGACAGGTGCGGGGCCGCATCGGGTGAGCCCTGCATCAACTGGCGCACCGGCAAACCGCTGACGGCGTTCTCCGCGCACGAGACCCGGCGCCGGAAGGCCGCTCGATGACCGGCCCGGACGGCGCCGGCTGCCGCGGCATCGTGGCGGGGTCCCCGGGAAGGTTGATCGCGCGCCGCTGTCACCGCCACCGAGTCGCCGATCCCGGAGGGTGGTCAGAGCGGCAGCGGTATCGGGTTCACATCCTCGTACCGGGTGGCGGTGACGAGCCGCCCCTGAGCCACCGGGGCGTCATAGAGTCGCCCGGGCCCGAACCTGGCGGCCACCGGCCGCAGACCCGGAACCAGCACCTTGACCGTGGGTAATGGGAGGTCGGGGCGGGTCTGGTCGCGGACCATCATCTCCATGCCGTGGCGGCGGCCGATCGTCTCGGCGGCCATGACGTCGTCGCGCAGGCCCTTCCCGCCGAGGTGGTCCGGCCCGGGCTCACCGCGTTCGCCGCTCCGGTCCGCGACGGTCAGGCGGTCTGGACGAGATAGTCGCCCAGGGCCGGCTCGAGCAGCCCGAAGCTGACCGCGGCCGCGGCGGCGGCCCGGCGGTCGGTCTGGTCCTGCGGCATGCCGTCGCGCACCAGGGAGCGGACCAGCCGGAACAGCACCCGGTGTGCGGCGGCGAGCTGGGCCGCGGCGGCACGGGTGTGGTCGGCGTCCCCGGCCCCGTCCTCGGCGGCGAGCGCGGCGGCGAGTGCCTCCTCCCGCCGCTCGTCGATCTCGCGTTCCCGGGCGCGCAACCGTGGGCTCTCGTGCACCAGGCGGGCGAAGCCCGCGGAGGAGTGCCCGGTGAGCACCGGGTACGTCCCGCCCAGCGCGGCCAGGTACTGCCGGTGCAGCCCGTGCAGCACCGACTCGCCGGGGCGGCGGGCGCGCACCGCGGCGGCCAGGCTGTCCTCGACGAGGGCGTACGCGTCGAAGACGAGATCCTCCTTGAGCGGGAAGTAGTTGGTGACCGTCATCTTCGACACGCCGGCCGCCGCGGCCACATCAGCGATGGTGACGTTGTCGAACCCGTGCTCGATGAACAGCACGGTGGCCTGGTGGGCGAGCCGTTCCCTGGTTGCCTGCTTCTTCAGTTCGCGCAGCCCCGTCACGTCGCTCATGCCGGTCATGGTAGCCGCATTGTGCTCAACATAAAATTATGCTTGACATAAATATTTACTCGACCTAAGTTCGTCGCATGTCCGATCGCCTCGACCCCGCACTGCTCCGCGTGGCCGCCGTGCTCGTCCCGGGCGCCGTGCTGGCCCAACTGGACACCACGATCGTCAGCGTCGGCATCGGCTCCGTGGCCGAGGGCGTGCACGCCGACCTGCTCACCGTGCAGTGGGTGACCACCGGCTACCTGCTCGCCGTCGCGCTCGTGGCGCCGCTCTCCGGCTGGTTGGTCCACCGCTTCGGCGGCAAGCGCGTCTGGCTGCTGGCCGTCGCGGTGTTCGTCCTCGGCTCGGCGCTCAGCGGGCTCGCCACGACGGCCGGCGCCCTGATCGCGTTCCGGGCGCTGCAGGGCCTCGGCGGCGGGCTCATGCAGCCGGTCGGGCAGGCGCTGATCGCCCGGATCGCCGGACCGGCTCGCATCGGCCGGCTCGTCGGGCTCATCACCACGCCGGTCTCGCTCGCGCCGATCGCCGGACCGGTCCTGGGCGGCCTGCTCACCACCGGCCCCGGCTGGCGCTGGATGTTCTTCGTCAACCTGCCGATCGGCCTGGCCGCGCTCGTGCTGGCCGCCCGGCTGGTCCCGCCCGACGACGCCGAGCGGGATCGCACGCTGCGCCTCGACGCGCCCGGTCTGCTGCTGCTCCCACCCGGCCTGGTCGCCCTGGTCTACGGACTCTCACTGAGTGGCCCGGACGCCGACCCGGCGGCCCGCGCCGCCCTGCTGGGGTACGGGGCCATCGCGCTGATCGCCTACGTGGCGCACGCTCTGCGGACCACCCGGACGCCCCTGCTCGACCTGAGCCTGTTCGCCGGCCGCGGCTTCACCCTCGCCGCGGTCAACACCTTCCTGATCGGCGCCGCGCTGTACGGATCGATGCTGCTGATCCCCCTGTACCTCGTGCAGGCGTACGCGTTGAGCCCGCTCGCCGCCGGCCTCGCCCTGGCCCCGCAGGCACTGGGCATGGCCGTGGTGGCCCCGTTGGCGGGTCGCTGGACCGACCGGCACGGCCCCCGCGCGGTGTCCCTGCTCGGCATCGCGGCCATCGTCGCCGGCACCGTCCCGTTCCTGCTCACCGGCTCCCGACCGCCACTGTTCCTGCTGGTGGGGGCGCTGTTCGTCCGGGGCTTGGGGCTCGGCGCGGTGGTGCCGCCGAACGCGGCCGCCACGTACACGTCGGTCACCCGCGCGCAGGTTCCGGCCGCCACCGGGGTGCGTACCGTGCTGAACCGCATCGGCGGCTCGATCGGTACGGCCGTGCTGGCCATCATCCTGCAGACGGCGCTGGGCGACTCCACCGCGGATGCCGCGTTCGGCCACACCTTCGGCTGGGTGGTCGCGTTCGCCGTACTGACCCTGATCCCCGCCGCGATGTATCCGCGGCACGCCCCCGGCAGGCCCGCGGCCGGTCCCGCGCCCGGGAAGACCGGGACGCTCGTCGAAGGAGGTACCCGATGACCCCGCCCACCCGCACCGACCTGTCCGGGCTGCGACTGCTCAGCGTGCACGCCCATCCGGACGACGAGTCCAGCAAGGGCGCCGCCACGCTGGTGAAGTACTCCCGGGCCGGCGCGGACGTCCTGGTCTGCACCATGACCGGCGGTGAGCGCGGCAGCGTGCTCAACCCGGCGCTGGACCGCCCGGAGGTCCGGGCCGAGCTGCCCGCCCGGCGCCGGGCCGAGATGGCCCGCGCCCGCGAGATCCTCGGGGTGCGGCAGCGGTTCCTCGGCTTCGTCGACTCCGGCCTGGTCGCCAACGGTGACGTGCCGCCGGACAGCTTCGCGGCGCAACCCGTCGACGTCGCGACCCGGCCGCTGGTCGAGGCGGTCCGCGAGTTCCGGCCGCACGTCATGATCGCGTACGACGAGAACGGCGGGTACCCGCACCCGGATCACATCAAGGCCAACCAGGTCGCGGTGGCCGCCTTCCTGGCCGCCGGCGACCCGTCGCGATATCAGGACTGCGGTCCGGTGTGGAGCCCGCAGAAGCTCTACTACACCTGCGCCTTCAACCGGGACTACTTCGAGGCCATCCACCGGGCGATGCTCGACGCCGGCCTGGACTCCCCGGCCGGTGAGGTGCTGGCCGGCTGGCCCGAGGACTGGCCGGCCTGGGAGGTGACCACCCGCATCGAGTGCGCCGAGTACTTCCCGATCCGGCGGGCCGCGCTGCTGGCCCACGAGACGCAGGTGAACCCGGACGGCCCGGAACTGTCCTGCCCGCTGGACCTGGAGATGAAGGTCTGGCCCACCGAGGACTACCACCTCGTCTCCTCGTCGGTGCCGACCCACCTGCCGGAGACCGACCTGTTCGCCGGGGTGGTGCCGGACCGGCCCTGAACGCGTCCACCGCTGTTCGAGGCCGGCGCGAGCCGGCCCGGACACGCTGGCCCGGTCCGACATCACCGGCATCGGACAGAGGCCAGCATGCGCGCGGTGGGCGCAGCCGTAACCGGCGGTGAAACCCCGGCAGCCCGGGCCGTGGCAGCCGCGGTGGACGCTTTGCCGATCGCTGGCCCGCGGCTCGAAGCGGACCGCTCTCACCCTGACCCCGCCGGCCGTGGCGGCGTTCCTCACCGCCTCCGCGCTCGCCCCGGTCGCCGCCGCGCTCGTGCTCCCCCCGGCCGCGGCCGTCGCCGCGGTCGTCGCCCAGCTCGGCGGCATGGGCACCAACTATCTCGCGGACGTGGTCGCCGAGGCGGGCCGCCGGGTCCGTGTCCCGGACGGCGGCCGCCGACGGGCTGGCCCCCGCCCACCGCCTACCGTTCGAGCGGGGCGGGCGGCAGCGGCTTGAGCGCCGAGGACAGCGTGATCGAGACGACCAGCAGCGCGGCGACGGCGAGCAGGCCGCGGGACACGGTCATGTGGTCGCCGAGGAAGCCGATCAGTGGCGGGCCGCCGAGAAAGGCGATGTAGCCGATCGAGGCCACCACGCCGACCCGGGGCGCGGCCTTGGCCGGGTCGTCGGCGGCCGCGCTCATCCCGACCGGGAAGCCGAGTGACGCCCCGATGCCCCACAGCAGCGCGCCGGCGAAGGCGACCACCGGATGTGAGCCGAAGGCGAACAGCAGCAGGCCGGCCAGGCCGATCACGGCGAGCGCGCGCAGCACCATGACCCGGCCGTACCGGTCCAGCAGGCCGGGGCCGTACCAGCGGCCGATGGTCATGGCGGCCAGGAACACCGCGAAGGCGAGCGTGCCGGTGCCGGCCGAGGTGCCGTAGTCGTCGATCATGGCGACGCTGATCCAGTCGATGCCGGCGCCCTCGGTGAACGCGAAGGCGAGCACGAACACCCCGATCAGCAGGGTGCGCGGCTCCCGCCAGAAGGTGAGGGCGGACGGGCGTTCGCCGGCCGGCGAGTCGTCCTGGGCGGCCTGGTCCGGCCCGAACTTCTGGACCGCCACCGTGACGATCGCGGCCGATGCCACGATCATGATCACCATGTGCCAGGTGACCGAGATGCCGGCGGCCACCGCGCCCGCTCCCAGGAGCGCGCCGGCCACCGTGCCGATGCTGTAGCCGGCATGGAACCGCGGCATGATCGCCCGGCCGAGCCGCTGCTCCACCGCCGCGCCCTGCACGTTCATCGCCACGTCCCACGCGCCGGTGGCGAAGCCGTACACGTAGAGGCCGGTGACCACCGGGACCACCCCGAACCGGTAGCCGACCGCCACCGCGCTCAGCGACAGCCCGAGCACCACGGCCATCACGGCCACCGTGTGCCGCGAGCCGAACCGGCCGACGATGTGCCCGGCCAGCGGCAGCGAGGTGATCGACCCGATCGCGGCGGCCAGCAGCACCAGCCCCAGCCGGGACGGGGTCAGGTCCAGCTCGTCGCGGATCTGCGGAATCCGGGCGGCAAAGCTGGCCATCGCGACGCCCAGGAAGATGAAAGCGAGGTAGACCGCACGGGTGGTCGCCCGCAGGTCCGGCACGGCGGTAGTGGTCACCGCGTGACGGTAGTCGCTCGCGCTGCGGGCCGCACCGCCGCGCATGTCTAGACTCGGATCCGTGCTGGTGGAGCCGGTCTGGGACGTCGCAGTGATCGGAGCGGGCCCGGCCGGGCTGGCGGCCGCGCACGCCGCCGCGTCCCAGGGGGCGCGGGTCGTGGTGCTGGAGCGCGCCGCGCACCCGCGGTACAAGACCTGCGGCGGGGGCCTGCTGGGCAGTTCGCTGCGGTTGAGCTCGGAGCGGCTCGCGGTTCCGGTGCGGGACACCATCACCGACATCACGTTCACACTGGACGGGCGGCGCGCGTTCACCCGTACCTCGGCCGGTGAGCCGCTGCTCGCGCTGGTCCGACGGGACGACTTCGACCAGGCCTGGTGCGAGGCCGCGGTGCGGGCGGGCGCGACGGTACGCCAGCACGCCCAGGTCCGCGCCCTCACGCAGGACGAGCACGGGGTCACCGTGACGCTCGACGGCGGCGCCACGGTCACCGCCCGGGTGGCGATCGGCGCCGACGGCTCGGCCGGGATCACCAGCCGGCACGTCGGGGTCGTCTTCGAGCAGCAGGACCTCGGCCTGGAGGTGGAGCTGGCGGCCACGCGTGCGGACCGGGAGCGCTGGCGCGGCCGGGTGCTGCTCGACTGGGGACCGGTCCCGGGTTCGTACGGCTGGGTGTTTCCCAAGGACGACGAGCTGACCGTCGGCGTGATCATGGAGAAGGGCCGCGGCGCGGACACCAAGCGCTACCTGCGTGACTTCGTCGAGCGGCTGGGCCTGGCGGGCCGGGCGGTGCTGCGCGACTCCGGGCACCTGACCCGGTGCCGGGCCGCGGCCTCGCCGGTGCGCCACGGCCGGGTGCTGGTCGCCGGCGACGCCGCCGGCCTGCTCGAACCGTGGACCAGGGAGGGCATCAGCTACGCGCTGCGGTCCGGGACGTGGGCGGGGCGGATCGCCGCCGGATCCGAGGACCTTTCCGCGTACGACCGGATCGTCGCCGAGCGGCTGCAGCCCGAGATGATCGCCGGCCGTCGCCTGCTCGGGGTCTTCGGCCGGTATCCGTCCATGCTGCACACCGCGATGTCGAGCGCGCTGGGCTGGCGGGCGTTCACCGGCTTCTGCCGGGGGGAGTTCTCGATGGCCGGGGCGTTGCGCCGCCCGGCGGTCCAGGCCGCGCTGCGCCTGCTGGGCAGCCGGCCGGCACAGGTCCGACGGGCTGCCGATCAGCGCGACGGCTCCGGCTAGGCGCGTACCGGCCAGGGCGCCCACCGCACCGGGGCGGCGAATCCGCCCCGCCGGGCGTCCCGGGCCGCGGCCGCGGAGAGCGGCCCCTCCCGGTCGGCTTCGATTCCGGCGCCGATCAGCCGGGCCTCGTACCAGGAGCCGCTCATGCCGCGGCGGACCCGCTCCCACAGACCGCCGTCGACCATGGCGAGGGCGTGGCGGCGCAGCTGGCGGCTGAGCAGTTGCGGGTCCGCGTCGCAGGTGTCGCACCCACAGACCGGCAGCACCTCCAGCCACCACCAGCCCATCCGCAGGTGCAGGCCGGGATCGGTGAACTGGATCGCCAGTGGCGCCGCCGCCGGCGTGCGTGGGATGAGCCGGACGGTCCGCACGAGCGCCTCGTCGGGCCCGAGCGGTTCCTTGGTCTCCCGGCGCTCCACCTGGTAGCGCTCGGTGAGCTCGTCCAGCAGGGTGTCGGCCGCCTCGTGCAGCGTGGTGAAGCGGTCTCGATCGGTGGCGTACTGATTGCCGTCCACCAGTGCAGTATGGCGCGCCCGGCCCGCGACACTCAGCCGCTCCGGTGGGTTCGGATTCATGCGGTGCCGAACTCGCCGGCCTTGATCCCGGCCAGGAAGGCCTCCCAGACCTCCCGGGTGAAGGTCAGTGGAGGGCTGTCAGGGTTCTTGGAGTCGCGGATCAGGAACAATTCCCCGACTCGCGCGACCTCGACGCACGCGCCGGTGGCACACCGTTTACTCCGCCGCCAGCACATTCCCCTGGTGGTTCCGATCATTCTTGCACCTCCGTGGTGGTCCGAAATCCACGGTATGCGAACCCGGCGGAGGTGGAAGGGGTGCGACATGAGTGAAAACGAAAGGACGCCGCTTATCTCACAAATTGCGAGTTATGCGGCGCTCGTTGTGACGGGAATATGTATTTTGTGAGTATTTTTGAACGGCCCGCACCTGGTCGGAGCGGGCCGCCCGTGACCCTTCAGAAACGGAACTCGCCCGCGGTGACGCCCTCGATGAATGCATCCCATTCGGCCTTGGTGAAGGTCAGGGCGGCGGCTTCGGGGTTCTTCGAATCGCGGATCAGGTAGTTATCGTCGACCTTGGCCACCTCGACGCAGGTCGACGTGCCGCATCGGCTGCTCTTGCGCCATGCGGGCCCGTTGGTGTCTTTCATCGGGAATCTCTCCACAGGTTCTGTGCCGGGCCCGGAGTGGGCGCGGCCTCGGTTATTCATGTGTATTCATGTGTGCGCCCGGGCCGAGCGGTTCTGGTGGCCGTGTTCCAGGGCTGCGATCTGCTGCCGGATGAAGGCGATCGTGTCGTCCTCGTCCGCGGCTTCCTGCCAAACCTTGTCGAAACGCGCGCGATGTTTCGCGGTGGCTTCCCGGTCCTCGATCATCTCGTCGCCGAGGCCGGTCTCCCGGTAGAGCACCTCGCCCTCGCCGAAGGCGAGCAGGTCGAAACTGGCGTTGTTGGTGACCGACGCGTCCAGGCGGAACGGGACCATCCGCATCCGGATGGCGCCGTTGGCGGCGAGGCCGGCCAGCTCGCCGAGCTGCTCGGCGAAGACCGCCGGGCCACCGATGGTGCGCCGCAGCACCGACTCGTCCACCATCACCAGGATCTCCACCTGTCCGGACGCGGCGCGCTGGAGCAGCGACTCGCGGCGCAGCCGGCGCGCCTCGATGCGGCGGGCGGTCTGATGGTCGCTGAGCTCGTCCTCGAAACGGGTCATCAGGGCCCGGGCGTAGCGTGGGGTCTGCAGGTGCCCGGGCACGTAGTAGATCGAGTACGACCGGATCCCGGTCGACTCGTTCTCGTACTCCACGAGCTTGCGGGTGGCGTCGGTGAGGTTCTCCCGGAAATCCGGGGTGTGGTACCACGCCTGGCGCTGCCTGGTCCGGGCGATCCGGGTGTCCGCGACCAGCGAGCCGACCAGTGCCCGGTCCCGGATGCCGAGGTAGCTCAGCAGGGCCCGGAGGTCGTTCGGCGAGATGGACACGTCACCGTTCTCGATCCGGATCACCTTGCTGAGCGACCACTCCATCTCCTCGGCGACCTGCAGCTGGGTCAGGTCGGCCCGCTCCCGCGCCTCACGGAGCGCGAGCCGTACGCGCCGGCGTGCGACGGTGGGTGAGTCACCCTCAGTCATGTGACCTTCATCGTTGAAGTGGTCGAGACGGGTCTGCGGTGCAGCGGTGTCAGTCTGCTACCTCGCTGGTTGCTCAGTGGCTTTCAGCGAGGTTGCGAACATCCTAGTTACTGTCCTATCAGAACGAGACGTGCGGGGCGGGGTTTTGCTGCGATAGGCCGCTGTCACCCGTTAGGAAGGGGCCGTCCGCCCTGGTCAGGCGGGAGTCAGCGGAAAATCGCCGGGGGTGTGCCGGCCGTTTTCCAGGGCGCGGCACAGGGCCCGGCGGACCTGGTTGAAGGTCCGTGCATCACTCGACGAGTAGAGCAGCACCGGGGTGCCGTGGTACTGCGCGTGCAGCTCCCAGCGGCGCGGCCGGCGCCAGAGAAGGGCGAGCAGTGGGCCGGTGAGCGCGAGCAGGCCGATCACGTACAGTTTCGGGTTCGCCAGCAGGGTCCACCCGGCGGCGACGGCCAGCAGGGTGCCGGCGGCCAGATGCGGCGCATAGGGACGGATGCGTGCCGGGGCCCGCACCGATCCGGCGTGGCGCAGATCGGCAATGGCGAAGGTCAATGACCGCGGTGTGGTGTGCCAGACGAAATGCGCCTCGGTGACCTCGGCGTCCGATCCGCTGTAGTAGGTGCGGGTGCCGCGTGTGCTCATGGCGCACTCCTTCTCGCCGTACCTTGCGAGGCGGAGAGGGCCGGAGCCACCATTGGCGAAAGACGTATCCCCGCCTCGCTCGTGCAGCACTGGAACAGTCGCGATGGGACGTCGCGCAAGAACAAAGTGCGGTAGAGGTGGGACAACGGCACCCGTTTGCCGCCGGGTGCCGTTGTTCGTCTCTCCCTCCAACTCCGCCCTTGTTGCTCTGCCTTGAGTGAAGCACGCCAGGTATCGGCTCGCCACTGCGCTAACTGCCATATTGCAGATTGCGGAGAAGCGGGTGACGCGCAGGATATTCGGCGACCGGCACGCACGGTGGCGTTTCGCCGCCCTAGGTACCGGGAATGCCAACCGAGGATGCCGCGACGAACCTGTATTTTCGCAGGTAGGGGAGGGCGAAGCCGGATGGAGAGCCGACTGAGGATCGCGGGACAGGCAGTACAACCCGTACTGGTGATGTTCCCGCTCGGCCTGTTCGCAATGGCCGTTTTGTTCGATCTCGCCGACTTGCTCGGCGGGCCTACCATCATGGGCGCGCTGGCCTACTGGAACCTCGTCGCCGGCCTGGTCGTCGGCGTGCCGGCGATGCTGGCCGGGGCGGTCGACGTGATGCTGCTGCGCCGGCCCCAGGCGCGCCGGCTGGGGGCGCTGCGCACCCTGATCAACATCGGCGTGCTGGTCGCCTTCGCGGTGATCCTGATGGTGCGGATCCGGGCGCAGGACCGGGTGGCCGGCGGCGGACTGCTCTTCGTCGAGATCCTCGCCCTCGGCCTGGCCGGGTTCGGCGCATGGTTCGCCGGCGAGCTCGCCAACGGCCGCGCCCCGGCCTTCGCCCGCGCCGCCGCGGGCCCGCGCGACTACTGAGCCTGCTCCATGCTGTGGATCTGACTCTTGACGAAGGTGATGGTGGCCGCCTCGTCCGCCACCTCGTGCCAGACCTTGTCGTACCGGGCGCGGTGCTTGGCCGTGGTGTCCCGGTCCTCGATCATCTCGTCGCCGAGGCCGGTCTCCCGGTAGAGCACCTCCCCCTCGCCGAGGGTGAGCAGGTCGAAGCTGGCGTTGTTGGTGACCGACGCATCCAGTGAGAACGGCACCATCCGGATCGTGATGGCATCGGTCTCGGCGAGGCGGAGCAGCTCCCGCAGCTGCTCGGCGAAGACCGCCGGGCCGCCGATGGTGCGCCGCAGCACCGACTCGTCCACCATCACCAGGATCCGTACGTCGCCGGAGGCGGCCCGGGCCAGCAGCGACTCCCGGCGCAGCCGGCGCGCCTCGATGCGACGCTCCCGCTGGCTCTCGGACAGCTCGTCCTCGAAGCGGGTCATCAGTGCCGCCGCGTAGGCCGGGGTCTGCAACGGGCCGGGCACGTAATACACCGAGTACGACCGCATCTGGGCGGCCTCGTTCTCGTACTCGATCAGCTTGCGGGTGGCGTCGGTCAGGTTCTCCCGGAACTCCGGCTTCTGGTACCAGACCTGACGCTGCCGGGTGCGGGCGATCCGGGCGTCCGCGACCAGCGCCGCGACCGTGGGCTTGTCCTTGATGCCCAGGTACGCCAGCAGCGGCCGCAGATCGTTCGGCGAGATCGACACGTCGCCGTTCTCGATCCGGATGACCTTGCTGAGCGACCACTCCATCTCGTCGGCGACCTGGAGCTGGGTCAGGTCGGCCCGTTCCCGGGCCTCGCGGAGCGCGAGCCGGACGCGCCGGCGTGCGACGGTGGGCGAGTCACCCTCAGGCATGGGTCCTTCATCGTCTGGTCGTGGGCGCCCCGACGGGCGATCACCCGGCGGGGGCCGGGATCCCCCGTGGGCTCCCGGACAATTTCTATTACTGTCCTATCAGAACAGCGGCCGCAAGCGTTCGGTAGTGACAACCGCACGCCGGGTGCGCGCCCACAAGGAAACGGCACCCGGTTGCCGCCGGGTGCCGAACTGCTCCCCCGCTACGCATCCGCCCGCGTAGCTCTGGAAATCCAGTCAAGCACGCCATCCGGCCGTTCGCCAGCAGACGAAGTGCCATGCTGCAGACTGCCAAGCGGCTTTTCGCCGTCAGGCTGCCGGGATGACCGATTCGCGATCGTCAACGGGGGCGATGCGTTCGGCCGGACCGGTCACCACCGAGGCGTCGGCCGCCACCGCGGCGCAGACCCGGACGAACGCCGCGACCGCGGGGGAGTGGCTGTCCTGCGGCCAGGCCACGGTCAGCGTGGTCGGCGCGAGATCGCGCACCGGGCGGTACGCGATCGTCGGGCGCGGGTGCCGGCGGGCCACCGACAGCGGCGCGAACAGGACCATGCTGCCGAGCTCGATCAGATTGAAGATCTGCGCGAGGTCCAGCTGCCGGGCCGGCGGCGCGAAGTCCCGCGACTCCCGGTCGGCCGGCTCGCCGTTCGGCAGGGTGTGGCCGGCCAGGTCGGCCAGGCACAGCTCGGTACGCGCGGCGAGCGGGTCGCCGGCCGGTAACGCGACCAGGCGCGGCTCGGTCAGCAGCGGCTCGCGGTCCAGTCCGCGCTCGTCGAACGGGGTGGGCAGCAGCGCCACGTCGGCCCGGCCGTCGTGCAGCGCCGGCACCTGCTCACCGCGGCCGCCGAGCAGCACCTCGACCGGCAGCGCGGCCGGCTCGCGCCGGTACTCGTCGAGGATGCGGGGCAGCAGGCCGGCGTCGAAGTCGGCCTTCAGCGCGACCCGCAGCGCCGGCTCGGGGCGTCCGGCGTTGCGCGCCCGCCGGACGGCCGCCTGTACCGCGTCCAGCGCGATCCGGGCGTCGTGCAGCAGGGCCGCGCCGGCCGGGGTGAGCGCGACCTGACGGGTGGTGCGCTCCAGCAGTCGTACGCCCAGCTGCCGTTCCAGCTCGCGGATCGCCCGGGAGAGTGGGGGCTGGGCCATGCCGAGGCGCTCGGCTGCCCGACCGAAGTGCAGTTCCTCGGCGACGGCGACGAAGTAGCGGAGCTGGCGTACCTCCACGTCATTCATACCGCCACGGTATCAATGGGGGCCGGATCGGTCCTTCACGGTGGCTCCGGGCCCCGGTTGACTGGCAGGAGAACGTTCGTACCGGAAAAAGGGGTGAAAAGCATGATTGTGGTGACCGCGCCCACCAGTCGGATCGGCTCCCAGCTGCTCGGCGACCTGCTCGCCGCCGGCGCCGAGGTGCGGGTGATCGCCCGCGACCCGGCCCGGCTCCGGCCGGACGTCCGGGACCGGGTCGACGTCGTAACCGGATCGCACGGCGACGCGGAGGTCGTCGACGCGGCCTTCGCCGGCGCGGAGTCGGTGTTCTTCCTCCCGCCGCCGGACCCGCACGCCGCCGAGCTGCGCAGCGTCTACCTGGACTTCGTGGCGCCGGCCCGGGAGGCGTTCGGCAAGCGGGGCGTCGCCCGGGTGGTCGGCGTCTCGGCGCTGGGCCGCGGCACGCCGATGGCCGCGAACGCCGGGCACGTCACGCTGTCGCTGGAGATGGACGACGTGATCGCCGGCAGCGGCGTGGCCTACCGGGCGCTGGCCATGCCGTCCTTCATGGACAACCTGCTCCACCAGGTCGAGGCGATCCGGCAGGGCCGCTTCTTCGGGCCGCTGCCGGCCGAGCTGGCGGCGCCCACCTGCGCCACCCGGGACATCGCCGCGACCGCGGCCCGGCTCCTGCTCGACGGGAGCTGGGCCGGCACCGGCTTCGCCGAGGTCCCGGTGCTCGGCCCGGCCGATCTGTCGGCCGCCGACCAGGCCCGGATCATGTCCGAGGTGCTGGGCCGGCCGATCCGGTACGAGCACGTGCCGCTCGACGCGTTCCGCGCCGGCCTGCTCGCGACCGGGATGTCCGCGTCGGTGGCACAGGGCATGGTGGACATGATGGCCGCCAAGGCGGCCGGCCTGGACAACGCGCAGCGGCGCACGCCGGACAACACCACGCCCACCACGTTCCGCCAGTGGTGCGAGCAGGTTCTGGCGCCGGCCCTCGGCTGAGGCCCGCCGCCACTCCCGTGCGGCGGCCACCGGCCGGGCACGGCCGGTGGCCGCCGCGCCGGGGCGTAAGTGGCAAAAGCGGTTCGGTTCTTTCTGGCCGACCGTTCGGCCGGGGCCTTCGGCCCGTAGGTCCAGAACTTCCCGCGCAGGCTGGAAAGGCTTACCGGGGACATCGACACTTCCTCGGTACGACGGTTCCGACCCGTCGTGCCGGCGTATCGAGGAAAGGAAACCCATGCGCAAGTCTCTTGTCCGCCGCGGCGGATCGGCGCTTCTGGCCACCCTCGCGGCGATGACCACGGTCGGATTGGCCGCCTCCCCGGCGCGGGCCGACATCTCGGTCGCCGCGGTCGGTCTCTCCACCACCGCGGTCGTCCTCGACGGCGATGCCGGCTGCGGCAACCGCACCCGGGTCACCGTCAAGGTCTACGACCCCCGGCCCAGCGAGGACGAGATCTTCGGCGTCAACGCGCACGTGGTCGCGCCCGACGGCGACGACGCCGACTTCCTGCTGATGAAGTACAGCTCCCGCAGCGGAAACTACGCCTACTACACCGACAACGTGTTCCTCTGCGGCTTCCACGACCCCGGGACCTACCGGGTACGGGTCGAGGTGACCTGGTGGGACCAGAGCGTGGCCGACAGCCGGGTCGCGGAGCGGGCGGCCACCTTCGCGGTGCGGCGGCCCACGGCGCTGACCTACAACGCGACGCCGGAGCCGGTGCGCAAGGGCAGCAAGCTGACCCATACCGGGCGGCTCACCTTCGACCCGTACGGCTACGGCGCGAAGTACGGCGCCAAGGGGGTGGCGATCCGGTTCTACTTCCGGGCCACCGGCACGAAGAGCTACGTCTACCAGGGGCAGACGGTCACCGGCAAGAACGGCACGTACACCAGGAAGCTGACCGCGACGAAGTCCGGCACCTGGAAGGCCGTCTACCCGGGCAGCTCGACGCGCCAGGCACAGGTGCGCTACGACGCCGTCAAGGTGAAGAGCTAGGCGCGACGCGCCCGGGGCCGGACCGGTCCCGGGCGGGCCCCGGCGCTCGTCAGCCGGCCGCGCGAGCCTCGGCGCCGGCGGCCCACTCCTCGTCGGCGGCCTGCTTCAACGCCAGGCCGTCCGCGCCGTCGTAGCCGACGAACCTGGGCAGCATCGCGGCCAGCGCCAGGCTGCCGGCCACGCACAGCGCGCCGCCGACCCAGATCGAGCCGCTGATGCCGAGCGAGGTACGGGCCATCATGCCGGAGCGGAGCTGGCCCAGCAGCGGGCCGGTGGTGTACGAGAGCATCTCGATGCCGGCCAGCCGGCCCCGCAGGTGATCCGGGACGGTCTGATTCCAGATGATCATGCGGAACAGGCCGGAGATCATGTCCGCGGCACCCGCGAAGGCCAGGCAGAACAGGGTCAGCCAGAGCCAGTGGGACAGGCCGACGCCGACGATGCCGACGCCCCAGAACGTGGCTGCGATGATCACCATCAGGCCGTGCCGGTGCACCCGCTGGGTCCAGCCCGAGCCGACCGTGGCCAGCAGCGAGCCGACCGCGGGCGCGGCGTAGAGCAGGCCGAGCACCTGCGGGCCGCCCAGCCGGTCGGCCAGGAACGGGTAGAGCGCCGACGGCATGCCGAAGAACATGGCGTTGATGTCGACCAGGTACGTGCCGAGCAGCTCGGGCCGGGACCTGGCGTACTTCAGGCCGGTGAGCACGCTGTTCAGCGACGGCCGGTCGGCGGCCGGGGGCGGCGGGACCGACTTGACCATGGTCAGGCAGACCAGCGAGACCGCGAAGGTGAGCAGGTCGAACGTGTAGACCCAGGCCAGGTCGAGCGAGGCGATCAGGATGCCGGCCAGGGACGGGCCGACCAGCTGGGAGAACTGCATGCTCAGCGACTGCAGGGCCATCGCGGCCGGCAGCTGGTCGGCCTTGACCAGCCGGGGCAGCATCGCCCCCATGGCGGGGCGTTGCAGACCGGCCACCGCGGCGGTGAGGAACGCGCAGACGTAGAGCAGCCACAGGTGCGGCTCGTCGGAGAGCGAGTTGATCAGCAGCAGGCCGCAGATCAGGGCGAGCGCCGCCTCGCTGCCCCGGACCAGCAGCCGCCGGTCCAGGTAGTCGGCGAGCGCGCCGCCCACGAACGCCATGATCAGGATCGGGGCCAGCTCGCAGACACCGATCAGGCCGACCATCAGCGGGTCGTCGGTCAGCTTCGCCACCTGGTACGGGATGGTGACGTAGCTGATGAACGACCCGAAACTGGTCACCGCGCCGCTGATGAAGACGAGCCGGAAATCCCGGGAGGTGCGTAACGGGGTGGGGTCCACGCTCAGCCGGCGTTTACGGTCGGTCACGAGGGGCCATCCTGCCCGGGAAAGCCCGCTCACGCACCGCGATTTACGCCATATCCAGCTACTTCATCACCAGCCGGCCGGTCGCCTCGAACGTCGCCAGGTCGGCCATCGCCTCGTCGATCACCATCGAGTGCGGCCCGGGCAGCGCGTCCAGCGCGAAGAAGCCGGCGTCCACGCTCTCCTCGGTCTGCCGGAGCAGCTCGCCCTCCCAGGTGTGCACCCGGAACGCCATCAGCACCTGCTGGTACGTGTGCCCGTAGTCGTTGGTGTAGGTGTGTGCGGTGTAGAACGCGTACGGCGTGAGCGAGGTGGCCCGCAGGCCGGTCTCCTCCCACAGCTCGCGGACCGCGCACTGCTCCATGCTCTCGCCCAGCTCCATCGCCCCGGCCGGGATGGCCCAGCGGTGGTTGTCCGAGCGCTGGATCAACAGCAGCCGGTTCTGCTCGTCCAGCAGCACGGTCCGTGCGCCGACGAAGAAGATCGTGTCGGTGTCGCCGATGCTCGCGCGCACCCTACCCAGGTAAGACTCTGCCCACGTCAATGCCACGGATCCGAGCCTACTTACGCGGACTTCTTCGTGGCCTTCGCAGCGCTGGTCGATTTCCGCGCAGCGGTGGTCTTCTTGGTGGCTGCCGTGCTTTTCGTGGCCTTTTTCGCGGGAGTGGCCTTCTTCACGGCCTTCTTGGTCGACTTCTCCGCGTCGGCCGCCGGCGTACCGGACGGGGCCTGCTCGCCACGTGCCTTGCGGGCCCGTTCCACCGAGGCCTTGAGCGCGGCCATCAGGTCGATCGCCGCCGGCGCCGCCTCCTGTGCCTCCTCCGGCTGGACCACCTCGCGGCCCTCCACCTTGGCGTCGATGACCTCCTGCAGCGCGGCCCGGTAGTTGTCGGTGAACTCGTCGGGCTGGAAGTCGGCGGCCATCGAGTCGATCAGGGAACTGGCCATGGCCAGCTCGGCCGGCCGGGTCTCGATGTCATCGTCGAGGAAACCGAACTCCGGGGCGCGCACCTCGTCCGGCCAGAGCATGGTGTTGAGCACCAGCACGTCGTCGCGGACCCGCAGGGTGGCGAGCTGCTCCCGCTGCCGCAGGGCGATCTTCACGACGGCCACCCGGTCGGCGTCCCGCAGCGCGTCGCGCAGCAGCACGTACGGTTTCGCCGCCTGTCCCTCCGGTTCCAGGTAGTACGCCTTGGCGAACAGGATCGGGTCGATCTGCTCGGCCGGCACGAATTCGAGCACGTCAATGGCGCGGGACGTGCTCAGCGGCAGGTCGGCGAAGTCCTCGTCGGTCAGGATGACCATCTCGCCGCCGCCGATGTCATACCCTTTCGCGATGTCGTCGTAGGGGACCACCTCGCCGTCGACCGAGCAGGTGCGCTGGTACTTGATCCGGCCCCCGTCGGTGCGGTGCACCTGGTGGAAGCGGATGTCCTTCTCCTCGGTCGCCGAGTAGAGCCGGACGGCGATCGACACCAGACCGAACGAGACCGCGCCTTTCCAGATCGCCCGCATGAAGTCTCCCACCCCTTGGGTTTCGGCACCTGATCAGGATGGCATCACTGAGACGACTGCGTAAGGTGAACGCTTTTGCCTATGGTGATCGGGTGACGGGATCACCGCTGTCCCCGATGCTCGCGACCGCGGGCCGGCTCCCGGTGGGCGCCGGCTGGAGTTACGAGTTCAAGTGGGACGGCGTCCGGGTGCTGACCGCGTTCGGTGGCGGGGCGCCGCGGCTGTTCGCCCGCTCCGGCGCGGAGGTGACCGCGGCGTACCCGGAGATCGCCGGACTGCGCCTGCCGGAGGGCACCGTGCTCGACGGCGAGATGGTCTGCTTCGACGCCGCCGGGCGGCCGTCGTTCCCCGCGCTCGCCGAGCGGATGCACGTACGCGAGCGCAACCGCGCCGCCCGGCTGGCCGCCACCCTCCCGGTCACCTACCTGATCTTCGACCTGTTGCGGCTCGGCGGCACCGACTGCACCGGCCTGCCCTACCTGGCCCGGCGCGAGCGCCTGGAGCGGCTGGACCCGGCCGGTCCGAGCTGGATGGTGCCGCCCGCGTTCGGCGACGGCCCGGCCACCGCGGCCGCCGCCCGGGAGAACCGTCTGGAGGGCGTGCTCGCCAAGCGTTGCGATTCGCTCTACCTGCCCGGCCAGCGCTCGCCGGACTGGATCAAGGTCAAGTTCGACCGGACCGGCGACTACGTGATCGGCGGCTGGCGTCCGGGCGTCCGCAGGCTCGGCGGCCTGCTGATCGGCGTGCCGACCGCGGACGGCCTGGCCTTCCGCGGCCGGGTGGGCGGCGGGATCGGCGCGACGGTGGAGACCGAGCTGCTGTCCCGGCTGGCGCCGCTGGCCGCCGGCCGGTCGCCGTTCGCGCCCGGCGCGGTGCCGCGCGCGGACGCCCGAGGAGCCCATTGGGTACGCCCGGAGCTGGTCGCCGAGGTGCGCTACGGCGACCAGACCCCGGACCGCCGGCTGCGCTTCCCGCGTTTCCTGCGGTTGCGCGACGACAAGCAGCCCGGGGAGTGTGCCGACGATGCCCCGTGACCGGCTGGTCGTACGGATCGAGGGGCGCGAGGTCGAGCTCTCCAACCTCGACAAGGTGCTGTACCCGGCGGCCGGCTTCACCAAGGGCGAGGTGATCGACTACTACACCCGGATCGCGCCGGTGATGCTGCCGCACCTGCGCGACCGCGCGGCCACCCGGATCCGTTACCCGAACGGGGTGGGGGGCGCGCACTTCTTCGAGAAGAACAAGCCCGCGGGCACGCCGGACTGGGTGCGCCTGGAACGGCTGCCCGTTCCCGGCTCCACGAAGAGCCGCGAGACCATCGACTTCGTGGTCGTCGACGACCTGCCCACCCTGGTCTGGCTGGCCAACCTCGCGGCGATCGAGTTGCACACTCCGCAGTGGCGGGTCCGGGCCGAGCCGGACCTGCTGGTGGTCGATCTGGACCCGGGGGCGCCGGCCGGGCTCCGGGAGTGCTGCGCGGTGGCGGTGCTGATGCGCGACCGGCTGGCCCAGGACCTGATCGCGGCGTACCCGAAGACGTCCGGGAAGAAGGGTATGCAGCTGTGCTGCCCGATCTCCGGGACACAGGGCTCGGACGTGGTCTCCGGTTACGCCCGGCGGGTGGCCGAGGAGCTGGCGAGGCTGGTGCCCGGGTCGATCACCGCGAAGATGGCCAGGCAGCTACGCCCCGGGAAGATCTTCATCGACTGGAGCCAGAACAACGCGGCCAAGACGACGGTCACGCCGTACTCGTTGCGGGCCGGCGCCGTACCGACCGCTTCGACGCCGCTGACCTGGGCGGAGACCGAGGCGATGGCGACCGGGGCGGCCCCGGCGCGGCAGTTCGGGGCGGCGGAGGCGCTGGACCGCGCGGAACGGCACGGGGACCTGCTCGCCGACCTGCTGCGACCGGGTCCCGCGCTGCCCGGGTGAGGTCCCGGTCCGACGACCCCTCCCGGACGTGCGGCGATCGGCGGCCCGGCTCAGCCGGCCTTGACGCCGGCGACCACGCCGTCGATGGCGGCCTGGTCCTCGGGGCGGAAGGCGGCGCGCGGAATCGCGATCGTGACGGCGCCGTGCCGGAGCAGCCACATGTCCGGAAGGGTGCGCACCCAGGACAGCCCGGACCACTCCACCCGGGACGAACTGGACGGCATCCGGGTCTCGACGCCGGTCCACGTGACGGTGTAGCGGACCGGGGTGGTCAGCATGTGCCGCTGTTGCAGCCAGCCGATCAGTGCCATCCACTCCGGGGCGAGGCCGACGAACAGCCCGAGTCCGGTCATGAGCGCAAAAACGGCCTCCTGCCTACGGGCGAAGAGCAGGGCGCCCAGGACGGTGACGATCAGGGACAGCACCCGCTGGCGGCGCGGATGGCGGCGGTAGAGCGTCACCGTGATCGTGCGGCGGAGCCAGGCATAGGTGTATCGAAATTCCCCGTGTACCTCCACGGCGGAGAGTATGGCACGACGTGATCTCGCGGGACGCCGACCGGATCGAGCGCCGCCCGGCGCGCGCTTCGCCTCCGGTGGCGGCGGTAGCTATACCTTGCGACGCAAGGTACTGTGTCGAACATGGCAGAGGGAGCGCAGTTGGCCTCCGGGCTCCGGCGCGGCACATTGGAGTTCTGCGTGCTCGCGATGGTGGAGTTCGAGGATCGGTACGGCACCGAGATCGTCCGGCGGCTCGCCGAGGAGCGGACCCTCGCCGCGACCGAGGGCACCATCTACCCGCTGCTGTCCCGGTTGCGCCGCGGTGGCCTGCTGGACAGCAAGTGGGCCGAGTCGCCGAGCGGCCCGCCCCGGCGCTACTACAGCCTCACCCCGTCCGGGCGGTCCGCGCTCGAGCATTTCCGCACCGAGTGGGTGTCGTTCCGTCAGACCGTCGACCGTCTCGTGGGAACCGGTGGAATCGCATGAAGCCTGACCAGACCGACGTGGTCGGTGAGTACCTGCACGAGGTGGACCTGCGCCTGAGCGGCCTGCCGCTGCTGCAACGGCGGGAACTGCTGGCCGACCTGGCGGCGCACATCGCCACCGAGCGCACCGAGCGCAACGTGCGCAGCGAGGGCGAGCTGCTGGAGATCCTGGAACGGCTCGGCAGCCCCGAGGTGGTCGCCGCCGCGGCGTACGAGGAGGCCGGCGCCGCGCGCACGCCCACGGCCACCGCACCGGTCGCCCCGCGCCCGGCCCCGACGTCGCAGCGCCACCGCTGGATCATCGGAGCCGTGGCGGTCGTGGGCCTGGTGATCGTGCTGTGCCTGGGCGCCGCGCTCACCATGAGCCGCGGCGAGTCCGGCCCGGCGCCGGCGCCCGTCGCCCCGGCGCAGGCGCCCTAATCCACCTGCGGCAGCGGCGGGCCGAGCACGTCGTCCGCGTCCACGATGGTGTACGCGTACCCCTGCTCGGCCAGGAAGCGCTGCCGGTGCGCGGCGTACTCGGTGTCGATCGTGTCCCGGGACACCACGGTGTAGAAGTGCGCCTGCCGCCCGTCGCCCTTGGGTCGCAGCACCCGGCCCAGGCGCTGCGCCTCCTCCTGGCGGGAGCCGAACGTGCCGGAGACCTGGACGGCCACCGCCGCCTCGGGCAGGTCGATGGAGAAGTTGCCCACCTTCGACAGCACGAGCGTGCGCAGCTCGCCGGAGCGGAACGCGTCGAACAACCGCTCCCGTTCCCGGTTCGTGGTCGAACCCTCCACGATCGGGGCGTCGAGATATTCGCCCAGCTCGTGCAGTTGGTCGAGGAAACCGCCGATGACCAGCACCTGCTCCTGCGGATGCCGGCCCACCAGCGCGCGTACCACCGGCAGTTTGGTGCGGGCGGTGGCGGCTACCCGGTAGCGCTCCTCGGCGTCGGTCACCGCGTACGCCATCCGCTCCGCCTCGGTGAGCGTGACCCGGACCTCGACGCACTCCGCCGGGGCGATCCAGCCCTGCGCCTCGATGTCCTTCCACGGCGCGTCGTACCGCTTCGGGCCGATCAGCGAGAAGACGTCGCCCTCCCGGCCGTCCTCGCGCACCAGCGTCGCGGTCAGGCCCAGCCGCCGGCGCGCCTGCAGGTCCGCGGTGAACCGGAAGATCGGCGCGGGCAGCAGGTGCACCTCGTCGTAGATGACCAGTCCCCAGTCCCGGGCGCCGAACAGGTCCAGGTGGGTGAAGGCGCCGCCGCGGCGGGAGGTGAGCACCTGGTAGGTCGCGATGGTGACCGGCCGGATCTCCTTGCGCTCGCCGCTGTACTCGCCGATCTCCTCCTCGGTCAGCGAGGTACGCGCGATCAGCTCCCGCTTCCACTGCCGGCCGGCCACCGTGTTGGTCACCAGGATCAGCGTGGTCGCCCTGGCGGTCGCCATCGCCGCCGCGCCGACCAGGGTCTTGCCGGCGCCGCAGGGCAGCACCACCACGCCGGAGCCGCCGGCCCAGAAACCGTCCACCGCCTCCCGCTGGTACGACCGCAGCGTCCAGCCGTCCTGCGCCAGCTCGATCGGGTGCGCCTCGCCGTCGACGTAACCGGCCAGGTCCTCGGCCGGCCAGCCCAGCTTGAGCAGCGCCTGCTTGAGCCGCCCGCGCTCGGACGGGTGCACCGCGATGGTCTCGTCGTCGATCCGCGCGCCGAGCATCCCGGCCAGCTTCTTCGACTTCGACACCTCCAGCAGCACGAACTTGTCGAGCCCGCGCAGGACCAGCCCGTGCACCGGGTCGTTGGCCAGTTGCAGCCGGCCGTAGCGGTCCATCGTCTCGGCGACGTCGACCAGCAGGGCGTGCGGTACCGGGTACCGGGAGAACTTGATCAGCGCGTCGACCACGCTCTCCGCGTCGTGGCCGGCGGCCCGCGAGTTCCACAACCCCAGCGGGGTCAGCCGGTAGGTGTGCACGTGCTCCGGCGAGCGCTCCAGCTCGGCGAACGGCGCGATGGCCATCCGGCACGCCTGCGCGTCCGGGTGATCGACTTCCAGAAGCAGGGTCTTGTCCGACTGCACGATCAGTGGTCCGTTGGTCACCCGTCTGCCCTTCACCGAGCCCACGTCCGGCTCAGCCGTACCCGGGGCTCTTTCCATCGAGCCGAAAAGCCAACCAACCAGTCTGCCACGCCGATCTCCGGCGTCCTACTCCTCGGTGACCGCCGCGGTGATCCGGTGCAGGGCGAAGGTGTGCAGGCTCTCGCCCCGCTCGTCCTCGGCGCGCAGGTATCCGGCGCTCAGCGAGACCGGCCGGACCAGGCGGGACAGGGTGGCGCCGTGCGAGTCGACGTACCCCACCCAGACCTTGGCCCGGTCCCGGACCGCCTGCTGCAGCACCGCCATCGCCTGGCTGTGCTGCTGCACCGCGGTCAGGCCGGGCCCGGCCTGACCGTGCGCGGCCCGCACGGTGACCGGCGCGCGCCGCGCCGCCCGGGTCGCGATGTCGCCGCGCCGCAACTGCTCCACCACGCCGGCCAGGCGCGGGCCGGACAGCATCGGCGGCCCGGCCGGCTCGGCGATCCGCGGCGTGCGGGTCGGCGCCCGCCGGGCCTTCGGCCGGGTCAGCACCGCCGCGCCGCCGGCGTCCTCGGCCACCGGCGCGAAACCGGCCTCGCGCAGCGCGCCCAGCAGCCGGGCCACCGGGCGCGGGCTGACCAGCACGGTCGGCGCGATCCGCCGCAGGTCCAGCCCGGCCACCCGCTTGTCCGAGAGCACCTCGGCGAGCAGCGCCTCGTCGTCGCTGCGCAGGTAGGAGCCGGCCGAGCCGCTGCGCAGCCCACCGTGCCGCCGGGCGGCGTCGTCGATCAGGTACTCCAGGGTCTGCGGCACCGGGGTGCGCGACCGCCGGCGGAACACGGCGTGCAGATCGTCGGCGGTGTAGCCGACGTCCAGGGCGCGCCGCACGCTGGCCGGGGTGACCCGGAAGACGCTGGCCCCGCCGGCCGACTCGGGCTCGGCCAGCACGTCCAGCTCGGCGGCCAGCTCCGGCTCCGGCGGCCCGGGCACCACCACGGTCAGGTCGGCCTGCACCAGGACGTGGTCGACCGGGGCGGGCAGCAGGTGGTCCAGGGCGCGGACGGCGTCCGCCGGGGCCTCCTCCGGGTGCAGGCCCAGCGGATCGCTCTCGGCCGGCTCCGGGTCGCTGAGCAGGAGCCTGGCGTACGACGTGAGCGCGCCCAGCCCGGTGATCCCGAGCAGCGCGGCCCCGGTGAAGCCGTCGCGGTGCCCGAGCTCGCGCCCCCGCGCCCGGCGCGGCGCCTGCCAGGCCAGCAGCGCGAGCAGGTCGTCGACGGCGGGCGCCGCGCCCGGCTCCAGATCGGCGAGCGCGTCCAGCGCCTCCCGCCGGGCCTGTGGCGCGCCGGCCCGTTCGGCGTCCGGGGCGAGCGCGTTGATCGGCCGGTCCCGCTCGTCGCGCCGGCCGACCAGGCCGGGCTGGCGTGTCATGGCCAGCCAGGCCCGGGCCAGCGCCGCCCAGCGCTGCGCCATCCCGGCCGCGCGCCACATGTCGTACGCCCCGGTGGGCAGGAAGAGGTCCGGCGCCGTGCCGGGCGACCGGTGCCCGCCGGCCTCCGCCTCGCCGAGCAGGCCGGCCGCGTACGCCACCTCGACCAGCAGGGCCGCGCCCGCTTCGTCCACGCCGGCCGCGCGGGCCAGCCGCTTGAGGTCGCGCACGCCCAGCCCGCCGGTCTTGAGCACCGCGGCCGGCTCGGCCGCCAGCGCCTCCAGCACCGCCTCGGTGGCGCGCACCGCCTCCATGGTCTGCCCGGCGCCGGCCGAGTCCACCGACTTCGGGTCGCGCACCGGCGCGTCCGGCAGCGGCGGGAACGGCCGCAGCGCGCCCAGCGGCCCGGTGTCCCGGCGCAGCAGCAGCCCCACCTCGCGGGGCAGCTCGACCAGCTCGCCGTCCGGCCGGGGCGCCCTTCCGGCCTCCGAGATCGGCACCAGGATGTGCTGGTCGACCAGCCACCGGATGGGTTCGGCCTTGGACTCGCGGCCCAGCGCGCCGACCGGCGGCCCGGCGGCGAGCCGGTCCAGCACGGCACGGGCGCCCGGCGGCGCGGCCAGCACGGTGCGGCGCAGCTTGGCCCGGTCGGCGACGAGCGCGGCCGCGTGCGCGTCCAGGTAGTCGGCGGGCCGGCCGAGCCCGGCCGGGTACGGCGAGGTGACCTCGTCGACCGCGCCCACCACCTGGAGCGCGTCGAGCGGGCCGTGCAGCAGGAAACGCACCCGGAGGCGGTCGATCGCCACCCGCACGTCGTCGGCGGCCACCCCGGTGGCCAGCTCCAGGATGGCGTCCACCGAGGTGAGGGCGGTGTCCGCGGCGCGGGTGACCCGCGCCGCGTCGAGGATCGTCAGGGTGAACTCGTCCAGCGCGTCCAGGCAGCGGGCGACCGATCCGCGCGACTGCGCGCGCACGGCCAGCGCCGAGATGTCGGCGGGCACCGGAACGACCAGGTCAGGGCGCAGTTGAAGGAGCGCGCCCAGCGCCTCGTCGGGCAGCGACCGGAGTTGATCCGCAAATGTGGTGGCCATCGTCTTCAACGCTAACGTTCATGGGACGATGGTGACGGGTCCGGGCGTGGCCGGACCTCGATCAGAGGAGGACCGAACGTGGCGTCAGAGGGCAAGCTGCCGGGCACCCAGGTGTCGAAGACTAGGGGCGGCCAGGGGCGTGGCGTCGACATGAAGGGTCAGCTGCACGTCTCCGAGCTGGTCTCCGACCGTGCGGCCGCGCCGTCGCCGTTCGGCGACGACCAGACCTTCCCGCTGCCGGTGGAGAGCCTGCGCTACCACGAGTCCCACGGCCAGTGACCCGGTCCGGCCCGCGGGGCCGCCGGGCATGACCGCGGCGGTCGGCTTCGACCTGGACATGACCCTGATCGACTCCCGGCCGGGGATCCGGGCCGCGTACCACGCGCTCACCGCCGAGACCGGCGTCTTCGTCGACGCCGACCTGGCGGTGAGCCGGCTGGGTCCGCCGTTGCGGACCGAGTTGCGCCACTGGTTCCCGCCCGAGGACGTGGAGGCCGCGGTCACCACCTACCGGGCGCTCTACCCGGCGTACGCGATCGAGCCGTCCGTGCCGACCCCGGGCGCCGTGGCGGCGCTCGCCGCGGTCCGCTCGGCCGGGTTGCGGGTGGTCGTGGTCACCTCGAAACTGGGCCGGCTGGCCCGGTTGCATCTCGACCATCTGGGCATGCGGGTCGACGAGCTGGCCGGTGACCTGTTCGCCGAGGGCAAGGCGGCCGCGCTGGTGCAGCACGGGGTGCGGTGGTTCGTCGGGGATCACCGGGCGGACATGGTGGCCGCGCGCACGGCCGGGGTGCCGGGGATCGGCGTGGTCACCGGGCCGTGCCCGGCGGACGAGCTCCGGGCGGCCGGAGCGTCGTACGTGTTGCCCGATCTGACCGAATTCCCGGCACTTCTGGAGCAGATTGCAGTTGGGTCCGGGCCTGGAGCTGGATAGGCTCCCCGTGAGCAGTTGTGTCCATTGAGTGAAGTTGAGGTCAGCGGTGCCCACGGGTCGAGTGAAGTGGTACGACGCGACGAAGGGATTCGGATTCGTCACCAGTGATGAGGGCGGAGACGTGTTCCTGCCCAAGGGTGCGCTGCCGGCGGGGGTCACCGACCTGAAGACGGGCCAGCGGATCGAGTTCGGCGTGGTGGACAGCCGCAAGGGCGCCCAAGCCCTCGGTGTGAAGCTGCTGGACGCCCCGCCGTCGCTGGCCGAGCTGCGCCGGCGCCCGCCGGAGGAGATGGCCAGCATGATCGAAGACATGATCAAGGTGCTGGAGAACACCGTGCAGCCGGCCCTGCAGCGCGGCCGCTACCCGGACAAGAAGACCTCGCTGAAGATCGCGCAGCTGGTGCACGCGGTCGCCCGCGAGTTCGAGATCTAGGCTTCACCCTTTCGCGCCGGCGAAGGCCGGCACGGCAGGCGTCAGACCCGCCGCCGCCGCACGCCCGAGCAGGGCGTCGGCGGCGGCGAGCCCGTCTTCGCCCAGGTCCAGGGTGAATTCGTTGACGTAGAGCTCGATGTGCTGCTTGACCACGGCCGGTTCCATCTCCTGCGCGTTGGCGAGGATGAACTCCTGGCTGGCGGCCGGGTCCAGCCAGCCGTGGCGCAGCGACCCGCGGATCCACCCGGTCGCCTCGGCCGGGTCGACGGCGCCCTTCTTCGCCAGGATCGCGCCGAGCGGGATCGGCAGGCCGGTGTCCGCCTCCCACCACTCGCCCAGGTCGGCCAGGGCGGTCAGGCCGTAGCGCTGGTAGGTGAAGCGGGCCTCGTGGATGACCAGGCCGGCGTCGTACCGCCCGGCGGCCACCCCGGGCATGATCTGGTGGAACGGCACCACCTCGATCCGGGCCGGCGGGTGCCCGGCCGACCAGAGCCGCATCAGCAGGTACGCCGTCGTGCGGTCGCCGGGCACCGCCACGGTGGCGCCGGTCAGGTCGGCGCGCTGCCCCCGGGTCAGCACCAGCGGTCCGCAGCCGCGGCCCAGCGCGCCGCCGCAGGGCAGCAGATCGTAGGAGTCCAGCAGCCACGGCAGCGCCGCGTAACTCACCTTGACCAGGTCGAACTGGCCGCGTTCGGCGGCCGTGTTGGTCACGTCCACGTCCGCGAAGGTCAGGTCGATGCCGGGCGCGCCGGGGACCAGGCCGTGAATCAGGGCATGGAAGACGAACGTGTCGTTCGGGCAGGGGGAGACCGCGAGGGAGAGCGCCACGGGTCAACGCTAGTCCGGCCCCGTGCGGGACGCCCCGGGGGTTGCTTGTCCAGTGCGCCACACCGCATGTTGCCGCAGAGAAGAATATTCACATTCATCTCTGGCATTAACGGCATGTGAATTTCTACACTCCGCCTTGACGGATCATCTGATCTACCAAGGGGGTGTGCCGTGGTTCGTAAGCTGCTCGCCGGCGTCCTGGTACTGGGCCTCGTCGGCGGACTGTCCGCGCCCGCCGAGGCGGCGGCGACCTGGACGCCCGCCTACGACCTGGAGGGCGCGTGCGTCACCCTGCAGGCCTTCAACGGATCCAGCTCGCTCGGCTACGTCGTCAAGGACACCGTCGGGTACGGCTTCACCGGCACGGCGTCGAAGGCCGAGCCGTTCCGGTTCGAGGCCACCCAGCTCGGCCGGTACACACTGCGTGACCACACCGGCGCGCCGCCGTACCAGAGCATGCTCGGCTGGGTGTGGGCCGGCGACGCGTACGGGGAGCGCTCGGACTGGACGGTGACCTCCTCCGCCGGCAGGTACCGGCTGGTCAGCACGGCCACCGGGCAGCAGATGGGGTCGTACCTGGGCGGGCTCGGCGCGGGCAGCGCGACCATGGTGCTGACCCCGGCGAGCGGCTGCGCGGCGATCCCGGACATCGCCACCGGGGTGAGCGGCGCCCCCGGCCCCGCGGTGGACTCCGCGGGCCGGCTGGTCGGCTGGATCGACGCGCACGCGCACGTCACCGCCGCCGCGGCGTTCGGCGGATCGATGCACTGCGGGGACGCGTACGCGGCCGGCGGCGCCCCCGGTCGCGCTGGCCGGCTGCCCCTCGCACGCCACCCTGGGCTGGGGCGCGCTGCTGGAGGCGATCATCGCCGGCACCGATCCGATCAACTCGTCCGAGCGCGGCTGGCCGTCGTTCACCGACTGGCCGCAGCCGGACACGATGCTCCACGAGGCGTCGTACTTCCGCAGCCTGGAACGCGCCTGGCAGTCCGGCCAGCGGGTGCTCAACGTGCTGCTGGTGGCCAACCGGGTGATCTGCGGGCTGACCGCGCAGCACACCTCCTGCGACGAGATGGACCAGATCCGGGCGCAGGCGGCGTACCTGCGCGGGATGCAGGACTACATCGACGCCCGCAGCGGCGGCCCGGGCCGCGGGTGGTTCCGGCTGGCCACCACGCCGGCCGAGGTACGGGCCATCGCCGCGCAGGGCAAACTGGCGGTCACCATCGGCGTGGAGAACTCGGAGATCTTCGGCTGCCGCGAGATCGGCGACGTGCCGCAGTGCACCACCGCCGACATCGACGCCGGGCTGGCCGAGCTGCAGGGCATCGGGGTCAGCGGCCTCTACCCGGTGCACAAGTTCGACAACGCGTTCGGCGGCACCCGGTTCGACTCCGGCGTCAACGGGGCCGCGGTGAACGCCGGCAACCTGCTGTCCACCGGGCACTGGTGGCAGGCGACCAGCTGCACCGGCCCGTCCGACAACGAGCAGCCGCTGGTCAGCGACGACCTGGCCAAGCTCCTCGAACTCGGCGTCGAGCTGCCGGCCGGGACGATCCTGCCGGTCTACCCGAGCGGGAAGATCTGCAACGTCCGCGGGCTGACCACGCTCGGGCGGTACCTGATCCAGAAGATGATGGACCGGGGCATGATCATCCATGTCGACCACATGAGCGTGCGGACCGCGACCGCGGTGCTCGACATGGCCGAGCGGGCCGGGTACGCCGGGGTCGCCTCGGTGCACACCTGGAGCGACCGGGCCCTGGTGAACCGGCTGCTCGGGGTCGGCGGGTTCGTCGCGTCGTACGCGTTCGCCGCCACCGACGACGGCACCGGCACCCCGACGTTCCTCGACGAGTGGCGGGCCAACCGGGCGCTCGCCAACGGCGGCCGGATCACCGGGTACGGCGTCGGCTCCGACGTCAACGGGCTGGGCCCGCAGGCCGAACCCCGCCGCAGCGCCGGAAGCAGCCCGCTCGCCTACCCGTTCACCGCGCTGAACGGGACGACGGTCGCCAAGCAGGTCTGGGGCACCCGCACCTTCGACCTGAACACCGACGGCGTCGCCCAGTACGGGCTGTACGCCGACTGGATCACCGACCTGGTGGACCAGGCCGGAGCGGACCGGGCGCTGCTCGCCCGGCAGTTGATGAGCGGGGCCGAGGCGTACGTCGCGATGTGGGAGCGGGCCCGCGCGTGACCGATACCGTCACCGGCGCGCCGGTGCGCACCCGGTGGATGGTCGCGTACGCGCTGGCCATGACCGGGGTGGCGGCGGGCTGGTTCGGGCCGATCCAGATCCTGCTGCCCGAGCAGGCCGAGCGGCTCGCCGGTGCGGACGGCAAGGAGGCGCTGCTCGCGCTGGTGACCGCGACCGGCGCGGCCGCCTCCCTGGTCGCCAACCCGGTCTGGGGCGCCCTGTCCGACCGGATGGGCGCCCGGCGCCGGCCGATCCTCGTGGCCGGCGCCGGGCTCGGCGTCGCCGGGCTGCTGGTGCTGGCCGGGGCCGGGTCCACCGGCGTCATGGTCACCGGCTGGGTGCTGGTCCAGGCCGGGCTGAACGGCCCACTCGCCGCGCTGGCCGCGATGATCGGCGACCGGGTGCCGGAGCGGCAGCGCGGCACGGTCGGCGCCCTGTTCGGCGTCGCGCAGATCGCCGGGGTGCTGCTCGGCACCGCCCTGGCGGTCGTGACCGGCCAGGGCGCGCCCGGCTACCTCGCGGTGGCCGTGGCGGTGCCCGCGCTCGGACTCGCGCTGCTGCTGACGCACCGCTCCCCGGGCGCCGCGCCGGTCGCCCGGGCGCCGGTCCGGTGGGCGGTCCTGCTCCGGCCCGGCGCCCGGTTCGCCTGGGCCTGGCTGATCCGGTTCCTGCTCAACCTGGTCAACGCGCTGATGTTGGTCTATCTCTTCTACTTCCTGTCCGACCGGGTCCGGGTGGCCGACGCGGCGCTCTGGGTGCTCGTGCTGACCGTGGTCAACGTGCTGTTCGCCGGGCTGGTCGGGTTCGCCGGCGGGGTGCTGTCGGACCGCTGGGCACGCCGCCGGGTGTTCGTCGCGGCAGGCGCGGTCACCCTGGCCGCCGGGGCCGTGCTGCTCGCCCTGGTCCCGGTGGCGCCGGTGGTGATCGTGGCATCGGTGCTCGTCGGGGCCGGATGGGGCGCCTACGTCGCGGTCGACATGGCGGTGCTCACGCACGTGCTGCCGGACTCCGGGACCCGGGCCACCATGCTCGGGGTCGCCAACATCGCCGGAACCCTGCCGCAGCTGCTCGCCCCGGTGCTCGCCGCGCCGCTGGTCACCTCGCCCGGCGGCTATCGCAGCCTCTACCTGCTCACCGCCGTTCTCGCGCTGCTCGCCCTGGCACTCCTGCCGCGGCTGCGCGCACTGCCCTGAAAGGACCCGCATGGCCCCCGACTTCCCGCAGTTCCCGCCGGGCTTCCGGTTCGGCATGGCCACCTCGGCGTACCAGATCGAGGGCGCCTGGGACGCCGACGGCAAGGGCCCGAGCATCTGGGACACCTTCACGGCGCGGCCCGGCACGGTCCGGCACGGCGAGGACGGCCGGGTGGCCATCGACCACTACCACCGGTACGCCGAGGACGTCGGCCACATCGCCGCGGCCGGGGTGCGCGACTACCGCTTCTCCGTCTCCTGGCCCCGGGCGCTGGCCGGCGGCCGGGCCCTCGACTTCTACGATCGGCTCGTCGACGCGCTGCTGGCCGCCGGGGTCCGCCCGGTCCCCACCCTCTACCACTGGGACCTGCCGCAGGAGCTGGAGGACCGCGGCGGCTGGCTGAACCGGGACACCGCGCACCGGCTCGCCGACCACGCCGGTGTCCTGGCCCGGCGGCTCGGCGACCGGGTCCGGGACTGGATCACCATGAACGAGATGAACGTGCACACCCTCTACGGGTACGCGCTCACCGACCACGCCCCGGCCCGCGGGCTCGGCCTCGCCGCGCTGCCCGCCGCACATCACCAGCTGCTCGCCCACGGACTCGCCGTGCGGGTGCTGCGGGCCCACGGCGCGGACGCGGTCGGCGTCGCCAACCAGCACTTCCCGGTGAGCGCGGCGAGCGAGGACCCGGCCGACCTGCGCGCCGCGGAGACGTTCCGCACCCTGACGAACTGGACGTTCTCCGATCCGATCCTGCTCGGCGGTTACCCGGACGAGACGATCCGGGCCGGGGTGGGCGTGCCGGACGCCCGGCTGGACCGGGACCTGGAGCTGATCGGGGCCCCGCTGGACTTCTACGGCGTCAACTTCTACGAGCCGACCACGATCGAGGCGCCCCGGGCCGGAAAGGACTACACCGGGGTGCTGGAGGTGGACATCCCCGACGGTATGCCGTTCTCACCGGTGCCGGTGAAGAGCGACGAACGTACCGATTTCGGCTGGGCGATCGTGCCCGGCGCGCTCACCGAGATCCTGCTCGCCCTCCGCGGTCGCTATCCGGCGCTGCCCCCGGTCATCGTCACCGAGAACGGCGCGTCGTTCCACGACGCTCCACCCGGCCCGGACGGCCGGGTACCCGATCCGCGCCGGATCTCCTATCTGGACGCACACCTGCGCGCGGTCGCCGCCGCGATCGACTCCGGGGTACGGGTGGACGGGTTCTACGTGTGGTCGGCGTTCGACAACTTCGAGTGGGCCGCCGGTTACGACGAGCGGTTCGGTCTGGTCCATGTGGACCGGCACACCCTCTCCCGGACGCGGAAAGACTCCTGGCACTGGTACCGCGACCTGATCGCCGCCCAGCGCCGCCCGTGACGGCGGTTCACCGGTCGCCGCCCGTGACGCCTATGCGCCGGAGCCGATCGCGGCGCCGGTTCAGCGGTCGCCGTTCGTGACGCCGGCACCGGTCCAGCGGTCGCCGTTCGTGACGCCGGCGCCGGTTCAGCGGTCGCCGGCGGGCCGGCGCAGCTGGCTGACGAAATCGTCGGCGAGACGGGTCAGGCGCTCCGCCCGGCCCTCCTCGGCCCACCCGTCCACCAGGCTGAGCAGGGTGCTGCCCTCGACCAGGATGATGAAGTCGTCGATCACCGCCTCGTCGGTGACGCCGGTCCGCAACTCGTCCCGCTCGCGGGCCTCCCGCAGGCAGTTGTGCAGGTGCCCGCGGATCGCCCGGTGCGACCGGCGCCGCGACTCGGCCAGCCGCGGGTGGGACAGCGCCGCCCCGGCGAACGCCACGTTGACGTGCGCGTCCGCGGCCCGCTCCGGGTCCAGCGGCAGCACCGCGTCCAGCGCGGCGCGCAGCGCGGCCAGGCCGTAGCGGTCGCCGCCGAGCCGGAAGGCACGCTCCACGATCCGTTCGTAGACCGCCTGCTGCGCGGCGACGAGGATGTCATCCTTGCCGCCGAGGAAATGCGCGAGCACGCTGAGCGAGCAACCCGCCTCGTCGGCGATCGCCCGGGTCGTGGTCCCCTCGACGCCGCGCGCCCGGACCACCCGCCAGGTGGCCGCGAGCAGCTCCGCCCGGCGCGCCTCGCGATCGACCAGCCTGGGCACCCGCCCAGCTTAGCCAGCCACCGCCGACACCAGGTGCGCCGAGGCTTTCGCGCCGGGCGCGCTGGCATCTCCGGTGGGCGCGGCCGGCATCTCCGGTGGGCCTCGGGTTTGCGCCGGGCGCGGCATCCCCGGTGGGCCTCGGGTTTTGCGCCGGGCGCGGCCGGCATCCCCGGTGGGTCTCGGCCTTTGCGCCGGGCGCGGCCTGCATCCCCGGTGGGCTGAGGCTTCGCGCCGGGCGCGGATTGGCCTCAGGCGGGGTGGGCCGGCTCCTGGACGGCGAGGTGGCGCAGGGCGCGGGCCGCCGGAACGGCCAGGATCACGCCGGCCACCGGGATGAGGAACGCGACACGCAGGCCGACCGGTTCGGACAGCGCGCCGAGCAGGACCGCGCCCAGCAGCGCCCCGCCATAGTTGAACAGGTTCACCCGGGCGATCACCTCGTCGCTGCTTCGCGCCGCCGCCTCACCGGCCGCGCTGAACGCCAACGGGACGAGCACCCCCACGCCGAACCCGGCAATCGCGAACCCGGTCACCGCCGCGCCCACCGACGGCAGCAGCACGACCAGCCCGCAGCCGGCCGCGCACACCGCGAGCGCGCCCAGCGCCATCGCCAGCCGACCGGCGCGGGGTACCAGGTGGTCCGCGATCAGGCGGCTGACCAGCACGGCCGCCTGGTAGGCGGCGTATCCCAGCGGCGCGACCGAGGCCGCGGCGGACAGCGAATCCGCCAGGTAGACCGAGCTCCAAGTGCTCACCGCCGAATCGACCAGGAACGCGGTGAAGACCAGCAGGCCGCAGACCCGGACCACCCGTCGCACCACGCGGCCACCGCTGTCGTGCGCCACCCGGGAACGCTCGGTACGGCCCGGCTCGAACCGCCGCCACCCGGCCAGCCCGACCAGCACCGCGAACCCGGCCGCCGCGCCCACCGCGACCGACGCCCCACCACCGCCGGCCACCGATCCCGACATGAGCAGGGCCGCGGCGATGGCGGCCGCGGTGTACGCGGCGAACAGGCGGCTCATCACGCTGCGGCGCAGGCGCGCCTGGACCAGCACGCCCTGCATGCTCAGCGAGGCGTCGACGGCGCCCAGGCCGACGCCGTAGAGCAGCAGCACGGTCACGAAGACGGCGTTCGGGGCGCTCACGGTCGTCCCGGCCAGCCCCGCGCCGACCAGGAACAGACCGGTGGCCAGCGCGTACCGGCTGCCCCGGCGGCCGGCGACCCGGTCGGCCACCACCGAGCCGCCGGCCGCGGCCACACAGACCAGCAGCAGGATCGCCGACACGAAGGCGTCGCTGAGGTCCTGCCGCTCCTTGAAGGCGGGCAGGGCGGTGACGACGGCCGCGTACCCGAGCCCCTGAGCGGCGTAGCCGGCGCCGATCAGGCGGGCCCGAGCCCCGGCGCTCATGTCGGTCATCCCGCCTCGCCCATCGTTGGAGCGACGAAAATCACACGCTCATTCAGCGCAGCATGCCGGGCGTGATCGTCCACGGCAACAGATTCGTGTAAAGGAATGCGCCTTCCTCGTGGTGCGGGCGCTCTGTGCCGGCCCGGTCCCTGGCCGCACCGGCTGCTCGCGCGGCCGGCCTCGTCGCGTCTCGGGGGGCTGGTCGCCGTGCGGGCTCGCTCGGTTCGGGTTGCCGGCCTATCGCGGTTCGCGGAGCCCGCCGGGCCTGATCGGCCGCTTCGTCCAGCGGCCGGCTGTCAGGGCAGGGTGTGCAGGGCGGGGGCGGCGGCCCGCAGGGCCGCGAAAGCGTCGGCCAGGCGCCAGGTGGCGCGGTCCCGGGGGCCGACCGGGTTGGAGATGCTGCGCAGCTCGGCGAACGGGACACCGGCGTCGGCGGCGGCGACCGCCACGCCGTAGCCCTCCATCGCCTCCGCGACGGCCCGGGGGAAACGGGCGGCCAGGCGAGCGGCGGTCTCCTCGGTGCCGGTCACCGTGCTGAGCGTGAGGATGTCGCCGACGGCCGCGTGCGGCAGGGCCGCGCGCAGGGCCTCCAGCAGGGCCGGGTCGGTCGCCAGGATGCTGCTGCCGAAGCCCAGCTCCTCGACCGGGAGGAACCCGTCGGGCGACTCGGCGCCCAGGTCGGCGGCGATCGTACGGCCGGCGAGCACGGTGCCGCCCACGTCGGCGCGGCCGGGGAAGCCACCGGCGATGCCGGCGCTGATCACGGCACGGTACCGGCGGCGGGCGAGCAGGCGTGCTGTTCCCGCGGCGGCGGCCGCCGGTCCCACCCCCACCGCCTCGATCACGAGGCTGGCCGTGGGTTCCGGTGGCGTGGCGACCCGTCTCGATCCGGGGTGGTCCGAGCCGGTGCCCGGCGCGGGGCCCGGCTCCTGATCGAGGGCGGCACGAAGCGCGTCGGCCTCGGCGGGGACGGCGGTCACCACCAGGATCGGGTGCCGGCTCACGCTTGCTCACCGGTCGGGCCGGTTTCCCCGGACGGCGTGGCCGGGGCGGCGGAGGAGGGCCGGTAGACGTGGAAGCCGGGCGGCGCCGCGGCACGGTCGGTGGCCGGGGCGCCGGCGCCGGACTGCGCGGCATCTCCGGTGGCGGAGGCGCCCCCGCCGCGGCCGGCATCACCGGGGAAGCGGTGGGTGGTGGCATCGTCGGCGCCGGGCCCGGTCCCGCTGGCGGGCCGGCGGGGGCCCGCGCCGAAGGTGCGGCCGGTGGCGGCACCGCCGGAGCCGCTGCCGGGGGCGCCGTCCGGGCGGCCTGCCGGCTCGCCGGTCGGGCGGCCTGCCGGCTCGCCAGCGGCCGGGAACTGCCGGGTCGGTGTGGTGGCCGCCGGGCCGGAGCTCGCGGTGGCGGACGGGCGGTCGGTGGCCCGGGTGCGGCGGCGTGGCCACCAGCCGCGGCGGCGTGGTGGCTCCACCAGCGTCGGATCGGTGCGGCGGCCGGTGGCGGCGCCGGCCGCCGGGCCGCCGGAGGAGTCGAAGTCGCGGGCGCCGCGGTCGCCGGGCGTGCTCAGGCCGCGGGCGCCGGGGTCGCCGGGCGTGCTGAGGTCACGGGTGCGGGGGTCGCCGGGCGTGCTGAGGTCACGGGCGCCGGGCGTGCCGAGGCCACGGGCTCCCGGACCGCCGGGTGTGCCGAGGTCACGGGTGCGGGGAAGGGCCGGATCGGCGGGGTCGCCGAACGGCTCGAAGTCGCGCGTGCCGGCGCGGGGGCGGTCGGCGGCGCGGCGCGGGGCGGGTGGGTGGTGGCCGGCGCGCTCGGGGACCGTCGGGGCTTCCGGCCACGGGTCGGCGGCCTCGTGGAGCGCGGGGGGCTCGTCGGGGTGCGGGGCCGTCGGCGTACCGGAAGGGTGGTCCGGAGCGTCGGCGGCCGGGCCGGGCGCGGCAGGGTCTCCGGCGGCGCCGGAGGGGGTTTCCGGGCGGCCGGCGAGGCGCTCGTTGTGCAGGCGGGCCGCGGACCAGGCGGCCCGCCCGGCGGTCACTGCCGCGAGGGCGGCGGCCAGGCCGATGCCGAGGCGGCCGGCGAGCGGGATCAGGCCGATGCCGCCGCCGGTCACCCAGGCCAGCATCAGGACGGTCTCGGAGTGGGCGAAGGCGGTGGCCCGCAGCCGCTCCGGGACGCGCTCCTGGATGCTGGCGTCGACGGCGAGCTTGGCGATGCCGCTGAAGGTGGCGGTGAGCAGGGCCAGCAGGGTGATCGTGGCGAGGTTGTAGAAGACCGTCGCGAGGATCGCCACGCCGGCGGTCACCACCAGTCCGCTGGCCTGCAGGGCGAGCGGCCGGCGGATGCGCAGCCCGGTGCCGGCGGCCGTGGACAGGAACGTGCCGAGCGCCAGCGCGCCGCCGACCAGGCCGACCGCGGCGTTCCGGTTCAGCTCCAGGCCGAGCACGGTGCTGTCCAGGTCACCCGCCATGATCGCGAAGGTGAGGTAGAGCAGCAGGAAGCCGTAGAGCAGGCGCAGTCCGGCGCTGCCGACCAGGGTGGCCAGCACCAGGCGGCCGGAGAGCGGACGGTCGGAGCCGCGGTTGAGGCCGAGCACGGTGCGCCAGGCGCGCGGCATCGCCTCGGGCGGGTCGGAGTCGGCGCGCGGGGGGAGGCGCAGTGCGACCACCATGCCGGCGAGGAAGATCAGGGTGGCCACCCGCATCGGCCACTGTGGGCCGAACCGGAAGGCGAGCAGGCCGATCGGGGCGACCACGGCGCCCGCGAAGGTGCCGTAGACGCTGGCCCGGGCGCCCACCTGGGACAGCCCGACCCCGGCCGGCAGCAGGCGGGGGACGGCCGCGGAGCGGGCCACGCCGTAGGCCCGAGAGAGGGCCAGCACGCCGAAGGCGGCCGGATAGAGCCCCCAGCCGAGCAGGTTGTCGCTCATCACGTAGGCCAGGAAGGCGCGGCCCAGCATGGTCACCGCCAGCGCGTAGCGCCGGCCGTGCCGGAAGTGGTCCAACAGCGGGCCGACCACCGGCGCCAGCAGCGCGAACGGCACCATCGTGATGAGCAGGTAGAGCCCGACCTTGCCGCGGGCCTCGCCGAGCGGGACGCTGAAAATCGTGCCGGCCAGGCCGATCGCGATGAGCGCGTCGCCCGCGCAGGAGACCGCGTGCAGGTCGAACAGCCGGATCATGCCGACCTCGTTGGCGGCGCCGCGGGCCCGGGCCGTGCCGACCCGGCGGGTCGCCCAGGCCCCGCCGCGCAGCGATCCACGCACCACCATGCGCACCGCTTTGACACCGGTGCCGACGGTGCGTCCGAGAGTGGGAAGCAGCGGCATGGGAACCATCCTGACTGATCCGGGCGACGTTCGTCCCGTTCCGTCCACAGGTATCTGGGGAGTCGTTGCGGCGCGTGCGGTTCGGTAGGCAACAATGGGCGGGTGACCTCCAGGACCACCTCTCGCGCCGTCCGACTCGACCAGGTCTGTGCCGATGCTGTCGGAGTGGCCCGGGGTGCGATCACCGATGTGGACCCCGCTGACATCGGTGAGCACCTCGACGTCGTTGCCGAGGGCGACCGGGTGGTGACGCACTTCTTCGAGTCGCACCTGGCCGGCTACCGCGGCTGGCGCTGGGCGGTGACGGTGACCCGGGTGCCGCGCAGCCGGCATGTCACGATCTGCGAGACGGTCCTGCTGCCCGGTCCGGACGCGCTGCTCGCCCCCGGCTGGGTGCCGTGGAACGAGCGGGTCCAGCCCGGCGACCTGGGGGTCGGCGACCTGATGCCGACCGCGCCGGACGACGACCGGCTCGCCCCGGGCTACGTGCTCAGCGACGACGCCGCGGTCGAGGAGGTGTCCTGGGAGCTCGGCCTGGGCCGGTCCCGGGTGATGTCCAAGGACGGCCGGATGGAGACCGCCCAGCGGTGGTATGACGGCGACGCCGGCCCGGAGGCGCCGATCTCGACCGCCGCGCCGCGCAACGCGCGCTGTGGCACCTGCGGCTTCTACCTGCCGCTGGCCGGGTCGCTGCGGCAGATGTTCGGCGTCTGCGGGAATCTGTACGCACCGGACGACGGCCGTGCGGTGAGCGCCGACCACGGCTGCGGGGCGCACTCGGAGGCGCTGCTGGCCACCGCCGAGCAGCCGGTCGAGGAGCTGCCCACGGTGTATGACGACAGCGAGGTGGAGACCATGGCGGTCAGCCGTGGCCACGGCTCGGTGGAGTCCGGCGAGCCGGCCGAGGACTACGGCCACAGCTAGGGCGGCCCTAGGCTCCTTCGACGCGGAACTCCGGGTGCGACAGCGCCCGGCGCCGCCTCCGGTGCCGGTCGTGCACGATCATCGTGGTCAGGCCGGGGGCGCCCAGCAGCAGCCCGGCCACGCTGGTGTGGAGCCAGTCCTCCGGCGCGCCGGCCAGCCAGCAGACGATCGAGGCCACGGCGAACGCGGCGATGCCGGCGAGCGCGAACGGAACCATCGGCGGGTCGAGTGGCTCGGGGCGCGGCCTGGTGCCGGTCACGACGGTGAGACCGGCCGGCGGATCGTCAGCCCGGGTCGCGGGAGACAGGTCACTCACTCCGACAGGGTAAGGCCATTACGGAACGTCCCGACGCGGGACGTGAGAGTTGTAACATCACTGCGCTTTGCCGAGGTCATCCGCGTCTGACACCATGCGCGCGTCGTTCACTGTGCCGTCCGGAAGGACCAGCATGTCCACAGCCGCAGGGACCGCCACCGCGCGGAACGGTTTTGACCGCTTCTTCCAGATATCTGCTCGGGGCTCAACGCTGAGCCGTGAGATCCGTGGCGGCTTCGTCACGTTCTTCACGATGGCCTACATCGTCGTGCTCAACCCGCTGATCCTGGCCGGTGGGGCGGACCAGAAGGGCGCGCATCTGCCCCTGGCCGCGCTCGCCGCCGGTACCGCGCTGGTGGCCGGCGTGATGACCATCCTGATGGGCGTGGTGGCCCGCTTCCCGCTCGCCCTGGCCGCCGGTCTGGGCGTGAACGCGCTGGTGGCGTACGAGATCGCGCCCCAGATGACCTGGGCCGACGCGATGGGCCTGGTGGTGATCGAGGGCGTGCTGATCGCGCTCCTGGTGCTCACCGGTCTGCGTACCGCGGTCTTCAAGGCGGTGCCGACCCAGCTCAAGACCGCGATCGGGGTGGGCATCGGCCTGTTCCTGATGATCATCGGGCTGGTCGACTCCGGTTTCGTACGCCGGGTGCCGGATGCCGCGAACACCACCGTCCCGGTCGAGCTCGGCCTCGGCGGCAAGCTGCTCACCTGGCCGACCCTGGTCTTCGCGATCGGCCTGCTGCTGACCCTCGTGCTGTTCGTGCGCAAGGTGAAGGGCGCCATCCTGATCGGCATCCTCGGCACCACGGTGCTGGCGATCGTGGTGGAGGCGGTCGCCGGGGTGGGCTCGGTGGTCACCAATCCGCACGGCTGGTCGCTGAACGTCCCGACGATGCCCGAGAAGGTCGTCAGCGCGCCGGACCTGTCCCTGCTCGGACACTTCAACGTGCTCGGCTCGTGGCAGCACGCCGGCTGGCTGGTCGCGCTGATGTTCGTCTTCACGCTGCTGGTGGCGGACTTCTTCGACACCATGGGCACGATGGTGGCGGTGGGCCAGGAGGGCGAGATGCTCGACGCCGAGGGTATGCCGCCGAAGACCAGGGAGATCCTGCTGGTCGACTCGATCGCGGCGGCCGCCGGCGGCGCGGCCAGCGTCTCCAGCAACACGTCGTTCGTGGAGAGCGCCTCCGGCGTCGGCGAGGGCGCCCGCACCGGTGCGGCGAACCTGGTCACCGGCGCCCTGTTCCTGCTCGCCATGTTCTTCGCGCCGCTGGTGCAGGTGGTGCCGTTCGAGGCGGCGTCGACCGCGCTGGTGGTGGTCGGTTTCCTGATGATGACCGCGGTCCGGCAGATCGACTGGTCGGACTGGACCATCGCGGTGCCGGCGTTCCTGACCGTCACGCTGATGCCGTTCACCTACTCGATCTCGAACGGCATCGGCGCCGGGATCATCTCGTACGTGGTGCTGAAGGCCACGACCGGCCGGGCCCGGGAGATCCACCCCATCCTGTACGGGGTCGCCGTCCTCTTCATGTTGTACTTCGCCCGGGGCCCGCTGGAGTCCTGGATCCTCTGAGCGGTCGGTAGCCGTCACCGGGCGCACCGGCGTGCCCGGTGACGGCTCTCATAGGGTTGATGGCGTGTCGTTAGCCATGCTCATTAGCTAGGCTAAAGATCGTGACGGAGCGGGTGATGACGACGGAGCGCACAGCGGAATCGCTGGCCAAGACGCTGCGAGAAGCGATCATCCGGTTCGGCCGGCGCGTCCGGCAGGCCCGCCCGGTCGGCGATCTGACGTTCAGTCAGCTCTCCGCGCTCACCAGCCTCCAGCTGGCCGGCGCGCTGACTCCGCGTGAGCTCGCCGACATGGAACGGGTGCAACCCCCGACGATGACGAAGATCGTCGGGAAGCTGGAGGAGCGCGGGCTGGTGGCACGTACGCCGCACCCCACCGACGGGCGCCAGGTGATCCTGGCCGCCACCGACGAGGGGCGGGCGGTCTACGCGCTGCACGAGCGGGCCCGTAACGAGTGGCTGGCCGTGCAACTGGAGCGGCTCACCCCGGAGGAACGCGACACCCTGGCCCGCGCGGCGGAGATCCTGCAGCGCGTCGCCCGCGGCTGAACCGGCTGGTCGTTCCGTTTCGTCACGTGACGATGACGCGTACGACCGAGCGAGGGGGCACGACCGCATGCGGGCAGTGCTGGACACCACCTTCCGATCCCTGCGAGTCCGCAACTACCGTCTCTTCGCCGGTGGCCAGCTGATCAAGCTGATCGGCGTGTGGATGATGTTCACCGCCCAGGACTGGCTGGTGCTGGAGCTGTCGGACGACTCGCCCGGCGCGCTCGGGGTGGTCACCGCCCTGCAGTTCGTCCCGGTGATGCTGCTGACCCTCTACAGCGGGCGGCTGGCCGACCGGTACGACAAGCGCAAACTCCTGATCGTGGCGAACGCCGTGTTCGCGGTCACCGCCATCGCCTTCGCGGTGCTCGTGGCCGCCGGCGTCGTCCAGCTCTGGCACGTCTTCCTGTTCGCCCTCCTGCTGGGCATCGCGAACGCGGTGGAGACCCCGGTCCGGCAGGCCTTCGTCTCCGAGCTGGTGGAGCTGCCCCTGCTGCCGAACGCGCTGGCGCTCTCCGCGGCCACCTTCAACTCCGCCCGGATCGGCGGGCCGGCGCTGGCCGGCGTGCTGCTGTCGGTGCTCTCCACCCGCGGCGTGTTCCTGATCGCCACCGTGCTGGCCGTCGCCCCGGTCTTCACCTACCTGCGGATGAACACCGCCGAGCTGTACGGCATCGAGCGCAAGGATCGCGGCGAGGCCCGGGTGCTGGACGGGCTCCGGTACGTCGGCAGGCGCGCCGACCTGCTGCTGCCGATCTGCCTGATGGCCGCGATCGGCATGATCGGGTTCAACTTCCCGGTCACCCTGGCCGCCCTCGCGAAGATCAATTTTCACGCCGGCGCCTCGTCGTTCGGCCTGCTCACCACGGCGCTCGCGGTCGGTGCGCTGGGCGGGGCGCTGGCCGGCAGCGGGCGGCGTACCCGGCCCGGCGCGTACCGGGTGATCGGCGCGGCGCTGGCCTTCGGGGTGCTGGAGTTCGCGGTCGGGTTCGCGCCCAACTTCGTGGTCGCCATGCTGCTGCTGGTGCCGACCGGCTTCTTCTCGATCTACCTGGCGCAGGCGGCGAACCACCGCGTGCAGATGGGTGTGGACGCGGATTACCGCGGGCGGGTGATGGCGCTGTACGTGCTGGTCTTCCTCGGCACCACGCCGATCGGAGCCACCCTGGCCGGGTGGTGGGGTGAGCACTTCGGGGTGCCGTCGAGCATCTGGATGGGCGGCCTGATCTCCTTCGTCGCCTCGGCGGCGGCGCTGGCCTGGCAGCTGCGCAGCAGCGGTGACCGGCTGGAGTTGCGGATGCGGCCGCACCCGCGGATCCGCCTGGTGGCGGCGGCCCGGACCGAGCCGGAAGCGGAGACGCCCCGGTCGGGGGTCCGGGGGGCCGGGCCGGAGGCGGAGACGCCTCGATCGGCGGCCCGGGCGGCCGGGACGGGGCGGGCCGGGAGGGCGGAGGCGACGCCGGCCCGGGGGCGCGTCGAGCCGCCGGCCCCGACCCGCGAGCCGGTGGCCAGAGTCTGACTCACCCGATCGCGTGATGACGCCCGTCAACCCTCGACGGTATTGTCCGTTGTGTGCCGGGAAAGAGTGCCCGATGTCGGTAAGAAACCTGGCATTGAGGTAGTTGGCAGATCAGGTCCGCCGAATGGGTGTTCCGACTCGGCCCGGGCAGGCATAACGTCGATTCGTGGCAATGGCGCAACTGGTCATGGTGTCGGCGGCGTGGATGACGCTGCTGGCTCTTCCGTGTGCCGGGATCCTCTTCCGGCGCCCCGCGCCGCGCCGGCCCGCCACTCCGGTCCACCGGCCGCGCCGGAGCGCGTCGTTCCGCCGGCTCCCCGCCCCGGCCCGCCTGCCGCGCAGGGGCTCGGCTCCGGCTCCCTGGGCCCGCCGGCCCCGCCCGCAGAACCGCGAGCTGCGCCGGTTCGACCGCGACATGCAGGGCGTCGACGTGACCGGCCGGATGGACGCGCTGCCTCCCGTGCCGATCGAGCAGCTCGCCCACGACCTGCGCCGCCTCGACCGGCAGCGCCGCGGCGGCCCGATGCAGTCGTCGGAGGCCACCCGCGCCGCGGTGCTGCAGGCCTACGACGCGCGGCTGCGGCTGGCCTGCCGCTGCCTCGGGGTGCCCGAGCACCTGCAGCCGCTGCAGGGTGTCGACCGGGAGATCGAGCGGCTCCGGGTGGAGGAGCGACTGGCGGCCGCCGGGCTGGCCCTGCGCGGATACCAGGAGGACAGCGCCTGACGCCCGCCCCGCGGCGAGCACAGCGCCCGGGCCGGTCGTTCCGCTTGCCTTTGACGTACGGGTCAGGGTCTACGGTCTGCCGTCCACTCTTCGTGAAGGAGCGTGCAGTGCCCTCGACCCCTCGAACGCACCGTGAAGTCCGGCTCGCCGCCGTCCCGGACGGCCTGCCCCGCCCCGAGCACTTCACCGTCGTGCAAGCCCCGGTCCCGCAGCCCGGCCCCGGCGAGGTCCTCGTCCGCAACCGGGCCTTCCTGGTCTTCGCCGCCCTGCTGCGCACCATGATCGGGGCGGCCGCCGCGGGACTGCCCGGCCCCCGGCCCGGTGACCCGCTGCCCGGACCGGCCATCGGCGAGGTGATCACCGCCCCCGAGGCCGGTGGGCTGCGTCCCGGCGACCTGGTCCGGCACGACTTCGGCTGGCGCGAGTACGCGACGGTGCCCGCCGGCATGTGCAGCCCGCTCGGCGACACCCTCCCGGACCCCGTCGCGCACCTGTCGCAGGGCTGGACGGCGTACGCGGCACTGACCCGAGCGGCCGAGGTGCGCCCCGGCGACACCGTTCTGGTCACCGGCGCGGCCGGCGCGGTCGGGTCACTCGCCGGTCAGACCGCCCGGCTCCTGGGCGCCGGGCGGGTGATCGGCACCACCGGGTCGGCCGCGAAAGCGTACCGGCTGACCACCGAGCTGGGGTACGACGCCGCCGTCGTGCGCGGCCCGGAACCGGTCACCCGGCAACTGGCCCACAGCGCGCCCGAGGGCATCGACGTGCTGCTCGACACGGTCGGCGGTGAACAGCTGCGAGCGGCCGTGGAGGTGGCCCGGCCGCACGCCCGGTTCGCCCTCGTCGGGGCGCTCTCCGCGCAGCTGGCCGCCGAAGGTCGGGGGATCAGCGCCCCGGTGGAGCTGGACCTGGCGCCGATCGTCGTCAAGCGGATCAGTCTGCGCGGCCTCAACGCCGCCGACCATCCGGACGCCCTCGACGAGTGGACGCAGCGGTTCGGCGGCTGGCTGCGGGCCGGTGACATCCGCTTCCCGCACGTACGCCTGCCCGGAATTGACCAGGCCCCCGAGGCGTTCCGGCAGGTCGCCGAGGGGCGGCATGTCGGAGCCGTCATCGTCGAGCTCTAGCGGTCAGGAGACGGGATGCGGATCGGCGACGCGGCGGCAGCGGCCGGAACCACGCCACGGGCACTGCGCTTCTACGAGCAGCGCGGCCTGCTCCCGCCCCCGATCCGCACCCGCACCGGGCAGCGGACGTACGGCCCGGCCGAGGTCGCCCGCGTGCGGATCATCCGGGAGCTGCTGTCGCTCGGCCTCACCGTCGACGACATCGCCACGCTCACCGACCGCCTCCACCTGCTCGACGGTGACACGCTGCCGACGCACACCCTCCCGGCGCACGTCCGGCTGCCCGAGGCGGCCGCGACCTTCGGTCGCCGGCTCCAGGTGATCGATGAACAGATCGCCCGGCTGGTCCAGCTCCGCCAGTTGCTGGCGGCCTGTCACGCCGAGCTGACGGACGTGCCCGCCGGCGAGCCGACCACCCCGGCGCCGGGAGCCGAACCGCCCGGCCCGGCCGTCCCGGGCGACGACCCGCGTCGACCGGCTCCGGACCGGCCGGGCGCGCGGGGGCTCGGGCCGGCTCCGGGCCGATGACCGACGGTGGCTGCGAGCCGGCGGCGTGGATCGGCGATGCGGCGGTGGCTGATTGCGGCGGGCGGAAGGGTCGGCGATGCGGCGGTGGCTGATTGCGGCGGGCGGAAGGGTCGGCGATTCGGGGGTGGCTGATTGCGGCGGGCGGAAGGGCCGGCGATTCGGGGGTGGCTGATTGCGGCGGGCGGAAGGGCCGGCGATCCGGCGGTGGCTGATCGCGGCCGGCGGGCGGATCGACGATGCGGCGCAGCCCGGACCCCGACCGGCGTGGTCAGTCCGCCGCGGGCAGCGGCCACTCCTGGACGGTCCGATAGTGGCCGTGCTCGCTTTCCATCAGGGCGAAACCGGACACCGGCCAGTCCATCCCGGCGTACCCCTCGAGCGCCCGCAGCAGCCTGCGGTCCATCCGGTAGGAGATGGTCAGATGCGGCCGGAACGGCCGCCGATCGATCGGGAAGCCGGCGCCGTCCAACGCCGCCCGGATCGCCTCGCGCAGCTCGTCGAGCGCCGTGAGCGCACCGGCCAACCCCACCCACATGACTGATCCGAACCGGCCACCTCCGTCGAGCCGGAGCCGGAAGGGCGGCGGCCCGGACACGGTGGCCAGGGCATCGACGACCTCGGGCGTACGGTGATCGTCGACCTCGCCGAGGAAGGCCAGCGTGACGTGCCATTTCTCGGGACGGGTGAGGTGCGCGCCGGGCGGCAGCCGGCGGCGCAGGTCCTCGCGGGCCGTCGACGGTGGGAAGACGGCCACGAAGAGTCGGCTCAGGAGGACTCCCGGGCCGCCGGGCCACCGCCGAAGAGCACGTCATCCCAGCTCGGGAGCCGCTTGCGGGGCTTGCTCTCCTCGGTTTCGCTGCTCGCCTGCGCGGTCTGGCCGACCGTGCGGCGCGGGCGCAGCACCGCCAGCGACGGCACCGCCGGAACCTCCTTGGGCAGGTCCGCGTCGTCGTCGAAGGCCGAACCGGAACCGCCGCCGAGCAGCGCCGCGGCGCCCCCGGCGACCGGGCGGCGGGCGGCCGGGGAGACCGGCTCCAGGCCGCGGCCGGACGAGCCCTCCAGCGGCCGGTCGAGCGAGGCCAGCAGGGCGTCGCGGCCGGCCCGGATCGGGTCGCGGGTGGGCCGCGCCGGGGAGTCCGCCGCGGGCAGGCCGTGACCGCCGCGGGACGGCTCGCCGCCGCGGGCCGGGCCGGGCAGGCCGTGGCCGCCGCGCTCCGGGGCCGGCTCCTGACCGAGGATCTGGGTGGGGCGCTCGGCGCACAGGTACTGCGCCATGTCGTCGTGCGGGGAGACCACCTGGCGGCCCTTGTCCAGGTCCCAGATGGCCTGCGCGGTGGCCTTGCCGGACGGCCACGTGGCGACGATCCGCCAGGTGCCGTCGTCGCGCCGGAACGCGTCCCAGGAGATCTTCTCGGTGTCGATGCCGTGCTGCGCCAGGCGGCTGTCCACCACCTCGGCCAGTGGCTGACCGGAATCGGACGTCTTCAGCCGGGTGCGGCGCGCGTGCTGGGCCAGCATGGCGCGCTCCTGCAGCACCGGACCGGCGTAGCGCAGCACCCGGTCGACCGGGACGCCGGCGATGCGCGCGACGTCCTCGGCGGACTCACCGGAGCGGATCCGCGCCTGGATGTCGCGCGGGGACAGGGAGGAGGCGGTGTCCGGCGCGATCACCGCGACCGCGGTGCCCGGGGCCGCGGGGCCCTCGGTGAGCACCCCGGTCACCCGGTCGTCGAGGGGGAGCGCCAGCAGGCGGCCCACCTCGTCGGCGAGCACGAGGGCCTGTCCGTCCTCGGAGAGGGCGACGAAGCGTACCGGCCGCATGCGTTGCCTCCGTCCCGTCGCGTTGGCCTGTGCTCCCGAGAGTCAGCCACCCGGGCGCGTTTCGGAACACGGTACGCGCCCTGGTCACCCAATGGGGGTAAGCCACGCCGTCAAAGTAGCTGACCAGCAGAGATGATCTTCGACTTCGGAAGATCCCCTCCTTCGTACGAACTATGCCCCGCTGATCGCAATGAGCCAAGTCACCGGGCGGATATCCGTCCTCAGAGCCGCTCCACCACGTAGTCGATGCAGGCGGTGAGGGCGGTCACGTCGGTCGGGTCGACGGTCGGGTAGAGCGCGACGCGCAGCTGGTTGCGGCCCAGCTTGCGGTACGGCTCGGTGTCCACGATGTCGTTGGCGCGCAGCACCGTGGCGATCGTCGCGGCGTCCACCCCGTCGGCGAAGTCGATGGTGGCCACCGCGGCCGAGCGCAGCGCCGGGTCGGTGACGAACGGCTCCGCGTACGGCGACCGGTCGGCCCAGCCGTAGATCGCCGCCGCGCTCTCCGCGCTGCGCTTGACCGCCCAGGCCAGACCGCCCTGCGCGTTCATCCAGTCCAGCTGCTCGGCGGCGAGGAAGACGGTGGCCAGCGCCGGCGTGTTGTACGTCTGCTCCAGCCGGGACTGCTCGATGGCGGTCACCAGGTCGAGGAACTGCGGGATGTACCGCTTCGACGCCTTGATCTCGAAGGCCCGCTCGATCGCGGCCGGCGACATCAGGGCCAGCCAGATCCCGCCGTCCGAGCCGAGCGCCTTCTGCGGGGCGAGGTAGTAGACGTCGGTCTCGCGCAGGTCGACGTCGAGGCTGCCGCCGCCCGAGGTGGCGTCGGTGAGCAGCAGGGCGCCCGGGTCGGCGCCCGGCACCCGGCGGACCGGCACCGCGACACCGGTCGAGGTCTCGTTGTGCACGCTGGCGTAGACGTCCACGCCGGCCTCGGCGGTCAGGTAGGCCGCCTGGCCACCGGGCGCCCGGTGCACGGTCGGCTCGGCCAGGAACGGCGCGTCGGTGACCGCCTTGACGAACTTGGCGCCGAACTCGCCGAACTCGGCGAACTGCGCGCGGTCGCGGACCAGGCCGAACGTGGCGACCTCCCAGAACGCGCTGGTGCCGCCGTTGGCCAGGACGACCTCGTAGCCGTCCGGCATCGAGAAGAACTCGGCCAGCCCGCGGCGCAGCCGGGCCACCTGGTCGCGCACCGTCCGCTGCCGGTGCGACGTGCCCATGAAGGTCCGGGAGACCACGGACAGGGCCTCGACACCCTCCGGCCGGACCTTGCTCGGCCCGGAGCCGAAGCGGCCGTCCACGGGTTTGATGGTGTCAGGGATCCGGATGTCAGCCACGGTCACACATTATGCGTGAGTTGCGACCAGCCCTCGACCTCCGAGGGCTGGCGCGGGTCGGGGCCGACGTAGCGCAGGCTGGGCCGCAGGATCCGGCCGAGCCGCTTCTGCTCCAGGATGTGCGCGCTCCAGCCGGCCACCCGGGCGCAGGTGAACATCGAGGTGAACATGTGCGCCGGCACCTCGGCGAAGTCGAGCACCACCGCGGACCAGAACTCCACGTTCGTCCACAGCTCGCGGTCCGGCTTGCGCTCGCGCAGCTCGGCCAGCGCGGCGGTCTCCAGGGCCGAGGCCACCTCGTAGCGCGGGGCGCCCAGGTCCTTGGCGATCCGGCGCAGCACGCGGGCGCGCGGGTCCTCGGCGCGGTAGACCCGGTGGCCGAAGCCCATCAGCCGCTCGCCGCGGTCCAGGACCTCCTTCACGTACCCGGTGGCGTCGCCGCTGCGCTCCACCGCCTCGATCATGTGCAGCACGCGGGTGGGCGCCCCGCCGTGCAGCGGGCCGGAGAGCGCGCCGATCCCGGAGGAGATGCAGGCGGCCGCGTCCGCGCCGGTGGAGGCCACGATCCGGGTGGTGAAGGTGGAGGCGTTCAGGCCGTGCTCGGCGGCCGAGATGAAGTACGCGTCGACGGCCTGGACGTGCCGCGGATCCGGCTCACCGCGCCACCGGCGCATGAACCGCTCCACGATGGTCTGCGCCTTGTCGATGTCCTTCTGCGGCACCGCCGGCAGGCCCAGCCCGCGGGCCGCCTGGGCGACGAACGACAGCGCGGTCACCGAGACCCGGGCCAGGTCCTTGCGGGCCTGCTCGTCGGTGATGTCCAGCAGCTGGGAGAGCCCCCAGTACGGCGCCAGCATGGCGACCGCGGACTGCACGTCCACCCGGATGTCGCCGGAGTGCACCGGCACCGGGAACGGCTCGGCGGGCGGCAGCCCGGGCCCGAACCGGCCGTCCACCAGCAGGCCCCAGACGTTGCCGAAGGAGACCTGGCCGATCAGATCCTCGATGTCGACACCGCGGTACCGCAGCGCGCCACCGTCCCGGTCGGGCTCGGCGATCTCGGTCTCGAACGCGATGACGCCCTCGAGTCCCGGCTTGAAGTCGGACACGGCACTCCCTGGGGAACGTGAGCTGCGGTGAGTGATTCATCTTGCCCGCGGGTAACCGCACGGTCGACCCGTGGCGATTGTGCTCTCGATGACACCCATCCTCGTGCAACTGACACCGGGTGGCTGCGGACTTACGGTCGTTTTCGTCAAAGGGGCTGCCGGCTTTCCCGTCGTGCGGCGGCCCGGGACGAAAGGAAGTACCGGATGTCCGCCGATCCGCCGTCCCCCGCCGGGATGCGCCGTGACTACACCGAGCACGCGCCGCTGCTGGAGAGCTCGCTGGCCGCCGACTGGCCGGGGCAGTTCGCCGCCTGGTTCGCCGAGGCGACCGCGTTCGGGCTGCCCGAGCCGAACGCGATGATCGTGGCGACCGCGGACCCGGCCGGCCGGCCCTCGGCGCGGACCGTGCTGCTCAAGGGGTTCGACGCGGCCGGTTTCGTGTTCTTCACCAACTACGCGTCCCGCAAGGGCGCCGAGGCGGCGGCGAATCCGTACGCGAGTCTTGTCTTCCCCTGGTTCCCGATGCAGCGCCAGGTGATCGTCGCGGGGGCGGTGGAGCGGGTCTCCCGCGCCGAGACCGAGGCCTATTTCGCGTCCCGCCCGCGCGGCTCGCAGCTCGGCGCCTGGGCCAGCCCGCAGTCGCGGGTGGTGCCCGGCCGGGACACGGTCGACGCCGGCCTGGCCGAGGCGGTGGCGCGGTTCGGCGACGGGCCGGTGCCGGCCCCGCCGCACTGGGGCGGGCTCCGGGTCGTCCCGGAGACCGTCGAGTTCTGGCAGGGGCGCAGCAACCGGCTGCACGACCGGCTGCGGTTCCGCCGCGACGGCGGGGCCTGGGTCGTGGAGAGGCTCGCCCCGTGAGCGTGACCGGGGCGCAGAGCGCGGAGAAGAGCAAGAAGTCCTGGATGATCGACACCACCCCGCTGCGGGTGGTGGCGTTCCGCCGGATGTGGATCGGCAACGGCGCCTCGTTCTTCGGCTTCCAGTTCACGTCGGTGGCCGTACCGGTGCAGATGTTCGCCGTCACGCACTCGCCGTTCTGGGTCGGCCTGCTCGGCGTGGCCGGCCTGGTCCCGTTGCTGATCTTCGGGCTCTGGGGCGGCGCGGTGGCCGACGTGGTTGACCGGCGCCGCCTGCTGCTGGCCAGCTCCGCGCTCACCTGGGTGGTCACTCTGGGCCTGCTGGCGCAGGCCGCTCTCGGCGTACGGAGTCCGCACCTGCTCCTGGCCCTGACCGCGATCCAGTCGGTCGGCTTCGCGATCAGCTCCCCGGCCCGGCAGTCGATCGTCCCGCGGCTGGTGCCGGCCGACATGGTCCCGGCGGCGAACACGCTGAACTACACCACGACCACGGCCGGTGGCGTGCTCGGCCCGCTCGCCGCCGGACTGATCATGGGTGTGTGGTCCACCGACACCGGTGTGACCGCGGCGTACGCGGTCGACGCGCTGCTGTTCACGGTCACCTTCTGGGCCACCTGGCGGCTGCCGGCCATCCCGCCGGTCGAGCTGGACGGCGCCGACGAGAAGCCCACGGCCGGGCTGCGCGGCATCGTGACCGGCCTGCGGTTCCTGGTCACCCAGCCGGTGCTGCTGCTGTCCTTCGGCATCGACCTGATCGCCATGGTGTTCGCGATGCCGCGGGCGCTGTTCCCGGCGGTGGCGCAGGAGCGGTTCGGCGGGGGCGCCGCGGTCGGCTGGCTGTTCAGCGCGATCGCGATCGGCTCGGTGCTGGGCGGCCTCACCTCCGGCTGGATCGGCCGGGTCCGCCGGCAGGGTGTCGCGCTGGTGGCCGCGGTGGTCGGCTGGGGGGTGGCGATCAGCCTCTCCGGGCTGGCCCACCAGCTGTGGCTGATGGTCCTGCTGCTGGCCGTGGCCGGCGCGGCCGACCTGGTCAGCGCGGTCTACCGGCAGTCGATCATGCAGACCTTCGCGCCGGACCGGTTGCGCGGCCGGCTGCAGGGCGTCTTCACCGTCGTGGTGGCTGGCGGCCCCCGACTGGGTGATCTCCGGGCCGGCGCCACGGCCGACCTGACCGGGGTGGGCGCCTCCTGGGTGGGCGGCGGGTTCGTGGCGGCGGCGCTGGCGCTGGTACTGGCGTCGGCGTTCCCGGCGTTGATCCGATACCAGCCCGCTCGGGGCGCGACGGAGAACCACTAGTGTCGCGGGTATGACGGAGACAGCCGCGAAATCCGGGGTCCAGTGGTCGATCGAGGCGGACGGCCGCCGGGCCGTGCTCGCCGAGGTCGGTGGCACGCTGCGCAGTTTCTCGTCCGGCGGGGTGGAGCTGCTCGACGGCTTCGGCCCGGACGAGATCTCCCCGGGTTCCGCCGGCCAGATCCTCGCCCCGTGGCCGAACCGGATCCGCGACGGGCAGTACACCTTCGAGGACCGGGCGTACCAGCTCCCGCTCACCGAGCCGGCCCGGCACAACGCCATCCACGGCCTGGTCAACTGGTCGCGCTGGCGGGCCACCGAGCACACCGCGTCCGCGGTCACCCTGGAGTACGACCTGCCGCCCCAGGTCGGCTACCCGTTCTCGCTGACCCTGCGGACCCGCTGGTCGGTCTCCGCGGAAGGCCTCCGCGGCGTGCAGGAGGTGGTCAACACCGGCGACGCGAACGCCCCGTGGGGCTACTCGGTGCACCCGTACCTGCGGCTGCCCGGCGTCCCGGTGGAGAACACCGTGCTGCAGGTGCCGGCCAAGACCCGGATCCTGGCCGACGCCCGGCTCCTGCCGATCGGCGCGGTCAAGGTCGCCGGCACCGAGTACGACTTCGCCGAACCCCGCCGGATCGGCACCATGATCCTGGACACCACGTTCGGTGACATCGACTTCGGCCCGGACGGGCTCACCGAGGTCGTCCTCGCCGACCCGGACTCGGACACCAGGATCACCGTCTGGGCCGACGACAAGTTCAAGTACTGGCAGGTGTTCACCGGCGACACGCTGCACGGCGAGCGGCACCGCCGGTCCGTCGCGGTCGAGCCGATGACCTGTCCGCCGGACGCGTTCCGCTCCGGACGGGACCTGATCACGCTGGCGCCCGGCGAGACCTGGACCACCGCGTGGGGGATCCGCGCCTGATGGAGTTCGACGAGGTGGTCCGCCGGCGCCGGATGATCCGCGGGTACGACCCGGAGCGCCCGGTGCCGCCGGAACTGATCGACAAGATCGTCCGGCACGGCCTGCGCGCCCCCTCGGCCGGCTTCTCGCAGGGCTGGGGCTTCCTGGTGCTCACCTCGCCCGCGGACCGGGACCGGTTCTGGTCGAGCACGGCGTACGGAGCCGGCGACCCCGGCGGCTGGCTCGACCGGATGCGTACCGCGCCGCTGATCATCGTGGCCCTGTCCAACAAGTCGGTCTACCTGGATCGGTACGCCGAGAGCGACAAGGGCTGGACGGATCGGGACGAGGCGCGCTGGCCGGTGCCGTACTGGGACATCGACACCGGATTCGCCGCGCTGCTGATGCACCTGACCGCGGTCAGCGAGGAGCTCGGCTCGTGCTTCTTCGGGGTTCCGGCCGACCGGGTGCGCGACTTCCGGGCGGCGTTCGGGGTGCCGGAGGAGTTCACCCCGGTCGGCGCGCTCACCGTCGGCTATCCGGGAACCGACAAGAGGTCTCCGTCACTCAAACGCGGCCACCGGCCGGTGGACGATGTGGTGCATCATGGCCGGTGGGCTCCGGCCGGGCCGGCCCCGTCGGCGTCCGGCGAGGCCTGACCGGCCCGCGGCTACGCTGGCATACCGAAGGACGTTTCGCAGGGAGAGGGGCAGCCGCCGTGATCTTCAAAGCGGTCCGGGACGGAGCCCCGTACCCCGATCACCACACCACGTTGAAGGCGTGGGCGGAGATCCCGCCGCGGCCCATCCGGCTGGCCGACCTGATCACCACGAAACGCGAGCTGGCGCTGGACAAGCTGCTCGCCGAGGACTCGACGTTCTACGGCGACCTCTTCCCCCACGTGGTGGAGTATCAGGGCGCCCTCTACCTGGAGGACGGCCTGCACCGGGCGCTGCGGGCCGCCCTGCAGCAGCGCAATCAGATCCACGCGCGGGTGCTGGTCGTCGAGGGGTGAATGTCCGGCCGGGTGCTTCCGGTCGCGGATTGTCGTACCCGCTCCGTACCGTTAGGACATGGCCAACTCACCGGATGTCGAAGAGCCGACGACGGAATATCCGGCCGTGCCCGGCGGGGCCGAGCCGGTCCCCCCGGCGGAGCCGGGCGCGCCGGCCGAGTCGCCGGAGCGCCGGCCGAGCTTCTTCGCCCGCCTGCTGATCTTCGTCGGCGTCGTTTTCGCCCTGATCGTCGCGTCCTGCTTCGGGCTGCGCGCGCTCAACGTGCTGCCCTCCTTCGACAACCCGTTCTCCGACCGGACCGTCGACCGCAGCCAGCCCGTGCTGCTGCAGTCCATGCGCGATCTGCATCGGTACGTCGCCGCCGACGGCACCTTCCAGGTCATCGTCGACCTGCAGCAGAACCGCGAGAACATCCCCGACTTCCTGGTGAACCGGCGGATCCTGTTCGTCGGCTCGGGCACCGTGGAGGCCTATGTCGACTTCGGCGCCCTCACCGGCGACGCGCTCAAGGTCGACAACGAGAAGAAGACGATCGAGCTGACCCTGCCGCCGCCGCAGCAGTCGACGGCCGCGCTCGACATGGCCAAGAGCTACGTGGTCGAGGAGGACCGCGGGCTGCTGACCAGCATCGGCGACGCCTTCCGCAGCGACACGGACAAGCAGCAGCGGGTCTATCAGATGGCCCAGGAGAAGATCACCGAGGCGGCCCGGGGGAGCGGCCTGGATCAGCGGGCTCAGCAGAACACCCAGCTGATGCTGGAGAGCCTGTTCACCCGATTGGGGTACACCTCGGTGAAGGTGACCTTCACCACCCCGTGACGGGCGGGTTGGCCGGTCGAGCGACGCCCTTGCCGGGGTTGCCCGCTCCGGCCGGGCGCCCGGCCGGCCGGTGGGCCGAGCGACGCCGTCGCCGGGGTCATCCGCTCCGGCCCGCGTGGCGTCCGGCCGGCCGGTGGGTGGGGCGACGCCGCCGTCCCCGGGGGGCCAGGACGGCGGCGTCCATGAATCGCCGCCCGGTGGTGGCCGGGCTGCGATCCAGCTCTTCCGCGCGGTGGCCGCCGACGCTCGCGGGACCCCGTGTTTGCGGGGCCTTGCGCTTGCCGGGGCCTTCGTGCTTGCGGGCGCCTTGTGCTTGCGGGGCCCTCGTGTCTGCGGGGATCCCGGGCTTGTGGGTCCTCGTGTCTGCGGGGATCCCGGGCTTGTGGGGCCCCTCGTGCTTGCGGGGACGCCGGGCTAGCGGCCTGGCGTGCTTGCACGGGGGCCCGCGTCGCGGAACGCCGGGAGGGCGATCACTCGTTGGGCATCAGGGCCCAGAGGACCAGGTAGGCGATGAACTGCGGGCCCGGCAGCAGGCAGGACACCAGGAACAGCAGCCGGACCGTACCGGCCGACATCCCGTAGCGGCGGGCCAGACCGGCGCAGACACCGGCGATCCAGCGGTTGTGACGGGGGCGGGTCAGGGCGCGTGACTTGACGGGGCTGGTCACGATCATCGACTCCTTCAGCGTGGCCGGAGCGCTCTGCCCCGGACCACTTCGACGGTAGGTACGGCAGCCGCGCCGTCCCTCATCCCGCAGATGGAGAGCAGCGGCCGGACTCCCGTAAGGGGGACCCGTACCCGAATGACGCCCGCTGTTAACCTTTAGCCGCCTCGCACGCCCCCTAGCTGCGGGCTCGTGTTCATCCATGGAGGCGAACGGTGGCGCTGGCCGTCCTGCACGCGAGTCCCGGGACCGCCCTCACCGGCAGCGAGGCGAGCCGCCTCGCCGACGACCTCACCGCCGCCCTGCACGCCGCCGGCGCGCCGCAGGTCGACCGGGTCGCGGCCGGCGCCGACCTGCCGGAACACCTGCGTGCGGCGGCCCGCCGCGCCCGGGATGCCGGCACCTCGCTGCTGATCTGCGCCGACGACCTGGTCACCCATCACAGCCTGCTGCGGATGCTGGCCACCGACCCGGCCGGCCGCAGCACCGTGCTGGTCGCCACCGACCCGGAGGGCGAACTGCGGGAGGAGCGGGGCCGCGCGGTCCCGGCCGAGCCGGGCGCCGGCACGGTGCGCCACCTGGGCGCGATGTGCCTGGCCCCGGCCGACCTGCCGCTGCTGGAAGGGGTCGCCGACCGCGCGGACCTGCTGCCCGCGTTGCTGGAGGCGGGGCTGGTCCCGGCCGCCGTCCGGGTGCGCCTGCTGCACGCCGAGCGGGCCGGCACGGACGAGCAGCTCGCCGCCGCGCGGCGGCGGCTCGCCGCGATCGACGAGGACCGGGCGCGCTTGCGGCTCGCGGTCAAGGAGCAGGACGACTTCTTCACGACGTACGCGGTGAGCAGCTGGTCCCCGCTGGTCACCCGGACCGCCGCGCGGCTGCGCCTGAGCCCGACGGCGGTGACCGTGCTGTCGGTGCTGTTCGCCGGCGCCGCGGCGCTGGCCTTCTGGCAGGCGTCGCGGGTCGCCATGATCCTCGGCGGCCTGCTGCTCTACCTGGGTTTCGTGCTGGACTGCGTGGACGGCCAGCTGGCCCGGTACACCCGGCGGTTCGACGCGTTCGGCGGCTGGCTGGACACCATGGCGGACCGGGCCAAGGAGTACGCGGTGTACGCCGGTCTGGCGGCCGGCGCGGACCGGCTCGGTCTGCCGTACGCCTGGCCCCTGGCGATCACCGCCATCGCCCTGCAGACCGTCCGGCACATGACCGACACGTGGTACGGCGCGCTGCACGACGAGGCGGCGGCCCGGCCCCGCCCGCAGGCCGCCGGTGGGGTCGGCGCGCGGCTGAGCGCGGCCTCGCAGGCGGCGCAGAACAGCCGTGGCTCGCTGATCTACTGGGCCAAACGGATCGTGGTCTTCCCGATCGGCGAGCGGTGGGCGCTGATCGCGCTGCTCGCGGCGGTCACGAACGGCCGGATCGCGCTCGCGGCGGTCGTCGGCCTCGGGGTGCTGGCGTTCCTCTACACGCTGTCGCTGCGGTCGCTGCGCGCGCTGTCGATGCGGGTGGCCGTGCTGGACCGGGTCGACACCGCCCGGCACCGGGACGACGGCTGGGTGGCGCGCAGCGTGCTCGGGCGGGCCCGGATGGACTTCCCCCTGCTGGTGGCGGCGGTTCTCCCGGCGTACGCGATGGTCGGGGTCCTCTGCGGCGAACCGCTGCGGACCGGCATCCTGGCCGGCGGGATCCCGGCGGTGCTGGCCGCCGGGATGACCGCCCGGGCCCGGCACGACCGCCCGCTGGACTGGCTGGTCCCGGCCGCGCTGCGCGCCGCGGAGTACGTGTTCGTGGTGCTCGCCGGGCTGACCGGCCAGGTGCCGTGGCCGCTGGTGTTCCTGCTGCTGTTCGCGCTGGCGCTGCGGCACTACGACCTGACCGCGCGGATGGAGAAGGGCGCGCCGGGTACCCGGGCCGGCGCGGCGGTGCTCGGCTGGGAGGGGCGGACGGTCCTGCTGGCGGCAGCGACGCTGGCGGGTTTCGCGGCCGGCGGCGTGGCGCTGCTGGCGGCCCTGGTCGGCGGCGCCTTCCTGACGACCGCGGTCCGCGACTGGCGCGCCTCTCGCTGAGCCGCGGGATCTCGGAACGGGCGGCCGGCGCGAGCGCCGACGCGCGCCGGGTCGTCACGGGTTGCCGCGGAGTGCCGAGGCCGGCCGGGGTCGTCACGGTTGCCGGCGGAGTGCCGAGGCCGCGGGGGTCGTCACGGTTGCCGGCGGAGTGCCGAGGCCGCGGGGGTCGTCACGGTTGCCGGCGGAGTGCCGAGGCCGCGGGGGTCGTCACGGTTGCCGGCGGAGTGCCGAGGCCGCGGGGGTCGTCACGGTTGCCGGCGGAGCGCCGAGGCCGCGGCGGCCGTCACGGGCGGCCGGCGGAAGCGCCGCGGCTGACCGGCCCGGTGGCCGAATGTCGCTCGCTGCTGGGAACGTGCACATCAGGCGGGCCCCGTTCAATTCCGCGTAATCGAATGATCACAATCTGCGAATGGCACGTTCGCCCGATGGCAAAGCATCGACACCCCTCGCAAAGTCATTATCCGATCGCCGACCGTCGTGGGTTCGGGATCGAACTTTCGATGGGGAGGTTGGCGGTGTCCACCGTCGCGCTCAAGGACGTCACCAAGATCTGGCCGGACGGCACGGTTGCCGTGAACCGGGTGTCCCTCGACGTGCGGGACGGCGAGTTCATGGTGCTGCTCGGCCCGTCCGGCTGTGGCAAGTCGACCGTGCTCCGGATGATCGCCGGCCTGGAGGACCCCACCGAAGGCGACATCCTGCTGAACGGCGAGCCGGTGCTCGACCTGCCGCCGCGTGACCGCAGCATCGCCATGGTGTTCCAGGACTTCGCGCTCTATCCGCACATGACCGTCGCGGACAACATCGGCTTCCCGCTCAAGCTGTCCGGCGTGGAGCCGGGGCCCCGGCAGGACCGGGTCGGCACGGTGGCCGGCGCGCTCGGCATCGGCGAGGTGCTCGGCCGCCGGCCCAGTCAGCTCTCCGGCGGGCAGCGGCAGCGGGTCGCGATGGGCCGGGCGATGGTCCGCCGCCCGGGGCTCTTCCTGATGGACGAGCCGCTGTCGAACCTGGACAGCGGCCTGCGCGCGGAGCTGCGGGCGGAGATCACCAGCATGACCCGCGAGCTCGGGGTCACCACCATGTACGTCACGCACGACCAGGCCGAGGCGCTGACGATGGCGGACCGGGTGGCGATCATGCGGCGCGGCGTGCTGCAGGACCTGGGTACGCCCACCGAGGTCTACCGCCGCCCGGCCACCCTCTACGTCGCGGCCTTCCTCGGCTCCCCGCGGATGAACCTGCTGGAGGCGTCGGTCTACGTCCACCTGGACCGGTACGTCGCGCTCAACTTCGGCGAGCAGAGCCTCTACCTGGCCTGGTCCGACCCCCGGTCGCGGGCGGTGGCCCGCTACCACGGCGAGCGGATCGTGGTCGGGGTGCGGGCCGAGGCGCTCACCCCGGTCACCCCGGACACGGCGGGCGCGGTCCTGCACGGGCGGATCCGCTATCTCGAGCACCACGGCCACGAGTCGCTGGCCTACCTGGACATCGGTGCGACCGCGATCGTGGTCGACGAGATCGGCGGCCCGGTCCGCGATCAGGGGCCCACCGGCGGCGCGCTGAAGCGGCTGGGCGGGGCGTTGCAGCGGCTGACCCGGGCGGCTCCGGCCCCGGCGCCGGAGGACGGGGGCGCTCCGGTCAGCCTGCTCAACGACCCCGGCCGCCATCATCGGAGAGCGGCCGAGCTGTCGGTGCGGCTGGCTCCGTACCCGGCGGTCACCTCGGGGCATCCGCTCACCGTGGCGGTGCAGATGGACGCCGTGCACTTCTTCGACGAGCGCGGCGACCGGATCGACGTGGGATGGCGCTAGTGAACGTGGTCGGCGGCGGAAACGTGGTGACCGCCACTTCCGGGGCGGATCGCGGATGCCTGCTGCCACCGACCGGCCACAGCGCGTAGGCTGCACGACGGTGGAGGACAGGATGGGCCAGACGGTGCGCTCGGCTCCCGGCGTGGAGCCGATGAGTGACGCCGCCCCGGCGCCGTCCGGGTCTCCGGTCCTGCTGGACCGGACTTTCGGGCACGCCGACATCACCGTGCTGCGGCACGAGGTGTCCCGGCTGCTGTCCCCGATCGCCGGGAACGGGGACCGGTTGTCCGGTTATGTGCTGGCCGTCAACGAGGTCCTCACCAACGTCGTGCTGCACGCCGGCGGGCACGGCCGGATCCAGCTGCGGCGGGAGGCCGGCGCCGTGTGGTGCGTGATCACCGACTCCGGCCCGGGCATCCCGGACGACTATCTGGACAGCCACCTCCTCCCCGGTACGGAGGAGATCGGTGGTCGCGGTCTGTGGCTGGCGCACCGGTTGTGCGACGAGGTGACCACCGCGACCGGGCCGATCGGCACCTCGATCGGCCTGCGGATGGACCTGGCGCCGTCGGCCGGACGGCGGTGAAATCGCAGCTCGATCGGGGTGAGAACAGCTACTTGAACAACCTGTGAAACGCGCAGGAAATGTGAAGCCGCCCTTCGCCTCTCGTCTTCCGCCGGGTGCGACTACATTGGGCGCGTGCTCGGACTTCCTTCTCAGGTGACCGCCTGCCTTTTTGATCTTGATGGCGTGCTCACGCAGACCGCCCTTGTGCACAGTGCCGCGTGGAAACAAACGTTCGACACGTTCCTGGAGACGTGGGCTGAGCGGCACGGCCACGAGTTCGTGCCGTTCGATTCCGCGGCCGACTATCACCGATATGTCGACGGCCGCCAGCGCGCCGACGGGGTCCGCACATTCCTCGCCTCCCGTGGCATCACCCTGCCCGAGGGCTCGCCCGACGACGGTCCCGACCAGGAGACCGTCAACGGCATCGGCAACCGGAAGAACCTCCTCGTGCTGCAGAAGATCAAGGAAGGCGCGGTCCAGGTCTACCCCGGATCGGTGGAGTACCTGAAGGCCGCGAAGGCGGCCGGCCTGCGCCGCGCCGTCGTGTCGGCGAGCGCCAACTGCAAGGACGTGCTGGAGGCGGCCGGCATCGCCGACCTCCTGGAGGCCCGGGTGGACGGGCTGGTCGCCCGCGAGCTCGGCCTGCCCGGCAAGCCCGCGCCGGACACCTTCCTGCACGGCGCGCACCTCCTCGGCCTCGACCCGGCCGCGTGTGCCGTGTTCGAGGACGCCCAGGCCGGTGTGGCCGCCGGCCGGGCCGGGGGCTTCGGCCTGGTGATCGGGGTGGACCGGGTCGGTCAGGCCGACGCGCTCCGCGAGCACGGCGCCGACGTCGTGGTCACCGACCTCGCCGAACTGCTCGACCAGTAGAACCAGACATAGTTAGACTTTTTGTCCCGAGAGGCACCACCGTGATCCGTGAACGGGCCTATCCCGTCGACCCCTGGCACATCCGGGAGACCCGGCTCGACCTGGACCTGCTGGCCCAGTCCGAGTCGGTGTTCGCGCTCTCGAACGGCCATATCGGGATACGCGGAAACCTGGACGAGGGCGAGCCGCACGGCCTGCCCGGCACGTACCTGAACTCGTTCTACGAGTTGCGGCCGCTGCCGCACGCCGAGGGCGGGTACGGCTTCCCCGAGTCCGGCCAGACCATGGTCAACGTCAGCAACGCCAAACTGATGCGGCTGCTGGTCGACGACGAGCCGTTCGACGTGCGATACGGCGAGCTGCGCTCCCACGAGCGCAGCCTCGACATGCGCGCCGGCACCCTGGAACGGGTGGTGGAGTGGGTCTCCCCGTCCGGTCAGGGAGTGCGGGTGCGCACCGTGCGCCTGGTCTCGTTCACCCAGCGGGCCGTCGTCGCGTTCCTCTACGAGGTGGAGCCGCTGGACGCCTCCGCCCGGCTGATCCTGCAATCCGAGCTGGTGGCCAACGAACAACTGCCGCCGACCAGCAAGGACCCGCGGGTGGCGGCGGTGCTGGACCACCCGCTGCAGGCCGAGGAGATGCTGGAACAGCGTTCCGGCGGCCTGCTGGTGCACCGCACCAAGGCCAGCAACCTGCGGATGGCCGCGGCCATGGAACACCTGGTGGAGACGCCGGGCCGGCACGCGATCACCACCGAGGGGCACGCCGACTGGCTGCGCACCACGGTGGCCTGCCGGCTGGAGCCGGGGCAGAAGCTGCGCGTGGTCAAGCTGGCCGCCTACGGCTGGTCCAGCATGCGCTCCCTGCCCGCCCTGCGCGACCAGGTCGGCGCCGCGCTGGCCAGCGCCCGGCTGGACGGCTGGGAGGGGCTGGTCCAGCAGCAGCGGGAGTTCCTGGACGCGTTCTGGGACCACTCGGACGTCCGGGTCGAGGGCGACCCGGAGGTGCAGCAGGCGGTCCGCTTCGGCCTCTTCCACACGCTGCAGGCCGGCGCCCGGGCGGAGAAGCGCCCGATCGGCTCCAAGGGTCTGACCGGTCCCGGCTACGACGGCCACACGTTCTGGGACGCCGAGACGTTCGTGCTGCCGGCGCTCACCTACACCCAGCCGTCGGCGGCCGCGGACGTGCTGCGCTGGCGGCACTCGACGCTGGATCTGGCCCGGGAGCGGGCGCAGACGCTGGGCCTGCAGGGCGCCGCGTTCCCGTGGCGGACCATCCGCGGCCAGGAGTGCTCCGGGTACTGGCCGGCCGGCACCGCGGGTTTCCACATCGGCGCGGACATCGCCGACGCGGTCCGGCGGTACGTGCAGGCCACCGGCGACTACGACTTCGAGCGCGAGGTCGGCCTGGAGCTGCTGGTGGAGACGGCGCGGCTGTGGCGCTCGCTGGGGCACCACGACCGGCACGGTCGCTTCCACATCGACGGGGTCACCGGGCCGGACGAGTACACCGCCGTGGTGAACGACAACATCTACACCAACCTGATGGCGCAGCAGAACCTGATGACCGCGGTGGAGGCCTGCAAGCGCCACCCGGACCTGGCCCGGCGCTTCGGGGTGGACGACGAGGAGGCGGCCTCCTGGCGGGACGCGGCGGCGGCCGTGCACATCCCGTACGACAAGGAGCTGGGTGTGCACCAGCAGTGCGAGGGCTTCACCCGGTTGCAGGAGTGGGACTTCGAGAACACTCCGCCGGAGGGCTACCCGCTGCTGCTGAACTACCCGTATTTCGACCTGTACCGCAAGCAGGTGGTCAAACAGGCCGACCTGGTGATGGCGATGTACATCCGGGGCGACGCGTTCACCCCGGAGGAGAAGGCGCGCAACTTCGCGTACTACGACGCGCGTACCGTCCGGGACTCCTCGCTGTCCGCCTGCATCCAGGCGGTCCTGGCGGCCGAGACCGGCCACCTCGAACTGGCCCACGACTACCTCGGCGAAGCCGCCCTGATGGACCTGCACGACCTGCACCAGAACGCCCGGGACGGCGTGCACGTGGCGTCCCTGGCCGGATCCTGGATCGCGCTGGTCGCCGGCCTCGGCGGGATGCGTGACTTCAACGGGCAGCTGTCGTTCGCGCCGCGGCTGCCCAGCCGGATCAACAACCTGGACTTCTCGCTGCTCTGGCGGGGTCTGCGGCTGCGGGTGAACGTCACCGCGGACGAGGTCACCTACTCGCTGCGCAACGGCGGCGGCTCGGCCCGGCTCACCCTGCTGCACCACGGCAAGGAGATCGAGGTCACCCAGGTGCGCCCGGTGACCATGCCGATCCCGTCGGCGGGACCGGTCGGCCCGGCGCCGACGCAGCCCGCCGGCCGCGCGCCGGTGCGGCGCGCCACCCCGCACTGATCCGCGCGTACGCGCGACGAGGCGCTCGGCCGGGCATCCCGGCCGAGCGCCTCGTCTGTCCAGGGGTCACGCCCGGGTGCAGGCGCTCCCGTTCAGGGTGAAGGCGCTCGGCGCGGTGAAGCTGCCGCTGTAGGCGCCCTGGAATCCGAACGTCGTGCTGCCGCCGGCCGGGATGCTGCCGTTGTAGCTCACGTTGCGGGCGGTGACGGCTCCGGACGTGCCGCTGAGGGTGGCTCCCCAGACACTGGTGACGGACTGGCCGGAGGGCAGGGCGAACCCGAGGGTCCAGCCGTCGATCGGCGCGGTGCCGGTGTTGGCGACGGTGATGTTGGCGGTGAAGCCGGAGCTCCACACGTTGGTCGCGTAGCTGACCCGGCAGCCGGTGCCGGGCGCCGGGGTGGACGGCGAGGTGGGCGGGGTGCCCGTCCCGCCGCCGTTGACCGCCGCGCTGAAGTTGTTGACGGCCAGCCCGGCGCCGCCGATCCACGGCTCGAAGCCGGCCTGGAGGCTGGTCAGGTACCACGAGTCGGTGATGGCGCCCCGGCTCTTCACGTCGTTGATGAAGTCCAGGACGCTGAAGCTCCAGCTGGTGATCGGGGACGGGGCCACGTAGGAGATCACCGCGTTCGACCCGTTGCTGCCGCGCCACACCTGCCACGTCCGGCCGCCGATCGTGGCGTTGCCCACGACCGAGCCGATCGGCTGGATGGAGCCCTGCCGGTTGAACCAGATCATGATCTCCTGCGCGTTCACGCCGTCGGTGCGCGGCGTGGGGTCGAGCCAGATGTCGTAGGCGGCGTCGTACGTGGCGCCGGAGACGTAGGTCCAGTTGATGCTGCTGGTGGCGCTGGTGATCGAACTGACCCGCAGCGGCAGGTTGGTGCCGGGTGAGCAGCGCGTGTAGTGGCAGCCGTAGTAGACCGCCGGGTACGACACCGGGGCGCCGCTGGTGTTGCCGACGCTCTGCTGGCTGGTGATGGCGAAGCCGGTGCCGGTGACGTTGATGCACTGCTCTGCGGTGCCGCCCCAGCGGTTGTTCATCACGACGTAGCGGCCGCCGATGGTGGTCGCGCCGTACTGCTCGCAGATCCGCGTGTCGGCCTGGGCGGGCTGGGTGACAACCAGCGTGGTCAGCGCCGTGAGGACGACGGCGGCGGCGACGGTGAGGGAACGGAGGGTGCGTCTCATTGGACAGCTCCTTGGGCCGGGAACCCAACGGGAAATGTGGGAGCGCTCCCAGCGGACGTTACAACACATTGACGTACATGAGAAGAAGGCCGGGCGGCGGGTGGTCTTCCCCCGTCGCCCGGCCTTCCCCGGTACGTCTCGTCGGCTACAGCAGCGACACGTGCACGTGGTCGGTGTGGTCGCTCGGACCGTGGTAGGCGTGCCAGTTGCCGGTGGCCGGGAACCAGATCTGCTTGTACCAGATCACGTAGTAGATACCGAGCCGGTCGGCGTTGCGCACCAGGAACGCCGTGAGGTCGTTGCCGTACCTCATCATCTTGTCGTTGTGCGCGGACGAGAACCCGGTCTTCTGCAGTGACCAGTCGCACGCCCGGCCCTTGGGGTGCTCGAACGGGCCGCCGTCGCGGTGACAGCCGACGAACAGGTTGAACCCGGCTTTGCGCACTTCCTTGTACATGTGCAGGGTGCGCTTGGTGATGCAACCGTTCGTGGTCGGGTCGGTTTGGTTGCAGCTCTCCGGGGAGAAGCCGCCGCTGGAGTTGCGCGGCGCCGGCAACGCCCGCGCCGATTTCGCGTCGACGAAACCGTTGGTGATGGTCTTGTTGATGCCGGTGCTGCCGCCGAGCAGCTCAAGCTGGTCCTGGGCCGAGTCGCGCAGCTTCTTCTGCACCGAGAGCTGCTGCTCCTCGTTCCTGACCTCGGCGTCCAGCCGGGCCTTGTCCGAGGTGATCTTCTTGAGCAGGGTGTTGAGCTCGTGCAGCTTCGCGTCGTGCAGCTTGTTGATCTCCTCCAGGGTGACCGCCTTGTCCAGGAAGTCACTGGAGGAGTCGGCCCGGAGCAGGAAGCTCAGCGAACTCAGGTTGCCGATCTGGTACTGCTGGCGGGCGATCTGGTTGACCTCCGGAACCAGTTGGTCCCGCCGCTGCTCCGCGGCCTTGATCTGGGTGGCGAGCGCCTTCTGGTTCTTCTTCGAGGCCGAGACCGCCGCCTTGGCGTTGACGAACCGGCGGTTGGTGGACTCGATCTGCTCGGAGAGGTCGTCGCTCTCGTCGCCCTCGGCGGGGGCCGACGAGCTGCCGCCCGGAGCGGCGTGTGCCGGCGTGACCGGCGCCACAAATATTGTGGTGGCCACGAGCGGCGCCAGGGCAAGCATCAGCCACCGGCGGGGACGTGCGGTCATCAACAATCCTTCCTAGTCACCGCCGACCGGGTTAGCTGACGGGTTCGGGACGGAAGCTATCCCTACCGCATAATGCGGATTCACCCCAACTACCTGGTTCCCCGGCTCGCCTTTCGGCGATTGAGCGGCGGCCTGCCGGCAACTCGGGGGCGGTGCCGTCCTGGCAGGACCGGCGGTCAGTTTACCCGAGATACGGCGCGGCATCAGGACCCCGAAATCCAGCAAATGCGTTACCTGGCAACGACTTTCTGTAATCGCATCACGACTCGTGACCGGCCCGTCGCAATGGGTACGAGAACTGTCGATTCCTCGATCGAGTGGGTATGGTCGGTTCCGGTTCCCACCCGGGGACCGCCGCCTAATCGCACGCATGAGCGAGCCGGGGATCCACATTTCTTCCGGGGTGAATCCGCGTCAGCGGTAGGGATTTCCTTCGTCCCGAACCCGTCAGCTAACCCGGCCGGCGGCCGACGGAAGGAAATTGCCAGTGCAGCATGAGACTGCGCGGCGACGATGGGCGGCCGTACTCGCGCTGCTGGTCGCCGCATGCGGGCTCGCGGGCGCCGCCTCGCCGGCCGCCGCGGTGCCCCGCCCCCTCGCCGCGCCCGGAGAATCCGGCGACGACGGTGAGGGCGGCACCAAGACCCTGCTCGACAAGCTCGACGACGCCTCCAAGGGCTATGTGACGGCCAAGGCCAAGCTGAAGACGTCCAAGGAGCAGCAGACCCGGCTCGCCGCCGAGCTGAAACGGCTCGACGCGGCCCTCGGCCCGCAGCAGCAGGCGCTGAACCAGTACGCCGAGCAGGCGTACACGATGGGCCGGCTGGGGCCGCTGAGCGCGCTGCTGACCGCGGAGAACTCGGCCGGCTTCCTGGACCGCGCGCAACTGCTGACCACCGTGGCGGAGCGGCAGAACCAGGCCGTCGAGGACCTGCGCGCCACCCGGGACAACCAGCGCAAGGCCAAGACCGCGATCGACGCCGCCATCATCGACCAGCAGCGGCAGGTCAACGTGATGGCCAAGCGCAAGGCGCAGGCCGAGCAGGCGCTGAAGGAGGCGAACCAGGGTGACGACGCCGAAGACTCGGCGGACTCCGGCGGCGGTGGTGGCAGCTCGGACGCCGACAAGCCGTCCGGCAGCCTCAGCGGTGGCTGCAGCGTGGACGACCCGACCACCACCGGCTGCATCACCCCGCGCCTGGCCTACGCCCTCAAGCAGGCCCAGAAGGACGGCTTCACCCGCTACGTCGCGTGTTTCCGGCACCAGAACAGCGGGGAGCACCCGAAGGGCCGGGCGTGTGACTTCGCCTCCGACAAGAACGGCTTCGGCGGGGTGGCCACCGGCAGCAGCAAGACGTACGGCACCGACCTGGCGAACTACTTCATCCACAACGCCGACACCCTCGGCGTGCTGTACGTGATCTGGTTCAAACGGATCTGGCTGCCCAGCAGCGGCTGGAAGTCGTACAGCGGAGCCGGCGGCACACCGTCGACGGACCATACGAACCACGTGCACCTGTCGGTGACCTGACGGACGAAAGCCCGGGCCGCTCGGCCCGGGCTTTCTCGTCGCTGCGACCGACGCCCTACTTGCGGACGAAGGACTCGTACTCCTTGAGCACGTCGGCGGTCGGGCCGTCCGCCCGGATCAGCCCGGACTCCAGCCAGATGGCCCGCTCACAGGTGTCCCGGATCGACTGCTCGCTGTGGCTGACCAGGAACACCGTGCCGGCCTGCTGGCGCAGCTCGCGCACCCGTGCCTCGCTGCGCCGGCGGAACTTCGCGTCGCCGGTGGCCAGCGCCTCGTCGATGAGCAGCACGTCGTGCTGCTTGGCCGCGGCGATGGAGAATCGCAGCCGGGCCGACATGCCGGAGGAGTAGGTCCGCATCGGCAGCGACGCGAAGTCGCCCCGGTCGTTGATCCCGGAGAAGTCGATGATGCCCTGCTTCTTCTCCTTGACCTCGGCCGGCGTCATGCCCATGGCCAGGCAGCCCAGCTCGACGTTGCGGTCGCCGGGCAGGTCGTTCATCAGGACCGCGTTCACGCCCAGCAGGGACGGCTGGCCGGACGCGTAGATGGCGCCCCGGGCCACCGGCAGCAGCCCGGCCACCGCGCGCAGCAGGGTCGACTTGCCGGAGCCGTTGGTGCCGATCAGGCCGATCGCCTCGCCGCGGTAGGCGACGAAGGACACCCCCTTGATCGCGTGCACCTCGCGGACGTTCGCGGCCTTGGTCCGGGTGACGATCCGCTTGAAGCTGGTCAGCGGGCTCTGCTGCTGGTTGCCGGCCGAGCCGTAGACCTTGTAGATCACGTGCGCGTCGTCCGCGATGACGGTGGGGATGCGCTCGTTGTCAGCCACGGCCGTAGCCCTTCTCTCCGCGCCAGAAGTAGACGAAACCGAAGAAGCCCACCACCAGCGACCAGACGACCGCCTCGATCCAGAGGAGGCCCGGCTCACCGGCCAGCGTGACGTTCTCCAGCAGTGCGTGCCGGTACAGCTCGATGAAGACCAGCAGCGGGTTGGACTCGACGAGGGCGAGCTTCCAGCCGTCCAGCTTCTCGGTGAACCGGGTGACCGGGTAGAGCACGGCCGAGCCGTACATCCAGAACCGCATGATGAACGGGATCAGCTGCTTGACGTCGCGCATCTTGGAGCCGAGCCGGGCGGCGGCCAGCGCCAGGCCGATGTTGAAGATCATCTGCAGCAGCATCACCGGCAGGACCAGCAGCCACTGCCACGTGATCGCCTCACCGGTGAAGAGCACGATGACCAGCAGCACGCCCATCGCGGTGAGGAAGTTGCGGATCTCCACCAGGGACACCGAGAGGGGCAGGCTGGCCCGGGGGAAGTGCAGCGCCCGGATCAGGCCCAGGTTGCCGGTGATCGCGTTGACGCCGTTCTGCACCACCGACTGGGTGAACTGGAAGACGAACACGCCGATGCAGAGATAGGCGATGAAGTTCGAGACGCTGCCGCTGGTCCCGATCACCACGCCGAAGATGATGTAGTACACCAGCGCGTTGATGGCCGGTGTCAGCACCGTCCAGAGCGAGCCGAGGTTGGTGTTGCCCAGCGAGGACGACGTCTTCGCCCGGGCGTGCGCGGCGATGAAGTGCCGGTAGGCCCACAGCTTGCGCGAGTACTCCAGGAGTCCGAGCCGTCGCCCGGACGAGGTCAGGCCGTGCCGTCGGGCGAGTTCCTTGAGGGGAACGCCGGTAGCGGCGTCGGCAACCGCTGTCTCTGGCATGGAGTGGTGCTCCGATCTCGTCGGCCGGTACGAGGCGGCGGACTCCGGTGGCTTGCCTTCGAACACAGGTAGCAGCATGACAGGCGTCCGCCGACGCCGATGGAACGGGTTCGTATCGACGTGGAAGGAACGGTAGCCGACCAAACGGCGGAACGCAACCGTTACGTCGTAGCGTTATAGTTACCGGGTGGCGACAGTCAAACGCGCACCGGCCGGAGCGGCGGTGCTCCGCAACGACATCACTGTGGCGATCCGGAACGCGGTCATGAGCGAACTGGCAGAGGTCGGTTACGGCCGCCTGTCGATCGAAGCCGTGGCCCGGCGTGCCGGGGTCGGCAAGACCGCGATCTACCGGCGGTGGAGCAACAAACTGGAGATGGTACTGGAGATCATCACGGAAGTCGCCGGGCGGAAGGTGCCACTTCCGGACACCGGCAGCTTCGCGGGCGATCTCGACCTGTTGATGATGATCGTCAGCAAGGCGTTGCAGCATCGGGTCGCTTCGCAGATCATCCCCGACCTGATGGCCGAAGCCGCCCGGAACCCGCAGATCGCCGAGACGCTGCAACGGGTGCTGCGCACGCACCAGCAGGCGGTCGGGGAGAAGCTGGTCGGCCAGGCGGTCGCCCGCGGCGAGCTGCCCCAGGACACCGACGCGGAGGTGGCGGTCGACCTGATCCTCGGCCCGCTGTACTGGCGGCTGGCCGTGTCCCGCCAGCCGATCGGCGACGACTACCTGGAGAAGCTGGCCGCCGCGGTGCTCGGCTCGCTGCGGGGCGGCGCCGCGGCCCCCTGACCCACCGCACCCGAACGCGCACCGGTCCGCACCCGATCGCAACTCAGACTTTCCTGTGCGCGGCCGGGTCGCGGGCCGACTGAGGAGACTGTCCCCGACACCGACCCCTCCGGAGCCGGCCATGCAGTCCTCCACCACCCGCGTCGACACCACCGTCCTGGACGCCGCGGCGATGCTCGCGATCGCCATGGGCAGCACGCCCGGGCCGGCTCCGGGGCCGGTCCCGCAGCGACCCCGGGTGGTGGCCGACGCGGTGGTGGGGACCTGGCGCAGCCGGGACGGCGCGATCAAACTGCACCTGCGGACCGACGGCACGTACGCCGGCGAGGTGGCCGGCCGCCGCAAACGCCCCAGCGGCACCTACCGCATCGACGGCGACGCGGTGATGCTGCACGACGCCGCCTCCGGCCTGCACACCCCGGTCACCGTCCGACAGCACGGCGAGCTGGAGATGGCCGGGCACCGCCTGCTCCCCGCCTGAGCCGCCCGGCCCCGTTCCGCGCGCCGACGGCGCAGGACCGGCCGGTGAGCCGAGCGGATCCGCGGCGCGGACCACGGCTCCCGGCGGCCCTAAGCCAGGCTGCGGCCACGCCGAACGGAGGGTGGGGAAGCGAGCGGGAAGGAGCCGGGATGCGGCACGTCGGAACCGTTGCGGTGGTGGTGGCGTTCGCGCTGGCGGCCGGTGGCTGCGGTGGCGGCGACGAGCGCACCGGCGCCGCCGCGTCGCCCAGCCCCGGTGACACCTGGTCACTGCTGGTCACCGGCAGCGCCACGCCGAGCCCGACCCCGTCGCTGGGGGTCCGGCCGTCCGCCGCCGCCACCGCCGGGCTGCCGTCGGCGAACCCGAGCTGCACCCGGGTCTGGCCGCCGACCGAGCCGGTGCTGATCCCGGTCGCGGTGACCCCGGTCCCCGGCGGCTTCCGGGTGGAGTGGCCCCGGCAGTACGACTCGAACTACCGGGTCACCGCCGTGCCGCAGGAGCTGGTCGCCGGCGCGCAGCCGGAACCGGTCTGGAAGAACGTCCCGGCCGGCACCGGCTGCACGATCAGCACCACGCTGACCGGCCTGAACTCCGGCGACCCCTACATCGTCTGGTTGGACGCGCCGAACACCGGTCGCCAGCCCGACGGGACCCGCCACCCGTACAGCGGGCGCAGCTCGGTCGTGTACCCCGGGTGAGCCTCAGTGCCCCGCGTCGTCCGGCCGGGCCCGGCGGGGCAGCAGGAACGTCAGCCCGAGCGCGGACAGCAGGAGCAGCAGGGACACTCCGGTGGTACGGATGGTGGTGTCCTCGAACCCGGCACGGACCTGCTCCGCCGCGTACGCCGCGAGCGCCGGGTCGGCGGCCGGGCCGGCGTCCCGGCACGACGGCGGCGTGACGTCCGGATTCGTCTCGGCCACCCGGTCGGTCAGGCACTCGCGCAGGCCCGCGACGACCGCCGGGTGCGCGTCGGCGGGCACCCCGGCGGTCGCCAGCGTGGCCCGCAACGCCCCGGCCGAGTCGTCCACGTGCCGCCCGACCGCGCCCGGCAGCAGCGCGAAGAAGACGGTGCCCAGCACCGCGATGCCGAACGCCCCGCCGAGCTGCTGCACCGAGGTGATCGCCCCGGAGGCCGAGCCGCTCTCCTCGTCGTCCACGCCGGCCAGCACGATGCCGAAGAACGGCGCCATCGCCAGGCCCATCCCGATGCCGAGCACCAGCAGCGCCGGGGCCATGTGCCAGGGGGTGATGCCGGCCCCGGACAGGCGCACGGTGCCGGTGAAGACAACGGTGCCCAGGATCATCACCACCGTGCCGGCCTGGAGCAGCCGGCGCCCCAGCCGCTCGGCCAGGCCGGCGCCGGCCACGACGAAGCCGGCCACCATGCCGAGCGCCTGCGGCAGCGTGGTCAGACCCGCCTTGAGCGGCGAGTAGCCCAACCCGATCTGCAGGTAGAAGGTGAAGACCAGGCCGGTGCCGATCAGCGAGGCGAAGAACATCAGGCCCAGCGCCAGGCCGCCGGTGAACGCCCGCTTGCGGAACAGGCTCGGGGTGACCAGCGGATCGAGGCCGCGCCGGTCCCGGCCGCCCTCGTAGACCGCGAACAGCCCGAACGCGACCACGCCGAGCGCCAGCATGGCGAAGGTCCAGGCCGGCCAGTCCAGCTCGCGGCCCTGCACCAGCGGGAAGAGCAGCAGGAACGCGCCACCCGCGGCGAACAGCACGCCCAGCCAGTCCAGCCGCGGCGCGCGCTCCAGCCGGGACTCGGGAAGGTAACGGATCGCGCCGAGCACCGCGAAGACGCCCAGCGGCAGGTTGATGAAGAAGATCATCCGCCAGCCGGAGCCGAAGTAGTCGGCGTCGACCAGCCACCCGGCCAGGATCGGCCCGCCCACCGAGGACAGTCCCATCACCGGGCCGAACGTCCCGAACGCCTTGGCCCGCTCCTCCGGGCCGAACATCTCGCGCATCATGCCCAGCCCCTGCGGCAGCATCAGCGCGCCGAACAGCCCCTGCACCGCGCGGGCGCCGACCAGGAACCCGGGCAGCGGGGCCAGTGCGCAGGCCAGCGAGGCGAGGGTGAAGCCGGCCGCGCCGACCAGGAACATCCGGCGGCGGCCGTAGATGTCGCCCAGGCGGCCGCCGGTGAGCAGGCCGATGGCCATGGCCAGGGTGTACGCCGCGCCGAGCCACTGGATGAGGCTGTACGACCCGCCCAGCTCGGCCCGGATCACCGGTCCGGCGATCGTGGTGACCAGCGCGTCGAGCAGGTCCATCACCTCGACCGTGAGGATCACGAAGAGGGCGACCCAGCGATATCGGTACGGCCCGGTGTCGATGGTCGTCTGCGTTTGAACGCTGTTCGTCGTCACGAACACCGTTCTAGTGGCGAACAGTGTTCGTGTCAATTAAATTAGTCGCCGATGAACAGCTCCCCCTGGCGCCCGCTCCCCGAACGGCGACCCACCCGCGTGCTGCTCGACCGCGAGCAGATCATCGATGCCGCGCTGCGGATCTCCGACGCGGAAGGCATCGACGCGGTCAGCACGCGGCGGGTCGCCGCCCAGTTCGGCACCGGCCCGTCCAGCCTCTACGCCCACGTGTCCAACAAGGACGAGCTGCTCCGGTTGATGTTCGACCGGGTCTGCGGCGAGATCGAGCTGCCTGCGCAGGAGCCGGAGCGCTGGCAGCATCAGATCAAGGAGCTGATGCGGAACACGCACCGGATCCTGCTGGCACACAACGACCTGGCCCGGGTCGCCCTGGCCATGATCCCCAACGGGCCGAACGCGCTGCGCGCCTCGGAGTGGATGCTCAGTCTGGCGATCAGGGCCGGCCTGCCCCCGGACCTGTCCGCGTGGGCCAATGAGCGGATCTTCCTCTACGTCACCGCCGACGCCTACGAGGCCTCCATCTGGCGGGCCCAGCTGCGCCACCTGGGCCGGCCCAAGGCCGAGGTGGAGCGGCAGGTCAAGGGCGATCTGCGGGGCTATTTCAACGACCTTCCCGCGGACCGGTTCCCCTACCTGAGCAGGCACGCCGACGCGATGGTCTCGGGCACCACCGAGGAGCGCTTCGAGTTCGGGCTCGACCTGCTGATCGACGGGCTGCAGCGGTACGTCGGAAAAACCACCGGGTGAGACGTTGCTCACCGATGCCGGTGACGTGGGCGGCGGGCGGCGCGATGTGCCCGCCCCGGCCTCCCGCCGCCGCCTCAGACGGTCGGCAGACCGGCGGCCCGCCAGGCGGCGAACCCGCCGGCCAGGTCGGTGGCCCGATGCAGGCCGAGATCCTGCAGGGCGGCCGCGGCCAGGCTGCTGGTGTACCCCTCCTGACAGGTGATGATCACCTGGAGGTCGTAGCGGTCGGCGAACGGCAGCCGGGCGTCGCTGCGCGGGTCGAGGCGCCACTCCAGCACGTTGCGTTCGATGATCAGCGCGCCGGGGATCTCGCCGTGCTCGGCGCGCTGGGCGGCCGGCCGGATGTCGATCAGCACGGCGCCGTCGCGGACCGCGGCGTCGGTCTCGGCCGGGCTCAGCCGGACCAGCCGGGCGCGCGCCCGGTCGAGGATCTCGGCGATGCCGCGGGAGCCGGGCGGGGGTGTGCTCACCACTGGGCGCCGGCCCGGTCGACGGTCAGCGTCTCCAGGCCGGCCGGGCCCAGACGGTACCTGGTCATGCTGGTCAGCGCGGGGCCGTAGACGTGCACGCTGATCGCCGGGTCGGCGCCGCGGTTGACGATGCGGTGCAGGTGGTGGGTGCCGAACCGGCGGCCGGCGCCCTCGCCGAGGTCGCGGCTGACCACCCGTGGCGTGGTCGCCGGTCCGCTGACGGTGTCCTCGGTGAGCGTGCCGCTGAAGACGTGGAACGCTCCGGCCGAGCCGCCGTGGTCGTGCAACTCGGTCTGCTGCCCGGGCAGCCAGGTGAGCAGCCACACCTCGTAGTCGTCGGTGACCGCGAGGCGGTGGTACCACCGTCGGTCCGGGTCGAACCGTGGTGGCGTGACCCAGGTCTGCGGCGCCTCGGCGAATCGTCGCGCGACGGCGAGATGGTCCAGGCGGGTGGCGGCGGTGACGGGCATGCGGAACTCTCCTCGACTCAGATATACATTACCTATCGGCAAGATAGGTTTTATCACAGCGCCACGGCGGGTGAAGCACGTTCCCGGAACCGGCATGTCACCCGAAAGAGGCTTAACCGAGTTCACCTCTTTCGAGGGGATAGTGCGGAATGCTCAGCGCGACGACCTCGACACGCTCCGTGGGACACGGTCGAAATCGTGTCACCGGAACGGCCGACCCGCTCAGCCGTTACGGCAGAGTTCCTGGTCAGGACGTCCTTGTGCAATTGAGGAAGCTATATGGTGGGCGGCGCCGGCGGGAGCCGGTTGCCGGAGGAGGCCAGCCCGCCCCCGATGCCCTCCGATGAACGAGGACGGACACGTGTTGAAGTCACGCCGCGGTCTGCTCGCCGCCGGCCTCACCGTCGCGGTGATCGGTGCGATCGGAGTCGCCTCCACCCTCAACGCCGGCGCCGAGCAGATCCCCGGCGCACCCGTCGCGGCGCCGGCCTCCGCACCCGTCGCGGCGCCGGACGCGCAGCCGCCGGCCAGCCTCCCCTGGGGCACGAAACCGCAGCGGGTCAAACGCGGCCGGGACGGCGCCACCAGCCGGGCGCTCAAGGCCGCCGGGCTCAGCGCCGCCGCACCGGCGGGCGGCGACCGGACCACACCCGACGACGAGTACGCCCCGAAGGGCCGCAGCTCCCGTTCCACGTTCCTGAAGACGGCCCGGACCACGGTGGTGCCGCCGGAACCGCCCAGCACCGACCCGTCGCCCGCGCCCAGCAGCTCCGCGCCGACGGTCACCTTCCTCTACAACGTCGGCTCGCAGGCCGCCGTCTCGGAGGGCGCCTACGCCAACCTGACGATCAACAAGCCGGTGCTGGACAAGAGCGATTACCACACCCTGGCCGAGCTGGCCGTGCAGTCCGCCGACGGGGCGCAGATCGTCGAGGTGGGGTGGACGGTCGACCGGGTGGTCAACGGCGACGACGACCCGCACCTGTTCGTCTACCACTGGGTCGACCGGCAGGCCACCTGCTACAACGGCTGCGGCTTCGTGCGGTACAGCAAGACCGTCGCGCCCGGCGACACGCTCACCGTCGACACCCAGAAGAAGTTCGGCATCCAGTTCTACGGCGGCGCCTGGTGGGTGGCGTACGACACCGAGTGGGTCGGCTACTTCCCGGCGAAGATCTGGGACAACGAGTTCACCAGGACCGGCATGGTGCAGATCTTCGGTGAGGTCGCCGCGTCCTCGGACCGGCCGTGCACCCAGATGGGCAACGGCAGGCCGGCCATCGACGCCACCTCGGCCCGGATCGGCAGCGTGTCGTACCTCAACGGTCCCGCCCCCGACCTGGTGGTACGCAGCACCAGCGACTACTACCGGGTTTCCAGGCTGACCGCCCGCACGTTCCGCTACGGCGGACCCGGGGCCTGCTGAGCCGCCGCGCCCGCCCACCGGTGCCCGGTCCCTCGTACGGGGGTCGGGCATCGACGTTTCTCGGTTCCTCGCCCCCACCGTGAACCGGTCCGCGTGCCACGATGTACATCCGGGTGGCCGGGCGGAACCCGAGGGGAGCTGGCGCCGATGAAGCGACGGGTGAGCCCCGACGAGCAACTGATGACCGCGCTCTACACGGAGCACTACGCAATCCTGATCAATTTCGTCTCGCGATACGTCTCCGACCGGCACAAAGCCGAGGACCTGGTCCAGGAGACGCTGTTACGGGCCTGGAAGCACATCGACCACCTCGACCCGGAACCCGGGCGAACCCGGTCGTACCTGCTCACCATCGCTCGTAACGTGGTGACCAACGCGTGGCGGGCGGAACAGCGCCGGCCCCGCCTGGTCTCCGACGAGACCGCGGTCAACTCCGTGCCGTCGGCGGACAATGTAGATCAGATGGTGGAGGGCTGGCTGGTCGCGGAAGCGCTGGAGCGGCTGTCCCCGGAGCACCGGGCGGTGATACAGGCCATGTACTACGAGGGGCAGAGCGTGGCCGACGCGGCACGACGGCTGTCGGTGCCGGAGGGCACGGTCAAATCGCGCGCCTATTACGCGGTCCGCGCGCTGCGCACCGTCTTCGAGGAGATGGGGATGCTGCGATGAGCGACCTCGACGAGCACGACAGCCTGCACCGGCTGCTCGGCGGATACCTTCTCGGTGGCCTGGACGAGACGGACACCGACCGGCTGGACGCGCATCTGCACGACTGCGCCGACTGCCGGGCCGAGTTGGACCGGCTCGCGCCCGTACCGGAGATGCTCCAGCACCTGCCGGATGCCCGGCACGCCGGGGGTGGTCTCCCGCCGCTCACGGTCGCCCCGACCGCGCGGCCGAGCCCGCAGCACATCGAGAGCCTGCTCAGCCGGATGCGGGCGGAGAAGACCCGGGAGTCACGGATGAGCCGGGTACGGTGGCTGGTCGCCGCCTCGGTGGCGGTCATCGCGGCCGGCGCGATCGGGTACGGCGTCGTCGGCAACGACCGCACGGCACCGCGGCCGCCGGTCGCCCAGCAGACCGGCGCCGTGCAGATCACCGCGGACTTCCGGGCCGCCGCCGGCAGCGGGATGGGCGGTCAGGCGGTGCTCACCCCGAAGGCGTGGGGGGTGGAGATCGCGCTGAACATGAGCCGGATGGAGGGCACGGCGCCGTTCTTCTGCATGGTCAGACGCGCCGACGGCACCATGGAGCAGGCCGCCGCCTGGGGCGCCACCCCCGAGCACACGGCCAAGGTGAGCGGCGCCAGCTCGATCCCGGCGGCCGACGTGCGAGCCATCGTGATCACCGACAGCGGCGGGAAGGTGCTGGGCACCGCGGCCGTGGCGTGAGCCGGAGCGGGCGGCTCACCGCCGGGACCGGACCGGCGGCGACGCCGGATCGCAGAAGGAGTGGTGGGCCGCCGGCCGCGGCGCACGCCCGGGGATGGTCAGGAACGCCGCGGCCGCGCCGGCCACCATCAGCCCGGCGCAGATCAGCATGGCGTCGCGGTACACCGGGGCCAACAGGGCCGGCTCGGTCAGGGACCCGGCACCGAGCCCGGCGGCCAGCGGGAGCACCGCGACCGCGAGCAGGCCGGCGGCCCGGGCCACCGCGTTGTTGACGCCGGAGGCGATGCCGGCGTGCGCGTCGTCCAGGGCGCCCAGCGCGGTGGCGGTCAGCGGGGCCACCAGCAGGGCCAGCCCCAGGCCGAAAAGCACGACGGCGGGCAGCACCCGGGTGAGGTAATCCGCGTGCACGCCGATGGTGGACATCAGCAGCAGGGCCGCCGCGCAGAGCAGCGGGCCCGCGGTCATCGGCAGCCGCGGACCGATCCGTTCGCCCAGCGCGCCCCCGCGGGCCGAGAGCAGCAGCATGAGGACCGTGACCGGGAGCATGGCCAGTCCGGCCGCCAGCGCCGGGTACCCCGCCACCACCTGCAGATTCACCACGACCAGGAAGAACACGCCGCCGTTCGCGGCGTACACCAGGAAGGTCACCAGGTTGGCGCCGGCGAACGCCCGGTTGCGGAAGATCTCCGGCGGCACCAGGGGGTGCGCCGAGCGCAGCTCGGCGGCGGCGAAGGCGGCCATCCCCAGTACGCCCAGGGCCAGTGGGACCAGCACGGCCGGATGCCCCGCGCCGTGGGCCGGCCAGGCGGTGAACCCGTACGTCAGCCCGCCCAGCCCGGTCGCGCCGGTGACCAGCCCGAGCACGTCGAAGCGCCGGGCCGCCCCGGGATCGCGTGACTCCGGCACGTGCCGGACGGCCACCCACAGCACCAGCACGGCGACCGGCACATTGATCAGGAAGAGATACCGCCAGCTGCCGAGTTCCAGCAGCCAGCCGCCGAGGAACGGGCCGAGCGCGCCGCCGATCCCGCCCAGCCCGGACCAGGCGCCGATCGCCCGGGCCCGGTCCCCGGGTGCGAACGACGCCTCCAGGATGGCGAGCGCGCCCGGGGTGAGCAGCGCGCCGCCGACGCCCTGCAGGATCCGCGCCGCGACCAGCAGCCCGACGTCCGGGGCGAGGCCGCACAGCAGCGACGACAGCGCGAACCAGGCGACGCCGGCCAGGAAGATCCGCTTGCGGCCGAACCGGTCGCCGAGCGAGCCGCCGACCAGGACCAGCGCGGCCAGCGACAGCGCGTAGCCGTTGACGGTCCACTGCAGACCCGCGGCCGACGCGTCCAGGTCCCGGCCCAGCTCGGGCAGCGCCAGGTTGACCACGGTCGCGTCGACGAAGGCCAGGCTGGAGCCGAGCACGGTGGCCAGCAGCACCCGGCGGCCGGCTGCGGTGCCGTACCGGACCGGTTCCATGCGGCGACGATACGCCGGGCCCGGCCGGCCGATCGTCATGCCGTGCGCCGCAGGTCGCTCTCCTCGTGGCGGGCCCGCGGCGCGGGTTGCGCGACGGCGTGCCGGGCGGCGGCCAGGGCGGCCCGGCAGGCGCCGGCCGAGCGGGCCGCTCCGGCGCCCGGCCGGTGCAGCAGGTCACCGAGCCGGGCCAGCAGCTCGTTCCGCGCGAACGGCTTGGTCAGGTAGTCGTCGGCCCCGGCGTGCAGCGCGGCGGTGACCTGGCCGCGGTGCGGGTCCGCGCTGATCACCAGGATCGGCAGGGATTCCAGGGCCGGGTCGTCGCGGATCCGGCGGCACAGGTCGATGCCCGAGACGCCGGGCATACGCACGTCGATCAGGGCCGCGTCGATGCCGCCGTGGGCCAGCTCGTTAAGCGCGCCGGACGCGTCGGCGGCAGTGACGACCTGGTAGCCGGTGCGGCGCAGCGCGAAGGCGAGCAGATCGCGATGATCCACCTCGTCGTCGGCTATCAGCACTGTGAACACGCGGACCTCCAAGGCCGGGCAGCGACGTGCCCACTCCTGTTCGGCAACCGGGTGGCACCGCTGAGGGGTTGCGGGTTTCGACTCGGCGCACGATCGCCGAACGCCCGGCCCGCCGGACGGTCATAGGGTGGAGGGATGCGCGCTGCCGTCTTCCACCAGCCCGGTCCGGCCTCCGATGTCCTGCGGATCGTCGAGCGTGCGCTGCCGCCGGCCGGGGCCGGGCAGGTGCGGGTCCGGATCGTGCTGTCGGCGGTGAACCCGACCGACACCGGCACGCGCGCCGGCCGCGGCGTGCCGGACGGGGTGCGGCCGCCGCGCGTGCCGAACCAGGACGGCGCCGGTGTGGTCGACGCGCTCGGCGAGGGCGTCACCGGCCTGGAGGCGGGGGACCGGGTCTGGGTCTGGGACGCCGGTTACGGCCGGGTGGACGGCACCGCCCAGGAGTACGTGGTGCTGCCCCGCCGGCAGGTGGTCCGGATGAACGACGACGTCCCGTTCGAGACCGGCGCCGCGCTGGGCATCCCGGCGCTGACCGCGCACCGCTGCCTCACGGCCGCCGCGGCCGGCCCGGCGCGGCTCGCCCCGGGTGCGCTGGCCGGGCGGACGGTGCTGGTCGCGGGCGGCGCGGGCGCGGTCGGCAACGCCGCGATCCAGCTCGCCAAGTGGGCCGGCGCGACCGTGCTGACCACGGTGAGCAGCACGGCGAAGGCCGAGCTGGCGGCTGCCGCCGGAGCGGACGCGGTGATCGACTACCGGGCGGAGGACGTGGCCGCCCGGGTGCGCGAGCTGAGCCCCACCGGCCCGCACCTGATCGTCGAGGTGAGCACCGGCAACCTCGACCTCGACCTGGACGTGCTCGCCCCCGGCGGGGACATCGCGATCTACGTCGCCGGCCGGTTCGGCATGCCGAGCTTCAAGGCGATGCTGAAGAACGCCGGCCTGCACTTCGTGCTGACCTACACGACCACCCGGGAGCAGAAGGACGACGCGGTGGCCGCGGTCGCCGAGGCGGTGAACGCGGGCGCGTTCCGGGCCGGCGCCCGGCACGGCCTGCCGATCATCCGGTTCCCCTTCGACCGGGTGGCCGAGGCCCACGAGGCGGTCGAGAGCCACGCCGTGGGCAAGGTCGTCATCGAGGTGACCCGGCCCTGACCAGCAGGGCGTCCGCGACGCGCTCGACACCGCGGCCGTCCACCGCGGCCCACCCGGCGGCGGCCAGCGCGGTGCGCTGCGCCGGATCGGTGAGCAGCGTGCGCAGCACCCCGGCGGCGGAGTCGTCGAACGCGCCGAGGCGGCCCAGCCCGGCGGCGTACCCGCGCGCGACGGTCCGGTGGTATCCGAGGATCTGGTTGTCCACCACCCACACCAGGGCGGCCGCCCGGCCCAGGCAGAGCAGCTCCCAGGTCGACGTGCCGCTCGCGCTGACCACCAGGTCGGCGTCGGCGAGCAGCTTCGGCAGGTGATCGGTGGGCCCGATGATCTCGAACCGCTGCCCCGGCCCGGCCGGCACCGCGAGCAGCTCCGAGCGCAGCGACTCGTCGGCCGCCACCACGGTCGCGTCGAAAGGCACGCCGGCGTCCGTGAGCAGCCGCGCGACCTGCGGCGCGGCCCGGTAGGCGTCGGTCCCGCCGAAGAACGCGACCACCTTCGGGGTACGGACGTCGGAGTGCGCCGGTGCGGCCACCGGGCGCAGCTGGCGTATCGCGGAGCGCAGCAGCGCGTAGTCGAGCCCGGTCAGCCGTACCCCGTCGGCGTCCAGCTCGGTGTCCAGGTTCTGGTCGACGTAGATGTCCGCGCTCTGCCCGCGCGTCGTGCCGTCCACGATGGCCAGCACCGGTGTCCCGGCGGCGCGCACCGCCACGGTGTGCTGCGGCGGCAGCGTGTACGAGTCCACCACCAGCGCGGCCAGCCCCAGCCGCCGGACCGCGGCGACCAGCCCCACCTCGTCGTAGGGGGCCGGGTGCCACGGCAGGCCGCGCTGCTCCAGCTGGGCCTGCGCCCAGGTCACGCCGCCCAGGTCGCTGAGGAAGTGCACGTCCACGCCACGCCCGGTGAGCTCCTCGGCCAGCGCGACGCAGCGGACGAGATGCCCGACGCCGGTCCGCGGCCCGGCATCGCACCTGATTCCGATCGCGGTCATGCCTGGGAGAGCTCCTTCTGCGGCACGTGCGCGTTCAGCTCGACCAGCTCGGGGTGCCCGGCGAGCCAGTCGCTGAGCGTCTCCACGCTGACCGGCCGGTCGCCGAACCGGTCGACGATCGCCTCGATCAGCTTCCAGTCGTCCTCGGTGTCCAGGGTCAGCCGCAGGTGCGAGCGGTCCGGCAGCACGGTCACCCCGATCACGTCGAACTCCGCCGGGTGCGAGTAGATGTACGACGTCACGTGCGTCCGGTGGTGCTCGGTGGCCCGCTCGTCGATCGCCCGCAGCACCCGGGCGCGGACCACCTCGACGTCCAGCCCGCGCGGCAGCGTCCGGGTGATCGACGTGGTCAGGTAGTCCACCCCGGACGCCTCGAAGATCCGGGCCACCCGCCGTACCAGCGCCGGGTCGAGCAGCGGGCAGTCCGCGGTGAACCGCAGCACGGTGTCCGCCGCACGGCCGTCGAGCACGCCGAGGAACCGGGTCAGCACGTCATCGACCGGGCCGCGGTGACACGCCACCCCGATCCGGGCGCACTCCGCCTCGACCGCGTCGTCGGCGGCCTCGGTGGTGGTCGCGACGACCAGGTCGTCGAGGACGCCGCTGTCCCGGGCGGCGCGGACCACCCGGTGCAGGACGGTCCGGCCGCCGAGCCGGCGCAGGACCTTGCCGGGGAGCCGGGTGGAGCCCATCCGGGCCTGGATGATGCCGAGGGTGGTCACAGTCAGTCCTTCGGTCCGTCGGTCAGTCGGTTGCGAGCCTTGCGGGCGATGGCCAGACCGGCCTTGACGGCGCGGTAGCCCAGGGTGCCGCTGAACGCGGCGATCTGTATCCGGGCGCGGCCCAGCTCGGCGTCGCGCTTGGCCAGCTCGTGCTCGAAGAACCCGGCCCGGGCCTCGGCGTCGGCGAGGCGCCGGCGCAGGGCGCGGAGCTGCTCCTCGTGCTCGCGGCGGTGCTCCGGCAGCGGCTCCGGCGCGACCTGCGGCGCGCCGTCCACGCCGGCCGCGCCGGCCAGCACCTCGGTGAGCCGGTCCACCTCGGTGATCGCCGGCCACGGGTGGGCGTAGCCGCCGGTGGTCAGGGTGCGCGCGAACCGGGCCAGCGCGTCCGGCTGGTCCGGGGCGTCCGGGTCGAGCAGCGCGTACCGGTCGCCGTCCACCAGCACGTTGCCGGCCGCCGCCGTGGGCAGCGCGGCCATCCAGCCGCTCAGCAGCCGGCGCAGCACCGGCAGCTCGTGCCGCAGCGCCGCGGTGAGCAGCAGTTCCTCCAGCAGCCGGCCGGGCGGCAGCGGCGCGTCCGGGACCGCCGGGCGGCCGTCGAGGGCGCGGACCGTCCGGCGCAGCCAGCCGCCGTCCGGCCCGCTGACCAGCTCGGCGACCGCCCGGTCGGAGGCCAGCAGCACCGGTGGCAGCGTCACCGCGGGCGTGGTGACCGGCGCCCGGTGCGCGACCGCCAGCCAGGCGGGCGCGAGTTCGGCGCCGAGGCCGCGGCGCACGGCCGCGCCGGCGAGCCGGCGCGGATCGCTCAGGACCGGGCTGCCCGCGTACGCCGTGGCCACCGCCCCGGCGGCCAGCGCGCCGAGCGCGTCCACCGGTCCGTACCGCAGGGTCTCCGGGGTGACCAGCATCGCCGGCCGGCCCGGCAGCGGCCAGGCGGCGGCGAGTCCGGCCACCGGCAGGCCCTCGGCGCCCAGTGCGGCGGCCAGCCGGTCCGGGCGTCCCGGCGCGGCGCCGAACTCACCGAGCGGTCGCCAGGCGTCGCCGGTCTGCGCCGCGGTCGGCGTGCCCGGGTCGACCAGGCGGTGCACGCCCAGCTCGTTCTCCACGGTGAGCAGCAGCAGCCCGCCGGGGCGCAGGGTGCGCCGCAGCGCGCGCAGCGCATCCGGCCAGTCCAGCTGCGGGCCCTCCGGCGAGCAGAGCCGGGTGGTGCCGTCGAGGGCGAGGACCGCGTCGTACCGCTCGGGGTCGTCGAGCTTGGGCAGCGTGCCGCAGAGCACCCGGACGCCGGGGACGGCCCGCCGGTCCTGCGCCAGCGCGTCCGGGTGCGAGCGGAGCAGGCAGGTCACCTCGCGGCCCGGGGCCAGTGCGGCGACCAGGTCCGCCTCGTGCGGGCCGGCGAGCAGGATCCGGCTGCCGGTGGGCACGCGGGCGGCCAGGTGGCGCAGCAGCGGGCCGCCGGCCGGGGGCAGCTCCTCGGCGTACTCGGGCATCTCGCCCCCGATGAGCTGGATCATGCCGCCTCCCGGTGCGTGTTCGCGGCCCGGTGGGCCGTGGTCCAGCCGAGCAGCGCGCGCAGCTCGGCCGGCGAGGCCAGGTAGCCGTCGCCGAGCTCGGCCAGCGCGGTGGCCCGGGCGGTCGCCGGGTCGGGCGCGGCGCCGTGCAGCTCCGGCCACTCCCGGCGGATCCGCTCGGCGGTCGCGGCGTCCTCGGCGGCCAGGCGCATGGGGTCGCCGTAGACGGCCGGCTCGCAGCCGGCCGCCGCGCCGTAGAGCACCGCGCTGCTCAGCCGGTTGGACGCGACCCGGCGGTGCCGGCGCAGCTCGGCCAGCTGGTTGTGAAGGAATCGGGCGTCCGTCTGCATCCGCAGGTAACCGCGGTAGCCGTGACAGATGACCCGTCCGGCCCGCTCGTAGAACGCCCGCACCCGGTCGTCGCGGTACTCCTGCCAGTACAGGCAGAAGGTGACCGGCCCCGGCTCGGTGGCGATGATCTCGTCCACCAGCCGCTGGTGGTCGCCGGTGACGTGCTGGCCCTCCCACCCGTGGAACGGGTACCAGATGGTGCCCTCCCGCGGGCCGTCCGCGGCGGGCGCCGACCGCAGCAGGTAGAGGAACGGCGCGCCGATCACCGTGGCCCGCGGCCGGCCCATCGACCACGCGCGCCGCCGGGTCCGCTCCGACCACACGAAGATCGGCGAGCCGGGCGCGTACGGCGTGCCGGCGCCCAGCCCGTCCAGCACGTTCCAGCCGTGCTGCAGGTAGCCCTCGACCCGGGGCGGGTGCGCCGGGTCGAGACCGCAGTACTCCGCGAGCACGTGGGCGTGGCCGTAGAAGTGGTTGCCGTGGTGCACCCGCTAGCTCCCGAGAATGCCGCGCAGGGTGTCGATGACGCGATCCTGGTCGGTGTCGCTGAGGTCGACGAAGAGCGGAAGGGAGAGTTCCTCGGCGTAGAAGGCCTCGGCGACCGGGCACATGCCACGCCGGTAGCCGAGATCGGCGAAGACCGGGTGCCAGTACACCGGGATGTAGTTGACCTGGACGCCGATCCCGGCCGCCTGCATCCGGTCGTACACCTCCCGGCGCCGGCCGTCCAGGACGCGCACCGGGTAGAGGTGCCGCATCGGGTCCACGCCGTCCGGGGTGACCGGCAGCCGCAGCCCGGGCACGTCGGCGAGCAGCTCGTCGTACCGGGCGGCGAGCTGCTGCCGGCGGGCCTTGAACGCGGCCAGCCGGCGCAACTGGGCGCTGCCCAGCGCGCAGAGCACGTCCGGCAGGCGGTAGTTGAGCCCGAACTCGTGCACCTCGTAGAACCAGCGGCCCTCGTCCCGGCGGCGCAGCAGCTCCGGTTTCTTGACCATCCCGACGGTGCGGAAGGTACGGGCGCGCTCCAGCAGGTCGGGGCGGATCGAGGCGACCGCGCCACCCTCGGCGGTGGTGAGGTTCTTGGTCGGGAAGAAGGAGAAGGTGGTCAGGTCCGCGATCGACCCGACCGGCCGGCCCCGGTAGACCGAGCCGATGGCGTGCGCGGCGTCCGCGACCAGCACCGCCCCGGCGCTGTCGCTGATCTTGCGGAGCCGCTCGTAGTCGGCCGGCACGCCGGCGTAGTCGACCGCGGCGACCGCGCGGGTGCGCCCGGTGACCGCGGCCTCGGCGGCGGCCGGGTCCAGGTTCGCGGTGTCCTCCTCGACGTCGGCGAACACCACGGTCGCGCCGAGCATCGCCGCCGCCGACGCGGTGGCCACGAAGGTCATCGGCGTGGTGACCACCTCGTCGCCGGCCCCGATGCCGGCCGCGGCGTACGCGGCGTGCAGCGCGGTGGTGCCGTTGGTGACGGTCACGCACGGCGCCCCGGCGACCCGTTCCAGGTCCGCCTCGAACTCGGTGACCCGTGGCCCGGTGGTCAGCCAGTCACTGTCCAGTGCGGCCACCACCGCCGCCACGTCGGACGGCTCGATGGACTGGCGTCCGTAGGGCAGCATCACTTCTCCGTGAGCAGCGAGCGCATCTCGTCGACCGACAGCCAGAGGTCGTTGTTGTCCGAGCGGTAGTTGAAACCGTCCGCGACCTCCTCGCCGCCCTCCGGCGACTCGTAACCCCAGCTCGCCGCGACCGGCTGGACCACGTAGCGGTCCTTGAAGCGCAGCGTCCGGCGGCTGTCGTCGGCGGCGATCATCTCCTCGTGCAGCTTCTCGCCCGGGCGCATGCCGATCTCGTGGCTCGGCGAGCCGGGCGCCACCGCCTCGACCAGGTCCATGATCCGCATACTGGGGATCCGTGGGACGTACAGCTCGCCGCCGCGCATCACGTCGAACGAGTTGACGACGAACTCGACCGCCTGGTCCAGGGTGATCCAGAAGCGGGTCATCCGCTTGTCGGTGATCGGCAGGCTCCGGCCCTCGGCGGCCAGCCGGCGGAAGAACGGCACCACCGAGCCACGGCTGCCCATCACGTTGCCGTAGCGGACCACGGCCAGGCGGGTGGGGTGGGTGGCGGCGTAGTGGTTGCCGGCGATCACGATCTTGTCGGCGGCCAGCTTGGTCGCGCCGTACAGGTTGATCGGGCTGGACGCCTTGTCGGTGGAGAGCGCCACGACCTTCTTGACCTCGGCGTGGATCGCGGCGTCGATGACGTTCTGGGTGCCGTTGATGTTCGTCGCGACGAACTCCGACGGGTTGTACTCGGCGGTGTCCACCTGCTTGAGCGCGGCGGCGTGCACCACGTGGTCGATCCCGTGCATGGCCCGGTCCAGGCGCGCGCGGTCGCGGATGTCGCCGAGGAAGAACCGCAGCCGCGGGTCGCCGGAGAACATCTGCCGGACCTCGTACTGCTTCAGCTCGTCACGGGAGAACACCACGATGCGATGCGGGTCGAGGTGGGTGAGCGCGTACTTGAGGAACGCCTTGCCGAACGACCCGGTGGCACCGGTGACAAGGATCGAGGATCCGCTGATTTCAGACACGTGTTTTCTCCGGGGGACTGGGCGGTGAGCCGCTACGGGCCGGAAGCATAACCACCGGTGCACGCAATTCTGCCAGTCGTGGAGAACAGCCAGTGGCAATTCATTTTCAGTTCAACCGGTATTGGTCGAAGCGACCGCGCGCCTGCGGGATGGTGGTCTCCTCCATTCATCACCCCTGGGAGCAACACCGTGACTGAGCTGCAGAGACTGCGCGCCGCGTTCCGTACCGCGCTGGACCTTCCGGCGGACGCGCCCGTGGACGACCTGCGCTACCAGGACAACGAGAAGTGGGACTCCCTCGCGCACATGTCCCTCGTCGCGACTATCGAAGATGAATTCTCGGTAATGATCGACACCGATGATGTCATCAATATGTCCAGCTTCGCCGAGGCTGTGCGAATCCTCGGTAAATACGGCGTGGACGTCAAGTGAGCGTCGCCCTGATCACCGGTGCGTCGCGCGGCATCGGGCGAGCCACCGCGCACCGCCTCGCCGAGCAGGGCCACGATCTGATCCTGCACGGGCACGGTCCGGCCGCGGTGGCCGAGACCGCCGAACTCCTCGCCGGCAAGTTCGGCGTGACCGTCGTGTCCGGCGCCGGCGACATCGCCGACCCGCAGACCAGCAAGGCGCTGGTCCGGCTGGCGTTCGAGAACTTCAAGCGGCTGGACGCGCTGGTGGTCAACGCCGGCACGCACGCGGCCGGGATGCTCGGGATGACCGGTGACGACACCATCGAGCGGCTATTCGCGGTGAACGCGGCCGGCGCGGCGCACACCCTGCAGAACGCGGTGCGCCTGCTGGCCCGCGGGGAGAACCCGGCGGTGGTGCTGACCGCCTCGATCACCGGCACGCACGGCGCCGCCGGCCAGGCCGTCTACGCCGCGTCCAAGGCCGCGGTGGTGGGCCTGACCCGGTCGGCGGCCAAGGAACTCGGCCCGCGCGGGATCCGGGTCAACGCGGTCGCCCCCGGCTTCATCGCCACCGACATGCTGGACACCCTGGACGAGGCCGGCCGCGCCGAGCGGATCGCGAGCACCGCCCTGGGCCGGCTCGGCACCGCCGAGGAGGTCGCCGACGTGATCGCCTTCCTGCTCTCCGCCCAGGCCCGGTTCGTGACCGGCCAGATCGTCGGGGTCGACGGGGGACTGACGCTGTGAACCTGCTCCACCCGGACGCCCGCGTCGTCGACGCCGCGACCGGCGAAGAACTCACCCCGGCGCTGATCGACGCGGCCGCCGCCGAGCTGGCCGGTGAGCGGCTGGTCTTCCTGCCGATGCCGAGCACGGTCCCGGCGGTCGCCCGGTACCTCGCCGCGCTGCGGCTGGGCGTGCCGGTCGTGCTGCTCGACCCGGACACCGACCACACCGGCCTGATCGAGCGGTACGCCACCGATCAGGTCCACCCGGAGCTGGCGCTGCTGCTGACCACCAGTGGCTCGACCGGCAACCCCAAGCTGGTCCGGCTGTCCCGATCGGCGGTGCTGGCCAACGCCGAACAGGTCGCCGAGAGCCTCGGCATCACCGGCGACGACGTCGCGATCACCACGCTGCCGCTGTTCTACTCGTACGGCCTGTCGGTGCTGCACTCGCACCTGCTGCGCGGGGCGACGGTGGTGCTCGAGCGCACCGGGATCATGCAGCGCGACTTCTGGGCGGCGGCGCACGAGCACCGGGTCACGTCGATGGCGTTCGTGCCCTACCAGTACGAGATGCTGCGCCGGCTGCGCTTCGACCCGGCGAAGTACCCGTCCCTGCGTACGATCACGCAGGCCGGCGGCCGGTTGCGGACCGAGCTCGTGACCGAGTTCGCCGCCCGGATGACCGCCGTGGGCGGCCGGATGTTCGTCATGTACGGCCAGACCGAGGCCGCGCCCCGGATGGCCACCCTGCCCCCGGAGCGAATCGCCGACAAGCTCGGCTCGGTCGGCCTGCCGATGCCCGGCGCCGCCTTCGCGATCGAGGACGGCGAGGTGGTCTACCGCGGCCCGAACGTGATGATGGGCTACGCCGAGTCCGCCGCCGACCTGATCCGGGGCGACGAGATGGGCGGCGTGCTGCGCACCGGCGACCTGGGGCGGCTCGACGAGGAGGGTTTTCTCTTCATCACCGGCCGGCTCAAGCGGATGGGCAAGGTGTTCGGCGTCCGGATCAACCTGGACGACGTGGAGCGCAACTTCCCGGTGACCGCGGTGGCCGGTGACGACCGGCTGCACGTCTTCGCCGAGGGGATCGGCGACGACGAGGCCCGGGCGCTGCGTACCAAGATCGCCGAGTGGCTCGGCAGCCACTTCACCGGGATCGACGTGCGTGTCGTCGAAGCCCTGCCGCTGCTGCCCAACGGCAAGACCGACTATCGGGCGCTGGAGGCGTCGCTGTGAGTGTCTTCACCCTCTCCCAGAAGGAGAAGGAAGCGGCCCTGCTGCCGCAGCTGGCCGAGTTGACCGCGCACCACCGGGCGCGCTGCGCGCCCTACGATCGCATCCTCGCCGCGTCCGGCTTCTCCTCCGCCGGAAGCCTCGCCGAGCTGCCGTGGCTGCCGGTCCGGCTGTTCAAGACGCTGGAGCTGAAGAGCATCCCGGACGACGAGGTGTTCAAGGTGCTCACGTCCAGCGGCACCACCGGCGACGTCAGCAGGATCTACCTGGACAAGGCGGCCGCCGCGCAGCAGCAGCGGCGGCTGGCCGCCACGGTGCAGACCGTGCTCGGCGGCAAGCGGCTGCCGATGCTGCTGGTCGACACGAAGGCGATGCTCAAGGACCGCCGATCGTTCAGCGCCCGGGGCGCCGGTGTGCTCGGCATGTCCACCTTCGGGCGCGACCACGTGTGGGCGCTGGACATGGACGGCCGCGTCGACCTCGCGGCGATCCGCGGCTTCCTGGACAAGCACGGCGGCGAGCCGTTCCTGATCTTCGGGTTCACCTTCCTGGTGTGGCTGCACCTCTACGAGGTGGCCCGGGACCACGGCCTCGACCTGAGCAACGGCATCCTGATCCACTCCGGCGGCTGGAAGAAGCTGGTCGACCAGGCGGTCTCGCCCGAGGAGTTCCGGTCGCGCCTGGCCGGGGTCGGCCTGACCCGGGTGCACAACTACTACGGCATGGTCGAGCAGATCGGCACGATCTTCCTGGAGGGGCCGGACGGTGGCTCGCTGTACTGCCCGGACTTCGCGGACGTGGTGGTCCGCGACCCGCAGACCTGGGCGGAGCTGCCGCCCGGCGAACCGGGCCTGCTGGAGGTGGTGAGCACGCTGCCCACGTCGTACCCGGGCCACGTGCTGCTCACCGAGGACCTCGGGGTGGTGCACGGGATCGACGACGGGGCCTGGCCGGGCAAGCGGTTCTCGGTGCTCGGGCGGCTGCCGCGCGCCGAGGCCCGGGGCTGCTCCGACACCTACCGGGAGGCGGCATGACCGTCCAGTTCCGCTTCGGCGCGCCGGGTGACCTGACCGCGCCGAGTGACGACCGGCTCACCGTCGGCGATCCGCGGGTCGTCGACTTCCTCGCCCGGCTGGCCCGCAGGCTGCTCACCCCGGCGCTCGCCCGGCGGCACCCCGAGCTCGGCTCGCTCGGCTACTTCCTGCGGCCCGCCGAGCTCAACCGCGCGGTGGAGCGGATGCGGCGCGCGGACGCGCTGGTCTTCCCGCGGGGCAACGTCTTCCACCTGCCCCCGGCCAACGTGGACACCATCTTCGTGTACTCGTGGGCGCTGTCCGCGCTGGCCGGCAACCACAACGTGGTGCGCATCTCGACCCGGGCGGCCGGCGCGGCGGAGACCATCTTCGAGGCGCTGAACGAGGTGGACGCCGATCCGGTGATCGCCCGTACCCAGCGGATGGTCACCTACGGCCGGGACGACGCGATCACCTCGGCGCTGAGCCGGTGGTGCGATCTGCGGGTGATCTGGGGCGGCGACGCCGCGGTGGACGCGATCCGCGCGCACCCGCTGCGGCCGTCCGCCCGCGACCTGACCTTCCCGGACCGGACCTCCTGGGCGGTGCTGTCGGTGCCCGGATGGCGGGCCGCCGACCCGGCCACCCGCCGGGCCGCCGTGACCGGCTTCGCCAACGACGCGTACTGGTTCGACCAGGCCGCGTGCTCGTCCCCGCGGACCGTCTTCCTGGTCGGCGCGGGCGACCCGGCCGACGTCCGGGACGAGTTCCTGCAACTCCTGCTGCAGGTCGTCGACCAGCGCGGCTGGACCGTGGACGCGGCCATGGCGGTGGAGAAGCGGGTCAACGCGTACGGGCTGGCGGCGACCGGCGCGGCGGATGCGCTGCAGTTCCCGGACAACCGCATCACCGCGCTCACCCTGACCGGAAGCGATCAGGTTCCGCGGCGCTGGATCGGGGCCGGAGCCTTCCCGTTCGCGCAGGTCGGCTCGCTGGTCGACCTGGTGCCGGCGATGACCCGGCAGGACCAGACCGTCAGCCACTTCGGCTTCACCCCGGCCGAGTTGAACGAGTTCGCCACCGCGCTGGGCGGGCGCGGCGTCGACCGGATCGTGCCGTTCGGCTCGGCGCTCACCTTCGGCGCCGTCTGGGACGGCTACGACCTGCCGGCCGAGTTCACCCGACTGACCACCCTGCAGATCTGACAGCCGAGGCGATGACCACCACGGGGGAGATCGACACGTCGCGGGTCACCGAGGCGCCGGCGGACATGTCGCCGCCGGCGCGCCGGGATCCGCGGGCCCTGCGGGCCCTGCTGCCGTGGGTGTTCCCGGCCGTCGCGGCCCTCGCGGCGCTGCTGGGCAGCGACACCCCGGCCCGCGAGGTCGCGCTCTACGCGGCCTACCTGCTGCTGGCCGTCGTGACCCCGGGCACGCTGGTGTTCCGGGGGCTGTTCGGCAGCCGCGGCAACTGGCCGGAGGACCTCGGCCTGGGCGCGGCCACCGGCCTGGTGGTGATGCTGGCCGGCTGGGCCCTGGGCGCCGCCACCGGGCTGCAGCACCTCCTGATCCTCTGGCCGGTCCTGGTCGTGCTGCCGTTCCTGGCCGTGCCGCGGCTGCGGCGGCACTGGCGGCGCGGCCCCGGGGATCCGCTGCCGCTGCGCTGGTCGTGGGCGATGGCGGCGACGCTCGTCGCGATCACCGGCTGGGCGGCCACGGTCTTCGCGACCCCGCTGCCCCCGGTCACCCACGAGTACTACCCGGACCTGTACTACCACCTGGCGCTGGTGCACGAGATGATGCGCTCGATGCCGTTCCAGGTGCCCCAGCTGGCCGGCGACACGCTGCGGTACCACTACCTCTCCGACGCGGACATCGCCACCGCCAGCATGGTCACCGGCATCGCGCCGACCACGGTGCTGCTGCGGCTCTGGCTGATCCCGATCGTCTCGATCGCCGCGGTCGTGTACGCGGTGCTGGCCCGCGCCCTGACCGGCCGGTGGTGGGCCGGCCCGCTGGCGGCCACGGTCGCCTTCGCCGGCCAGGCCCTCTCGCTGGGCTCGGCCGTGCCGACCTTCTCCGCCCCCGTGCCGGTCACCGTGAACAGCCCCTCGCAGACCTTCGCGGTACCGCTGATCGGCCTGTTCGTGGTGCTCGCCGTGGACCGGCTGCGGGGCCGCCCGCTGGGCTGGGGCTGGGCGTTCCTGCCGGTGCTGGCGGTGGCGTGCGCCGGGTCCAAGGCGAGCGTGCTCCCGCCGGTGGCGGCCGGGCTGGCGCTCACCGGTGCGGTGACGCTGTGCCGGCGCAGACCGCCGTGGGCGGCGGCCGGCCTGCTCGCCGTCACCGGGTTCGGGATGGCGGCCGGACTCCGGCTCTTCGCCGGCGGCGGGGCCGGCACCCTGCAGCCGCAGGCGCTGAGCCTGCTCGGGTGGATCGAGCCGTACCGGGACACGCTCGGGGCCGGCGACGGCGTGGTCCGCAACGGGCTGGTGCCGCTCGGTGTGGAGCAGGCCGGCACGGCGGGCCGCTGGTTCGTCGCCTGGGTGGTGCTCTGGGCGTTGCTGCTGCAGGCCCCGCGGCTGGGCGGGCTGCTGCGGCCGCGCGGCGCCACCCGTACCGATCCGGCGTTCCCGCTGCTGGCCGGCATCGTGGTGGCCGGGACCGGGGCGGCCTGGGCGCTCTGGCATCCGTCGGCGAGCCAGCTGTACTTCTTCGCCGCGGCCGCCCCCTTCGGCGCGGTGCTGCTGGCCTGGTCGCTGGCCGACCGGGTACGCGGGTGGCGCGCGCCGGTCGCCGGGCTGATCGCCGGGGCGCTCGGCGAGCTGCTGCTGCCGGCGGTGCACGTGCCGGCCCGGGAGACGATCGGGAACTGGGCGTGGACGCTGGCCGTACCGGTGCTGCGGGTCGCCGCGCTGACCGTGGCCGCGATCCTGGTCGTGGTCCTTCTCTGGCGTCGGCGCGGCGCCCGTGCCGTGCCGGTCGCCCTGCTCGCGGCGGTGGCCGGCGCCTCGATCGCCGGTGGCGTCCGGTGGACCACCGAGACCCTCGCCGACCCGCCGGTGAAGACGAGCAACAAGGGGGTGGCGGTGCGCGCCCCGGAGATGGCGGCGGCGCTCTGGCTGGACGCGAACGCCGGCCGGGACGACGTGGTGGCCACCAACGTGCACTGCATGCCGATGCGGGTCAAGGTCTGCAACGCCCGGGCGTTCTGGGTCGCCGGGCTGGGCGGGCGGCGCACCCTGGTGGAGAGCTGGGCCTACAGCGACGAGACGGTGGCGGCCAACGGCCGCGACGGGCTCAAGTACTTCTACCAGCCGGCCCCTGAACCCGGCGTGTACCAGCTCAACGAGCGGGTGTTCAGCCGGGCCGACCCGGCCGACGTGGCGCGGCTGCGCGACGATTACCGGGTCCGCTGGCTGTTCGCCGACACCCGGGCCGGTGCGGTGTCGCCACGCCTGGCGGACGTCGCACGGTTGCGTTACCAGCGGGGGACGGTGACCGTGTACGAGGTGCGGTAGGGGGTTAACCCTACTGTCCAGACGGCGGTCCGCAGGATCGGATGGGAGGGCCGCGGTGCCTAGCGTCGAGGGCATGACAACGACGTACGCTCCAGTCCCGGCCGCCCCCGCCGGGGTCCCGGCCCGGCGCCACCTGCGTCAGCTGGGCATCGACACCCAATACGTGCTGTTCGGCTTCCCGATCGGCCTGGTCACCGTGGTGCTCTGCCTGACCGGGTTCGCGCTCGGCGTCGGCATGGTGATCATCTGGGTCGGCCTGCCGCTGCTGGCCGGCACGCTGGCCATGTCCCGGGGTCTCGCCCACCTGGAACGGCTGCGGATCGGCCCGGTGCTGCGGCGCCGGATCGCGCACCCGCGTTACCGCACCGCGCGGTCCGGCGGCTGGGTCGGCAGGCTGCTCAGCCCGCTCGCCGACGCCCAGTCCTGGCTGGACCTGGTGCACGGCGTCTTCCGGTTCATCCCGAGCACCATCGCGTTCGGCGTCGTCCTCACCTGGTGGGCGGCGGCGCTGATCGGGCTCAGCTACCCGGCCTGGGACTGGGTGGTGCCCCACCCGCCGGAGAACCTGGAGCTGCCGGAGCTGCTCGGCCTCCCGGACAGCGCCGTCACCAGGATCGCCGTCAACCTGATCATCGGCGCCTTCTTCGCGCTCACGCTCTTCCCGGTGGTCCGGGGCGCCGCCCTGCTGGAGGCCCAGTTCGCCCGGGGTCTGCTCAGTGGCGTCGCCGAGCTCCGCCGCCAGGTCGCCGACGCGAACGCGGCCCGGGACACCGCGCAGGAGCAGAGGGCGGCGGCCGTCTCGGCCGAGGCGACCGCGCTGCGCAAGCTGGAGCGCGACATCCACGACGGCCCGCAGCAGCGGCTGGTCCGGCTGGCCATGGACCTGGGCCGGGCCGAACAGCAGTTCGGCACCGATCCGGAGGCGGCCCGGGCCACCGTGGCGGAGGCGCTCCACCAGACCCGGGAGACGCTGGACGAGCTGCGCGCGCTGTCCCGCGGCATCGCCCCGCCGATCCTGGTGGACCGCGGTCTGCAGGCCGCGCTGACCGCGCTGGCGGGGCGCTGCACCGTCCCGGTGGATCTGGACGCCCCGGCGCTCGACCGGCTGGCGCCGGAGGTCGAGTCGACGGCGTACTTCGTGGTCGCCGAGGCGCTCACCAACGTCGCGAAGCACAGCCACGCCAGCGAGGTGCAGGTCAGCGTGCAGCGGCTGGCCACCGGGCTGCTGGTGACCGTCGCCGACGACGGGGTGGGCGGCGCCAGCCTGGCCAAGGGCCACGGACTGGCCGGTCTGGACGATCGGGTGAAGGCGGCCGGCGGCGTGCTGTCGGTGGAGAGCCCGGACGGCGCGGGGACCCGGCTGACCGCCGCGCTGCCGCTCTGAGCGCGGTGCGGGTCACCGGCGGGTCCGGCGTTCTGACAGCATGGCGGCATGCGCGTGGTGATAGCCGACGACGCCGTGCTGTTGCGCGAGGGTCTGGTCCGGCTCGTCGAGGAGAACGGTCACACCGTGGTGGCGGCCGTCGGCGACGGGCCGTCCCTCGTCGCGGCGATCAAACAACACCGTCCGGACGTCTCCATCGTGGACGTCCGGATGCCGCCGTCGCACACCGACGAGGGCCTGCGGGCCGCCGTGGAGGCCCGGGCCGCGGTGCAGGGCACCCCGATCCTGGTGCTCTCCCAGTACGTCGAGGTGTCGTACGCGGATGATCTGCTGGCCGACCGCCGTGGGGCGGTCGGCTATCTGCTCAAGGACCGGGTGTCGCTGGTCGCCGAGTTCCTGGACGGCCTGCGCCGGGTGGCCGAGGGCGGCACCGTGCTCGACCCGGAGGTGGTCGGCCAGCTGCTGGTGCGGCGCCGGCGCGACGACCCGCTGCGCAGCCTCACCCCGCGCGAGCGGGAGGTGCTGGGGTTGATGGCCGAGGGCATGTCGAACGCCGCGATCGCCCGCAAGATGGTGGTCACCGACGGCGCGGTGGAGAAGCACGTCCGGAACATCTTCACCAAGCTCGACCTGCACCAGGACGAGGAGCAGCACCGGCGGGTCCTGGCGGTGCTGGCCTACCTGCAGACGTAGGGCTAACCCTACCCCGCTCCGGGTGCTCGCCGGATCGATCCGGGTCGCCGCGGTCCCTAGCGTCTCCAGGCATGGAACACAGGGGGAAAGTCAAGGGAATCGCGGCCCGGGCCGCGCTCTGGAGCGCCCGGCACCGGATGCTCGCGATCCTCGGCTGGATCGCGTTCGTCGCCGGGACCGTCGTTCTCAGCGGACAGCTGGGCACCCGTGAGGCGAGCTTCGCCGACCAGGGCAGCGGGGACTCCGGCCGGGCCGAGAAGATCGTCGAGGGGGCGGGCTTCCCGGAGCGGCCGGCCGGCGAGATGGTGCTGATCCAGAGCCGGGCCGGTAGCGACCGGGGGCCGGCCACCGCCGAGGTCAGCCGGACGCTGAGCGGGCTGAGCGACGTCACCGACGTGCAGCCGCCCATCCAGTCACCGGACGGCCGGTCCACGCTGATCGCCTTCAGCATCTCCGGTGACCCGGCGACCGCGAAGGACCGGGTCGGCCCCGCCCTGGACGCCGTCGCGCGGGTGCAGTCCGGGCATCCGGACCTGTTCATCGCCGAGGCCGGCGACGCCAGCGGCGACAAGCTGATCGGCGACGAGCTGGAGGCGGGCCTGTCCCGGCTGTCCATGCTCTCCATCCCGGTGACCCTCGGCATCCTGCTGGTGGCGTTCGGCGCGGTGGTGGCCGCGCTGCTGCCGGTGGGGCTGGCGGTGACCGCGGTGGTCGCGGCGATCGGGCTGATGGCCGCCGGTAGCCGGCTCGCGCCCACGGTCGACGCCACCTCGCACGTGATGCTGCTGGTCGGGCTCGCCGTCGGGGTCGACTACTGCCTGTTCTACATCCGCCGGGAACGCGACGAGCGCCGCGCCGGGGCCGGCCCGGACCGGGCGTTGATGATCGCCGCGCAGACCTCGGGACGGTCGATCTGGATCTCCGGCCTGACCGTGATCGTGGCGATGGCCGGGATGTTCCTCACCCGGGACACCACGTTCGTCAGTTTCGGCCTCGGCACCATCCTGGTGGTCGCGACCGCCGTGCTCGGCTCGCTGACCGTGCTGCCGGCGCTGCTGTCGGCGCTCGGCGACCGGGTCGACGCGATCAAGATCCCCGGTCTGTACCGCCGCCGCAGCGACGGCCGGCTGTGGAACGGCCTGCTGCGCGCCGTGCTGGCCCGCCCGCTGATCTCGGTCGTGGTCGCGCTGGGCGTCCTGGGCGCGCTGGCCGCGCCGGTGCTCGACCTGCGGACCCGGGGTGAGGTCATCGAGGATCTGTCGCCGAGGATGCCGGTGGTGCAGGCGTACCGGGCGATCGGCGACGCGTTCCCCAGCAAGACCACCCCGGCCGAGGTGGTGGTGCGGGCGCCGACCGTGCGCGGGGAGCGGTTCGAGCGGGCGCTGGCCGACTTCCGGGCGGCGGTCGGCGGCAGCGGCGGCCGGCTGGTCGAGCCGGTCGACGTGCGGATCAACCCGGCCGGTACGGTCGCCGTCGTCTCGGTGGGGCTGACCGGGCACGGTGACGACCGGGCCGCCGTGGACGCCCTGAAGCTGCTGCGGGGCGAGGTCGTGCCGGCCGCGTTCGGCCGGCTGCCCGGCGCGACCGCGCTGGTCAGCGGGGAGACCGCGGGCAGCGTCGACTTCAACGGGCAGCTGGAGAGGAGCCTGCCCTGGGTCTTCGGGTTCGTGCTCGGCCTGGCCTTCCTGCTCCTGCTCGTGTCGTTCCGCTCGGTGACCGTCGCGATCACCGGGGTGGTGCTCAACCTGATCTCGGTGGCCGCCGCCTACGGGATGCTGGTCTACGTCTTCCAGTACGGTCACTTCGAGAAGCAGCTGGACTTCACCGCCTCCGCCGGGATCACCAACTGGATCCCGCTGTTCCTCTTCGTGATCCTGTTCGGCCTGTCGATGGACTACCACGTGTTCGTGCTGAGCCGGATCCGTGAGGGCCACGACCGGGGCCTGCCCACCCGGCAGGCGGTGCGGGAGGGGATCGGCCGCACGGCCGGCGTGATCACCAGCGCGGCCGTGGTGATGGTGGCGGTCTTCGCCCTGTTCGCCACGCTGCCGCTGACCTCCACCAAGGAGCTGGGCGTCGGGCTGGCGGCCGCGGTGCTGCTGGACGCCACGATCATCCGGGCGGTGCTGCTGCCGGCCGTGATGGCCCTGCTCGGGCGGGCGAACTGGTGGCTCCCGGGCTGGCTGAACTGGCTCCCGCAGGTGGCGCACGAGCTGCCCGCCGAGGTTGCGGCCACGCCGGCTCGGCGGCCGCTCACCCCGGTCGGCTGAGGCCGCCGGTCCGGTCCGGGCGCGTCTCGCGCCCGGACCGCTCGCCTTTCCGGTACGAACGGCGCCCGGCCCGCCGTGCCACCAGCCCCGCCGCGGCGGCGCCTCAGAACGCGCGCGCCGTGATCGCGCCCAGCGTCGCGGCGCCCAGCCCCGCCAGGACGCTGATGAGCACATATGCCAGGGCGGTCGCCTGCCTCCCGCGCCGGGCGAGGGTCAGCGCCTCCCAGGAGAACGTCGAGTACGTGGTGAGCGCCCCGCAGAACCCGGTCCCGACCAGCGCGGCGAGCCGGGGCGAGAGCGGCATCCCGAGTACCAGCCCGAGGATCAGCGAGCCGGTCACGTTCACGGCGAGGGTGCCCCACGGGAACCCGGCGCCGTAGCGGGCCTGGACGTACCGGTCGGTGAGGTAGCGCAGGGGCGCCCCGACCGCCGCGCCGAGCGCGACGAGCAGCGCCGTCATCGGGGCGCTCCGCCGCCCGCCGGGCCGCTCGGAAGCCGTTCGCCCGTGGGCGCGCCGCTTACCGGTTTGCCGTCCGCCGGGCCGCTCGGAAGCCGTTCGCCCGTGGGCGCGCCGCTTACCGGTTTGCCGTCCGCCGGGCCGCCGAGGGACGCCAGCGAGCTGCCGGCCCACACCGCGAGCAGCGCCCCGGCGACGGTCGCGGCCAGGTACGCCAGGCCGGTCGGTGCGGGCGCCCGCAGCACGTCGTTCGCGGCGGTGGAGAAGGTGGTGTAGCCGCCGAGCACCCCGGTGCCGAGGAACAGCCGGGTCAGCCGGTGGCCGGGGCGGAACCGGCCGAGCAGGGTGAGCAGCGCCCCGATCAGGAAGCACCCGGAGACGTTGACCGACCAGGTGGACCACGGGAACCCGCCCGCGGCGTGCGGCCAGGCGACGCCGGCGGCGTACCGGGTGAGCGCGCCGAGCACGCCACCGGCCGACACCACGGCCAGGGCCCGGCCGTCCACGTCGAGATCCATCACCGGCACGTTAGCGCGCGGGCGGCCGGGGGGACGTGGCGGCGTCCTCCCCGGCCGGTTCCGGGCGCTCCGGGCAGATCCACCGATCGCATGAAACGACCTGAAACAGGCGCTGTAAAAGCCCGTTGACCTGTACCGCAGCGGTTTCAGCGTCCACTGTAGGCGACGATCTTGCAGGGGCGAAACCCGGCCCGGAGTCAGTCCGGCGTGCCGAGCCGGCAGCAGTCACCGGCCCCGGTCGTCACGGTGACGTCGCGCAACTCGACCCCGCAGGCCCGCTCGAAGCGCACCGGCGACCAGTCGTGGCCGGTCCCGCTGCCGGCCAGCCGGCAGTCCCGGACCACGCTGTCCCGGTAGGCCAGCACGCTCACCACCCCGTCCACCTCGCTGCGGCCCCAACCGGCGATCCGGACCGCGTAGCGCGGGCCGGTCCAGCGCACGCAGACGTCGTCGACCTCGATCCGGGCGCCGACGTCCTCCGACGACGACACGAACCGGTCGGCGTTGTCGCCGGGCAGCAGCCGGAAGCCCATCTCCACGTCGCGCAGGCAGGCGCCGGACACCCGGACGTCATGCACCGAGCTCAGGTAGAAGCCCTCGATCGCGCCACGGACCCGCAGGTCGGAGACGGTCAGCCGGTGCGGGTGGTAGGTCGGGCCGGTGATCGACGAGACATCCGACCCGGCCGCGCCCCAGTGCACCGCGACCCCGGTCCAGCCGCCGGTGACCTGGACGTCGTGCAGCACGGTCCGGCGCACCGCGCCCATCACGCCGATCGCGTTCGCGGTGCGCAGCGCGCCGTGGTCGACGTGCACCCGGTGGACGTCCACGTCACTGATCCACTCCGGGGCGCCCGGATAGAGGTACTCGCCGATGGTCAGGCCGGTGCCGCGGTCGCCGCCGTGCTCGCCCGGGTCGGACGGGGCCGGCCGCAGGCCCAGGTCGCTGATCGACACTCCGGAGCCGAGCACGTGCAGCACCGGATGGCCGGTGGTGGACTCCGAGACCAGCCAGGTCTGTGTGGCCGACGAGCCGCGTACCGTCCAGCCGCCGGGCACCCGCAGGCCCTCGGCGAGCGGGTGGGCGCCGGGCGGCAGCTCCAGCTGACCGGGCGGCCGGGTGTCCAGCAGATCCTGCAGGAGCCGGTGGTTGGCCAGCGGGTCGCCGCCGAGGCTCGGGCGGTACGTCATGACCGCCCCGGCTTCCCGCCGGTCACGCCAGCCCCGCCTGCTGCGCGGCCCGGCCGGGCGCCGGCTCGGCCGGTGTCCCCTCGGGGGCCAGCCGCCAGGACAGGGTGGGCTGCGACTGCGCCGAGCCGAGCAGCACCGGGTTCGGCACCGGGGCGGCGAACCGTACCGTCATGGCCCCGTCGGCGAGGTGGGCCACCTCCACCGGCACCGGCTCGCCGGTGATCAGGTCGGTCGCCAGCACCCCGGCCAGCTCGCCGGGCCGGTGCGGAACCGCCCGTACGGCCACCCGCCGCGCCGCCCGGGACAGCTTGAACACCGCCCGGGCCGGTTTCTGCCGGGTCCACCGGTTGCGTGGGCTGACCGGCAGCGGCGGGGCGGCCGGCACCCCGGCCACCTCCAGCCGGTACGCCCCGTGCCGACCCGGCTGCGCCACCGCGAAGTCGCACCCGGTGTGCCCGGCCGGGCCGCTCACCGGGGCGGGCGTGGCCTGCTCCCGTACCGAAACGCTGTTGATCCGCAGTCCGATCGCGGCCCTCGCGCTGAGCCGCGGCGCCGCCCACGACGGGAGCGAGGGCTCGGCGAGCTCCACGATCAGCATGCCCTCGTCCTGCAGCTCGCCGGCCGGCAGGTCGAAGCCGAGCGTGGCGGTGGCCGGGGCGGCGCCACGCCAGCCCTGCCGCCGGGCCAGCACCAGCGCGCCGCGGATCCGGCCCTGCACCCGCACCATGACCAGGCGGGGCAGCTCGGGGGCCAGCCGGGACGGCCGCACCCGGTCGGACCACCAGCGGGTACCCATCTCGTCCAGCCCGACCGAGACGGTCACCCGGACCGGGGCGCCGGTGCCGTTCACCTTGATCGCCACCGCGCCGAACTCGCCGTTGACCCGCCCGACGATCCCGGTGCCGCGGATCATCTGGTCCAGGATCACGATCGCCGAGCTGGACCCGCTGGTCAGTTCCAGCGGGAGCGGGGCGGCCACCGACGGCTCGTCGAAGTCGGTGCGAAACCACGAACCGATGCTCATGACAGGTCGGTCCGGGTCAGCAGCGGCTCCCGCCGGGTCCACATCCGCTCCACCGTCTCGAACAGCGGGTCGGCGTCGCTCTCGATGTGCCGGAACGTCGCCCGCATCGTCTTGAGCAGGGTGTTCACCGGCCAGACCTCCCACTGCGGGACCTGTGGGGTGACCACGTCCGAGCCGCTGCGGTACAGCCACAGCCAGAGCCGGGCGCGCTGCACCTGCTCCTCGGTGACCAGGGTGGCGCCGTCGCGGATGGCGGTGATGCTCTCGTCCAGCGTCTTGAAGTACGCGTCGGTGGAGTCCACCACCGTGGAGAGCCCGCACGAGCTCCACTCCGACCAGCCGGCCTGGATCACCGGGATGCCGTACGCCGGCAGTTCGTTGCTCACGCTGCCGCGCACCGTGACGCCCAGGTCGGTGAGGCTCCACAGGGCGTTCTTGCTGAGCGTGGCGCTGGGCCGGAAGACCAGGTGCCTGGCCTTGCGGTGCTGCTCGGCCAGCGCGTCGAAGAAGCCGGTGGAGTCGTAGAGCCTCTGGCTGGGGTGGTCCAGGAACAACCACTGCGCGTCGGTGCGGCCGGCCGCCCACTCGGCGGTCTGCGTGAACCACTCGGACAGGCTGGGGAACAGCTCGCGGTTGGTGCCCAGCGCGTCCGAGACGGCGTGGTTGAACACCGCGACGATCGGCCGGTCGGGGTCGAGGCCGAACCGGGCGGCCGCGTGGCTGCGCAGCAGGGCACGCTCGGCCGGGTTGTTCAGGTCGACCGAGGCGCTCGTGCCGCCCCGCCACCAGCTCGGCCGGCCCAGGTTGACCTTGGCCCGCCAGGCGATCAGCTCGGTCACCGGGCGCAGCTTCTCCCGGCGCGGCCAGACCTGGCGGTCGAAGACCTCGCCGATCTGCCGGGTCAGCTCGCCGCGGAAGGTCTCGGTGTGCGTGTCGTGCTCGGGGAACAACGCGTACGCCTTGAGGCAGCCGGTCTGCTGGGTGTGGATCACCGGGACGCCGGCCCGCCGGGCGACGTCCACCGCCAGGCCCCACTGGTCGTAGTCGACGTGGCTGGTGACCAGCGCCACCACGTTTGCCCGGAACTGCTGCTCGTAGTACGCGGCCAGGGCGTTGCCGTAGCGCACCCGCTCGGCCGGCGGGTTCTCCCGCATCCGGGGCAGCTTGGCGAGCCGGGCGTCGGTGGCCCGGATGTTCGCCGCCACGGTCGCCGCCAGCTCGGGCGACGGCGTGGCGTCCGACCGGCGGATGACGTCCCAGACGTCGATGGTCTCGGACGCGCCGTACGCGGCCGCGAACTCGCGCACCAGCGACACGTCGAAGCCCTGCCAGAGCGTCTTGGCCCAGGACTCCTCGACCCCGGTGAAGACGATCATGCGGGCCGGTCGGATCCGGCGGATCGCGTTGGCGACCGCGAGGTTGCGCAGGGTCACCCGCAGATCCTGGTGGAAGGCCTCCACCAGGATCACGCCGTCGTCGGCGGGCGGCGGCAGGTTCTTCTGCCAGAACACCTCGGCGGCGTTGAGGAAGTGCTTCCACTCCTGCTTGTTGGCGTTCAGCAGCACGTCAGATCAGGTCCCAGCTCAGCGGCGTGCCCTTGGCGGCGTCGGCGGTGAAGACGCGGCCCAGCACGGTGCCCATCATGTCCGGCTCCAGGCCGCCGGTGGGGCGGATCGAGCGGACGTTCTCCTCGGTCACCGGATCGCCGGCCCGCACGTCGGCCACCACGTAGAGCGAGCGGCGGAAACGCAGGCTCTCCCGCTCCGCCTCGGTGGGTCCGATGGCCGTGGTGCCCAGCGCCTGCCAGGCGCGCTCGGACTCGGTCACCAGGGCGGCGAGTTCGCTCGGCTCCAGGGAGAAGGCCGAGTCCACGCCGCCGTCGGTACGGCTGAGCGTCACGTGTTTCTCGATGAGCACCGCGCCCAACGCGACCGCGGCGACCGGCACACCGATGCCCAGCGTGTGGTCGCTCAGGCCGATCGGCAGCCGCAGCGCCTCGGCCAGCACCGGGATGCGCCGCAGGTTGGTCTGCTCGGGCGGGGCGGGGTATGACGCGGTGCAGCTGAGCACGGTGATGTCGGTGGCGCCGGCGCCCCGTGCCGCCTCCACCGCCGCGGTGATCTCGTGGAGCGTGGCCATGCCGGTCGAGATGATCACCGGCTTGCCGGTCGAGGCGCAGAGCCGGATCAGCGGCAGGTCGGTGATCTCCGACGAGGCGATCTTGTACATCGGCGCGTCCAGCTTCTCCAGCAGCTCGACCGCGGTCCGGTCGAACGGGCTGGAGAACGGCGTGATGCCCCGCTCGCGCGCCCGCTCGAAGATCGGCGCGTGCCAGTCCCACGGGGTGTGGGCGCGCTCGAAGAGCTGGTAGAGGTAGTCACCACCCCACAGGTCGTGGCCGGCGGAGATCTGGAAACGCGGGTGCTTGACGTCCACGGTCATGGTGTCCGCGGTGTACGTCTGGATCTTGATGGCGTCCGCGCCCGCGTCCGCGGCGGCGTCCACCAGCCGCAGCGCCCGGTCCAGCGAACCGTTGTGGTTCCCGGACATCTCCGCGACGATGTAGGGCTTCGTTCTGCTCATTTCGCTCTCTCTGTCCAGACGACCGTCTTGGGGACCCCGTCGACCAGCCGTTCATATCTGCGCGTCTCGCGGAAGCCGAACCGCCTGTGCAGCGCGAGCACCTGCGTGTTCTCCTCGAGCGTCTCGCCGCCGAGGGTGTCCAGGCCCAGCGTGCCGAAGGCGTACTCGACGGCCTCCTTCTCCAGCCGCATCCAGGCCGGCAGCAGGCGCGGGCCGAGCCCTTCGACGTCGAGGTAGAACGACCAGGTGTTGCCGCTGAAGATCACCACCCCGGCCGGTACGCCGTCCTCCTCGTAGATCAGGACGTCGCCGCTGCGGGCCGCCCACCAGGCCGCGTGCTCGGCGGGCTGGATCTCATGGGTGGTGAGGCTGACGGCTCGTACCGACGGGTGGTTGCGCCAGCGCAGCACCTGGTCACGGTCGGAGTCGGTGGCGGGTCGAAGCACGCGGTCAACGTAGAGAGGTGGTTTGGACCGGTTGTGGCATCGAGGGGATGCTCCGGGAAACCGCAGGTGGCCGTTGGGTGGACCGGCTCCGGAGGCCGGCGAGCCGGTAACCGGCGCGCAGCGCGGCGTACAGCGGGTAGCTGTTCATCGCGACCAGCCGGTGCTTCATGCCGGCGGCGCCGGGCGGCATCCGGTGGCCGGCGGGCAGATGCCGGCGGTACAGCTCGGCGATGCGCCGGAAGAACGGGCGGCGGCAGCTCGGATGCATCCGCGAGTCGTTCCCGGCGACCACCATCAGGTGGTTGATCATCAAGGTGAACACCCGGGAACGTACGGCCGGCGCGGCGCCGACCCGGTCGAGCCAGTGGTGCAGCGCGTCGTACTGGTCGAACGCCTCGAAATGGCGGGAGCTGCGGGTCGCGGTGATCGCGCCGGGGCGGCCGATCCGGTAGTGGTAGCAGACCCGGTTCAGCACGTCGATGCGGTCCGCGGCGATCAGGACCGGATTGCTGAACGGCACGTCCTCGTACCACCCGGCGGGGAACCGCAGCTGGTTCTCCAGCAGCAGGCCGCGGCGGACGATCCGGTTCCACGCGGTGTGCTGCACGCCCAGCAGGCGGTCCAGGCTCGGCGGCCCGGCCAGCAGCGGGGAGCTGGCGTCGGTCTCCAGCCGGCCGTCCTCGTGCTCGCGCAGATGGTCGACGAGCAGCACGTCCGGTTCCGACCGGCGCAGGCGGTCCAGCACGGCGCGCACCGAGCCGGGTGGCAGCCGGTCGTCGCTGTCGACGAACCAGACGTAGCGGCCGGTGGCCTCGGCCAGGCCGGCGTTGCGGGCCGGCCCGAGGCCGACGTTGCTGGGCAGGTGCAGCACCCGGAGGCCGCCGTGGCGTTCCGCGTACGTGTCCAGCAGCGCGCCGCAGCGGTCCGGCGAGGCGTCGTCGACGGCGATCACCTCGACGTCCGCGTTCTCCTGCGGACTCAGTCCGGCCCGGATCGAGTCGAGACAGGCCAGGAGGAATCCCTCGACCGCGTAGACCGGCACCACGACGGTCAGCAGAGCACCCATGGCTCCACCGTCGGTGGTCGACGTGATCCTCAGGTGAACAGCAGCTTAATGAGATCTGCGCCACAGGAGAATTCGGTCGATCCGGTCACTCCGCGTCACTCCTGGGAGGGTGGTGACGGATCCGCGAACAGCAGGTTGTCCATTGCGACGCTGGTCAGAGGCTCCGCGAAGTAGTATCCCTGCCCCAGCTCGCAGTTGCCGTCGGTGAGCTCACTGAGCTGGCCGGCGTCCTCGATCCCCTCGGCGACGGTGGACAGCTGCAGCGCCTGGCCGAGCTGGATGATCCCCAGGGTCAGGGCGGCCGCGGCCGGCAGGTCCCCGATGTCGTCGACGAACGACTTGTCGATCTTGATGATGTCCACCGGGAAGTTCCGCAGGTACGCCAGCGACGAGTACCCGGTGCCGAAGTCGTCGATCGCCAGCCGGACCCCGAGCGCCTTGATCTCCTCCAGCCGGCGCAGCGTCTCCGGCCGGTGGTCCACCAGCAGCGACTCGGTCAGCTCGATGATCAGACACTCGGCCGGCAGCCCGCTGTCCGCCAGCGCCGACCCGACCAGCCGGGGCAGATCGGCGCGCTCCAGCTGGACCGCGGAGAGGTTCACGCTCACCGTGAGGGGCGCCTGCCCGGCGCGCCGGCTGTTCCACCGGGCCGCCTGCCGGCACGCCTCACGCAGCACCCACTCGCCGATCGGCACGATCAGCCCGGTCTCCTCGGCGAGCGGGATGAACTCCATCGGCGGGATCATCCCCCGGTCCGGATGCTGCCAGCGGACCAGCGCCTCCAGGCCGGAGATCTCTTCGGTACGCAGCCGCACGATCGGCTGGAACCGCAGCTCGAACTCGTGCCGCAGCACCGCCCGGCGCAGGTCGGCCTCCATCTGCAGGTGCTTCTGGAACGACTCCCGCATGGCCGGCTCGAAGACCGCGAACTGGTCCTTGCCCAGCTTCTTCGCCTCGAACATCGCCAGGTCGGCGCGGACCAGCAGGTCCTCCGGCTCGACATCGCCGGCCTCGGCGTACGCCACCCCGACGCTGCAGCTCGCGTAGATCTCCCGCCCGTCCAGGTCGAACGGGTCGCGCAGCGCCTGCACGATGCGCCGGGCCACCGGCACCGCCGCGTCCACGCCGGAGATCTCCGGGAGCAGCACGGCGAACTCGTCCCCGCCCAGCCGGGCCGCGGTGTCCCCGGTGCGCAGGCACTCCCGCAGCCGCTCGGCCACCGCCGCCAGCAGCCGGTCACCGACCGCGTGTCCCAGCGAGTCGTTCACCACCTTGAACCGGTCCAGGTCGACCAGCAGCGCGGCCACCCCGCCGGTCCGGGCGGTGGCGAACGCGTTCTCCAGCCGGGTGGTGAACAGCGAGCGGTTGGCCAGCCCGGTCAGCGAGTCGTGGAACGCGTGGTTCATCTCGCGCAGCGTGCGGGCATCGGTGATGGCCAGGCTGACGTGCTCGGCGAAGGCCTGCAGGATCTCCCGCGACGCCTGGTCCCATTCCCGGATCTCCCGGTAGCAGCCGACGAACAGGGCGCCGACCACGGCGCCGTCCTCGTGGACCGGCACCGCCATCACACTCTTCAGCTTCGCCCGGACGATCTCCGGCACCGCGATCGGTGAGCTCGCGTAGTCGTCGACCGCGACCAGCTCGTCGCCCATGATCGCGAGCCCGGCGGCGCCCAGCGCGGCCACCGGCACCGCCTGCATCCGCAGCACGGCCTCCTCGGGCACGCCCCGGCTGGCGAAGAGGCTGGTCCGGCTGGGGTCGTCCACGTCCAGCACGGTCAGCCCGGACATCTGCACGTCCAGCAGCTCGGCGGCGCTCGCGGTGATCTGGTCGAGGATCCGGCGCAGCGGTTCCCGGCGGGCGATCGCCCGCTGCACCGAGCTCAGCTCGTCGAAGAGCCGCTGCCGCCGCTGCAGGGAGCTGATCAGCCGGTCGTTCTCGGCGGCGTGCCGGCGTTCGGCCTCGATCAGGTACAGCGCCTGCAGGCTCAGTTCGAGCACGCGGGCCATCCCGCGGAGCAGGCACACCTCCTCGACGCTGAACCCGGCCTCCCGGCCCAGCACCAGCACCCCCGGTCGCAGGCCGCCGAGGTGCGCCAGGGCGACCGCGTAGCGGCGGCCGTCGGCCTCGAAGGTGGCGCGCAGACCGGCGGCGATCTCGGCCAGGGTGCGGGCCGGGATCCGTTCGGCCGGCAGGCCGACCGCGGCGACCACACCCCCGTCGACCATCAGCACCGCGAGGTCGGCGCCGAGCGCGCGGACCGCACACTCGACGGCGGCGTGTTGCGCTGCGGCCTCATCGGGCCGGTCGGCGACGACGGCGAGGAACTCCGTCAGTTGCTGGGTGGCGAGCACGTGGTTGCAGTCGGCGCGAGAGCAACCCAGTTGAGGAATTGCAACCGGCCCCGTTGATTGCACCGGCCCCGTTGCAGCCCGCCCGTCACGGCCCGCACCGGGCGCCGCCCCGGCCGCCGCGCCGCTGGCCGCTGCGGGAGTGCCGCCCTCGCGCCGCTGCCCGCCCGCCCTCGCCCTGCTGCCGGCCCGTCCCGGTCCCCTGCCGTCCGTCCTCGTCCCGTTGCTCGCCCGTCCTCGCCGTGCTGCTCGCCCGTCCTCGCCCTGCTGCCGGCCCGTCCCGGTCCCCTGCCGTCGGTCCTCGTCCCGTTGCTCGCCCGTCCTCGCCGTGCTGCTTGCCCGTCCTCGCCGTGCTGCTTGCCCGTCCTCGCCGTGCTGCTCGCCCGTCCTCGTCTCCCCGCTCGCTCGTCCTCGCCGTGCTGCTCGCCCGTCCTCGTCTCCCCGCCCGCCCGTCCTCGTCCCGCTGCCCGCCGCGCCGTCCGGCCCGCCGCTGTGCCGCCCCGCCGGGAGTGCTGCAGCCCCCGGTGCCCGACGCGCGCTGCGGCGCGCTGCGCCCGGCGGGCAGCCGTAGCGTGGCATCGGCGGGTCCGCGCCGGATCGAGGCTCATGCCCGATCCGTTCCTTCGACGGCCGGTCGCCGCCCGGTTGTGCCAATCTGCTCACTAGTGGTCATTGTGTCGTCACTTGTGGTTGTCAAAGTCGGTCCGGTAGACCTGAATGGAGTCCGTGGCCAGCCCTGACGAACCCGTGCACCCGGCGCCCGCCGGGCTCGCCGGGGCCCGTGTCGGCGCCGGCTTCGCCGCCTTCTTCGGTGCCTCCGCGACCGCCCCGATCGCCACGATGGTCACGGTGACCCCGCCGGTCCTGGCCACCGGCGCCGGCCCGCTGGCCGCCCTGTCCATCCTCGCCGTCACGGTCCTGCTGTTGCTCTTCAGCACCCCGTATGCCGCGATGATCCGCCGCCACCCCGGCGCCGGCGCGGCGTACCCGCAGATCGCCCGCGGCCTGGGCCGCCCCGCCGCGCTGATCGCCGCGTGGCTGGCCCTGGCCGGCTACCACGCGATCCAGTTCGGTCTCTACGCCATGCTCGGCCAGGCCGCCGCGCCGCTGCTGGACAACTGGTTCGCGGTGAGCGCGCCCTGGTGGGCGGTGGCTGCCGGCTGCTGGGCCCTGGTGGCGTGCTGCGGCACGCTGCGCGTGGAGTTCGCCGCCGGGGTGATCGCCCTGCTGAGCGTCGCCCAGGCCGCCGTGCTGACCGGTCTGGCCGCGGCCAACGTGCTGCGTCCGGCCGGCGACCGGATCGAGATCGGCTCCGTCCTGCCGACCGATCCGGCCCGGGTCGACCGTCCGCTGCTCGGCCTGCTGCTCGTTGTCGCGGTGCTGGCCTTCGTCGGCATCGAGACCGCCGGGGCGTACGCGGAGGAGTCCCACGACCCGCGCCGCACCACCGGCCGGGCCGCCCGGGTGGCGACGCTGCTCGTCGCGCTGCTGCTGGCCGGCGTCACCTGGAGCGTGGTCGTCGCGGCCGGCCCGCGCGAGGTGGCCGGTCGGGCCGCCGCCCGAGGACCGGAGCTGCTGTTCGCGCTGGCCGACGAGCGGCTCGCCCCGTGGGCCGTCACCCTGAGCCGGTTGACGCTGCTGACCGGCCTGCTCGCCGCGATCCTCGCACTGCACCACGCGATCACCCGCCAGCTGTATGCGCTCGGCCGTGAACGGGTCCTGCCCGGCGTACTGGGGCAGGTATCGCACCACACCGGCGCCCCCCGCGCCGCCTCACTGACCCAATCGCTGATCGTGGGCGCCGCGCTGACCGGCGCCCATCTGGCCGGCGCCGAGGCCTCGGCCCGCACCGCGCGCCGTCTCGTCGTCGGCGGCGGGCTCGCCGTCCTGGTGTTGTTGCTGCTCACCGCACTCGGCGCGCTCCTGCACCTGAATCGTGCCCCGGGCCGGGAGAACCTCTGGACGCGGTTCCTCACGCCCGTCGTGTCCACCGTGTTCCTGGGCCTGCTGCTCCACATCGCCGGCCGACACCTCCCGTCCCTGCTCGGGGTCCGCTCCGGATCCATCTGGGTGACCGTGGTGCTGGGCGGCCTGGCGGCCTGCCTGGTCACCGGGCTCGCGCACGCCCTCGTGCTGCGCACGATGCACCCGGTCCGCTACGCCGGCATCGGCCTGGGCGGCGTCGCGCTGGTCGTCACCCCGCAGCCCGACCCGGACGAGTCGGCCGCGGTGACCCCGGACAGCCCGGCCGACCCCTGGTCGTGGAGCACGTCGACCGGTTCCCGCACGGCCGGTCCCGCCTCGCCCCGCCCTTCCGCCCCCGACCCGGTGCCCGGGCCGCCTCCCGACCCGGTGCCCGGGCCGCCTCCCGACCCGGTGCCCGGGCGGCCCCCCGGCTCGGCGGCCGATGCGCCCGCCTCGGAGGCAACCAGGCCGGCCGGCGACCCCTCGGGAACACCCGCCAAGCTGCCCCGGCAGCGCACGCCCGGCGCGCACCGGCCCGAACGGGTCCGCCGCGAGGTCAACGGCTGACCCCGGCCGCCGCCTGCCTACAGGTAACGCATCGCATCCTCCTCGCCCGCGAAATGGAACGCCCGGACTCTGCCACCCCGGGCGGAATCCGGCCGCGCAGCCTGTGGACAGCGGCGCAGTGTGGAAAACCCAACGAGGAACGGATGGGCAGGCACCATCACCAAGGCCGGTCACGGTCCGCCGCGGCTTCCCGGCGCCGCTCACCCGCTCGGGGTGTGGGGAGCGGCTGGGAAGCCGGCAGCGACGGAGGACAACGGGAGGAGAAGACGGCAGCCGGCAGGGAAGCGGTGGCAGCGAGCGCAACCGGCAGGGAGGTAATAGCGGCAGGCAGGCGGTGGCGGAAGACGGCAGGAAGTGAGGGCAGCAGAACGGGAGGTGAGCACCGCCAGGCGGCGAGTCCAGCGCGGGAAGCAGCAGAGGGAGCGGGTGACAGCGTGGTGAGCAGGTGGGCAGCGTCCGGAAGTGACGGAGCGAAGGAGTGGCACGGGCGGCCGGAAATACCGGCGCCGACGCGAAACGGCCGAAGGCGGCCCCGGTCCGCCGGTCACCACCCGCTCCGCGCCATACGCAACACCCCGGCCCGGAGCAGCGCCGCGATTGATCCCGTTGAAGCGAGGAAAGTTCCCGGGCGAGGTGGCACGATCGACGGTGATGACCGCGACCGGCACTCCGGCGGCGGCCACGTCGGCGACCGGCCGGCCACGACGGTTCGGCCGGGGGTCGCTGCTGGCCGTCGTGATGGTCGCTGTCCTGGGCACGGAGCTGGTCATCGGCTGGCCCGCGCTGACCGAGGCGTTCGCCCAGCTGCGCGCGCCGCAGTGGGGCTGGGTCGGCGGGGCGCTGGCCGCGGAGATCGTCTCGATGGGGACGTATGCGCGGATGCAGCGGGCGCTGCTGCGTGGCGCGGGCACCAAGGTCAGCGTACGGCGGCATGTGGCGATGGCCTACGCGGCGCACTCGCTGAGCGTGACCCTGCCCGGCGGGCCGGTGTTCTCCACCAGCTTCAACTTCCGGCAGATGCGGCGGTACGGCGTCTCCCCCGCGGAGGCCTCCTGGTGCATCGCGCTGAGCGGGGTGCTCTCCACGGGCGCGCTGATCCTGGTCGGCTCGGTCGGCGGGCTCCTGGCCCGCAACACCGGCAGCTGGCGCACCCTGGTCGGGTACGCGGTCGCGGCGGTCGCGGTGACCGCGGCGGTCCGGCTGCTCGCCAGCCACCCGTTGTGGCTGGACCGTCCGGTGCGGGCGCTGCTGGGCGGGGTGAACCGGGTGCGCCGTCGGCCGCCGGAGCACGGCGCGGACCGGCTGTTCGGCTTCGTCACTCAGTTGCAGGCGATCCGGGTGCATCCGGTGCACTTCCTCGTGGCGGCGCTGCTGGCCTGCGCGAACTGGCTGTTCGACGCGTTGTGCCTGTGGATGTGCTGCATCGCGGTGGGCGCGGACCGGATCACGCCGGTGCACCTGCTGATCGCGTACTGCGCGGGGATGGCTGCGGCGAGCGTGCCGGTGGTTCCCGGCGGCCTCGGCATCGTCGACGCCGCGCTGGTGCTGGGCCTGGTGGCCGGTGGCCTGACCAGCGCCAACGCGGTCGCCGCGGTGGTTCTCTACCGTCTGATCAGTTTCGGTTTCATCATCGGCGCCGGCTGGCTGGTGTGGCTCCTGCTGCGCCACCGGGCCAAGCGCGCCCGTCCCTAGCTCAGGTGCGCTCCTCCGGCCGCACCGGGACGTTCCCCGATCGGCGTCCGAACAGCTTCCAGCCCCGCTTCTTCTTCTCCACGGCCGGGGGCGCGGCGCCGTTGAGGACGTCGAGCCGCTGCCGGGCGACCGGATTGCCCGGTTCCAGCCGTAGCGACGTGGTCAGCGCCTGCCGCGCCTGGTCGACGTGCCCGAGCGCGGCCAGCGCCACCCCGTGGGTGAAGTAGTAGTGTGCCTCGTTCGGGTCCAGCCCGATGGCGGTGCGTGCGGCCTGCTCGGCGTCGGCAAGCTGCCGGTCGGCGGCCAGCAGCGCCCAGGCCACCCGGTCGTGCCAGAGCGGGTTCTTCGGCTCGACGATGACCGCCCGGTACGCCATCGACATCGCCTCGTCGTGTTTGCCCTGCAGGGTGAGCGCCCGGCTGGCGATGGCGAGCGGCCGCGGGTCGTCGGGCGCCAGTTCGGTGGCTTTCTGCGCGGCGGCCAGCGCCGGGTCGACCTGGTCGAGGGCGAGCCGGACCCGGGCCATCAGGATCCAGCCGGCCGCCGCGTCCGGATGCCCGGCGAGCACCGGTTCGAGCATCGCGGCGGCCTCGGCCGGCTGCATGTTCTCGAAGAGGGCGGCGGCCCGGGCGATGGCCATGTCGGTCGGATCGGCGAAGGCCCGCTCGGCCACATCCGGAAACGCCCCCGCTCCGAGCGGCGCCGCGCCGGGCAACGCTCCCGCGCCGGGCAGCGGCGCCGCGCCGGGCAATGCTCCCGCGCCGGGCAATGCTCCCGCGCCGGGCAATGCTCCCGCGCCGGGCAATGCTCCCGCGCCGGGCAATGCTCCCGCGCCGGGCAATGCTCCCGCGCCGGGCAATGCTCCCGCGCCGGGCAATGCTCCCGCGCCGGGCAATGCTCCCGCGCCGGGCAACGCTCCCGCTCCCGGCAATGCTCCCGCGCCGGGCACCGGCGCGGGCAGCGCCCCGGCGCCGGGAGCCGGCGCCGGGGCGGCTGCCCGGCCGGCCCCGGGCAGCCCGGGAACACTGGCGGGCGGGGGCACGGCAGCGCCGGCGGAGGCGGCACCGGGATCGGCGGTTCGGGCCAGGTCGGTCATCGGGCCGCTCCGGGTAGCCAGGGGACGGGGCTCACAGGCCCTACTTCGGCAGCCCAGTGCGGATTCTTAGGACACCGCGCGCGAAAGGGCCGCCGATCGGCCGGCGCGGAGGCCCCGGGGCCGCACCGGGTGCCGTCAACGCGGAACCATCGAGGTGAGCAGGCGGACCGCCAGGCCGGCCAGGCTGGCCACGCCGAGCAGGCTCGGCAGCCAGCCGGCGGGCGCCACCGTCGCGGTGAGCAGGAGGGCGAGGGTCAGGACCGCCGCGATGCCGGCGGCCCGCTGCCGGATCAGCACCACCCTGAGGTACGACCGCAGCACCCCGTCGACGCGCGCCAGGAAGTATCCGGCGTATCCGGCCGGAGCCAGCGCGGCCACCGCGGCCAGCAGCCGGGCCCACCCGGTCGAGTCACTCGCCGTGCGCCAGCCCAGATAGGCGAAGACCACCATGATGATCGCGGCGTAGACCAGGAACTGCCGCAACGCCGCGTCCAGCAGGTGCCGGCTGGCGTCCTGCCGGGGATCCGCCCGCAGCGCGGCGACCAGCCCGCTCATGCCGCGGGCCAGCCGGCTCAACGCGAACGGGTTGCGCTGCACCACGTCGAACGCGGCCAGCTCGTGCCGGGCGATGGCGTGCTCCGGCTGCAACCGCAGCGCGTCCCGCAGGGCGTTCCGGGCCCGCTCCGGCCGGTGCAGCTGCTTCATCACCATGGCGTACGTGATCCGGAAATCCGCCTCGTCGGGGTCCAGCCGGATCGCCTCGCGGGCCGCGTGTTCCGCCTCCACAGGCCGTCTGCCCTGCTCCAGCAGGGCCCAGGCGAGCCGGTTGTGCCGGTACGGGTTGTCCGCCTGCCGGGCCACCGCGGCCTGCGCCGTGGTGATCGCCTCGTCGTGCCGCCCGAGCGCGGTCAGTGCCCGGCTGAGCGCGGTGAGCGCCTCCGCCGACCCGGGCGCCTGCCGCACCGCCCGGGTGGCCACCTCGTACGCGAGGTCCGGCTTCTCCAGCGCCAGCTGTGCGTGTGTCATCAGCACCAGCGCGGTCACGTGGTCGGGTTCGGCGGCGAGCACCGGGCCGAGCAGATCGGCGGCCGCGCCCGGCTCGCCGCGCTGCAGTTGCAGCCGGGCCAGTGCCACCGGCTGCCCGGTGCCCGGCCCGGTCATGCCGCGCCGCCCGGCCCGCGTCCGGCGGACCGCTCGTGACCGGGTGGCAGACCCACCCGGTCGGGTTCCGCGCGGTACCGCTGCACGGCGCGCCTCCCTGTCGCACGGCCGGATCAGGACAGGCCGATCACGCCCTCGACGATCAGCCAGATGCCGAAGATAGCGAACAGCGCCGCGGCGCCCCACTTGATGATGTGCTCCGGAAGGTGCCGGCCGAGCATCCGGCCGACCAGGATGGCCAGCGCGTCGGCGGCGACCATGCCGACGGTGGAGCCGATCCAGGTGCCGAACCAGCCGTGCTGGGTGGCCAGCGTGATGGTCGCCAGCATGGTCTTGTCGCCCAGTTCGGCCAGGAAGAACGCGCCGCCGACGGCGAGGATCGCGGAGCCGGTGGAGCGTTCCGCCTTGGTCTTCTCGTCCTCGGTGAGGGTGTCGCCGCGCAGGGTCCAGGCGCCGAAGGCGAGGAACGCGAGACCGGCGACCAGCGAGATCCAGTCAGTGGGGATGGCGCTGCCCAGGCCGTACCCGATGCCGACCGAGACGAGGTGGACCAGCGCGGTGGCGGCGGTGATGCCGATCAGTACCGGAAGCGGCCGGAAACGGGTGGCGAACGTCATCGCCATGAGTTGCGATTTGTCACCGAGCTCGGCGACGAAGATGACCGCGAAGCTGACCGCCAGCGCGGTGATGAATCCTTCCACAGAAGTCTCCCGGTTCAGCACGACCGGGTTTCGGGCGCGGAACGACCTCGACCCGGCCGTTGGTTGGAACAGCCTGGTCGAAGGTCTCGCTCGCCTTGAGTGAAAGGCCGCGCGGCCGGACGCCGGTGACGGCGTCAGTATGTCGACCGCGACATTGGGAGCTACTCCCCTTCGCGCGCCGAGCATAGCCGACCTGGTCGCGGGCCCGGTGGCGACCTGTGTCACCCCGGGCCCGCGCCCGGTCACCGGCCGGTGATCAGCCGTTGCAGGCGCAGCCGGTCGAGCGGCTCGGCGGAGCGGGTCAGGCCGGGCTGGCCGGGCTCCGGCGGGGAGATCGGCTTGCACTGCTTGTCGGAGCGGTCGGCGGCGACGCGCTTCGGCAGCGCGCCGGTGGCCAGGTAGTCCGCGATCGTCTCGTCGACGCAGGGGTTGCCGAACAGCGAGCCGGCGTGCGTGGTGCCGTTCACGCCCTCGACCAGCGCGGCGCGCGGGAAGAGGCGCCGGACCAGCAGGGTTCCGCTGTACGGCGTGGCCGCGTCGAGCGTCTCGCTGATCAACAGGATCGGCGGGGCCTTGGCGCCGTTCACCTCGACGGGCGCTTTCGCCGGGGCGGCCCAGTGCCGGCAGGGCGCGTTGTACCAGGCGTTGCCCCACGTCTCGAACGGCGCCTTGCGGTAGACCCGCCAGTTGTCCTCCGCCCAGGTCTCCCACTTCGCCGGCCAGGGCGCGTCGGTGCACTGCACGGCCAGGTAGACGGCGTAGTTGTTGTCGCTGCCCGGGGTCTGCGGGTTGTTGTCGTCGTAGAGCTTCTTCAGCCCGGCCGGGTCCTTCTTGGTGATCCAGTCGGAGAACGCCTGCCCGACCTGTTGCCAGCCGAAGACGTAGTAGCCGGGCTGCAGGAAGATGTCGGTCAGCTCGGCCGGTCCGATCACCCCGCCGGCGGGTTTGCCGGCCAGCTCGTCGAGCTGCTGGTAGTAGAGCCGCTCCACCGCCTTGCCGGTGGCGCCCAGGTGGAACGTGGCGTCGTGGTCCGCCAGCCAGCGGAAGTAGATCTTGATGTTCCGGTCGAACGCGATGTCCTGGTCGAGGTTCGACCGGTACCAGACCCGCCGCGGGTTGACGTTGCCGTCCAGCACCATCCGGCGGACCCGCTCGGGGAACCGGGTGGCGTAGACCTGGCCGAGGTACGTCCCGTAGGAGAACCCGTAGAAGCTGATCTTCTCCTGACCCAGGGCCTGCCGGATGCTGTCGATGTCACGGACCGAGTCCTCGGTGCGCATGTGGCGCAGCAGCGCCCCGCCGGCCCGGGCGCAGTCCTCGGCGTACTTCTTGGTCCGGGCGTGCCAGGCCTTCTCCAGCTCCGGGGTGACCGGCACGTATGCCGGGCGGTTGTACCCGGTGTAGTCGCTGTCGCAGGTCAGCTTCGGCTGGCTGGCCCCGACCCCGCGCGGGTCGAACCCGATCCAGTCGTAGGCGTTGCCGGCCTGCTTAGGCACGTGCGAGCCGAGCGTGGCCATGACGCGCCCGGCCCCGCCCGGCCCGCCCGGGTTGACCAGGATGGCGCCCTGGTACCGGTCGTCCGGGGTGCTGTGCCGGACCCGGGCGAGCGCCAGTTCGATCTTGGTGCCGTCCGGGTTCGCGTAGTCCATCGGTACGGTCACGGTGCCGCACTCCGCGCCCTGTGCCTTGAGCGACATCTCGGTGCAGGGCCGCCATGCGACCGGCGCCGGCACGTAACGCGGCGTGTCGCGTGGTGGAGCGGCCTGCGCCGAGGTGACCGCGGTACCCACCGCACCCAGCGCGACCACGGTCGCAGCCGCCCAGATTCTCTTCATCGCACGCCCCTTGATGTCCGTTTCGCACCATATGCTGAGCGTTTCCGGGGTGGATGCCACCCGTCCACGCCGAGACGGACACGAAAGGGTGGGTCGACCGCGGGCGCGCAGCCACTCCGGCGCGGCCCGATCCGGCCGGCGGCGGTGTCCACCCGACGCGCGGCCCGCGATGGCGGCGACCGGCGGTCGGCCCCTGCCACCATGCCTGGCATGGGCGGGTTCTGGCTCCATCCGCGGTTGGGGGCGGCAACCCGGGACGGCCGGGCGCCGCGGCGAACTTCACCTGCGCGCCGCCGCCGAGCTGTTCGCAGCAGGAGCTGATGCGGCGCGCGGTGACCGAGGTGCGGACCATGTTCGAGGTGATCCGGGAGGCGATGGCGCTGCCGGACCTGCCGCCGGATCCGGAGCCGGCCCCGCCGCCGGCCGGCGCGCACGACATCGCGGTGACCGAGAAGGCGCTGCCGGCGGTGTCCCGCGACCCGGAGCCGCAGGGCTACCTGACCCTGACGCAGGTCCAGCACTTCTTCGGGTAATTCGCACTATAAGGGATAATGTGGACATGCAATCGGGTCTGTCCGCTCTCCTGATGGCCACCCTCGGTGTCGTGGCGCCACCGGCACAGCCGGGCCTCGCAGCCGTGCCGGGACGGCCGGCCGTGGAGCCGGCGCCGGGACGGCCGGCCGTGGGGCCGGCGCCGGCACGGCCGACCGTGGAGCCGGCGCGGTGGCCCGCGGGATCCGTGGCGGCGGCGCTCGCCGTCGAGGTGATGCCGGCACGGCCGGCCGACGCCGGGCGGCCCGACGAGCCGCCCCCCGTCACGATCGTCCGGTACACCTTCAACGGCCGGGCCGGCAGCATCCTCAACGAGTCCGGCCTGGGGCACGCGCTGCGGATCATCTCCGGCCACGGCGGCCGGGTCCGCCCGGTGGTGCACGGCCCGGGCACCGCGCTGGCCTTCCCGCCGCACTGCGACGCGGCCGTCTGCCCGCACGTGGCGTTGCAGGCCCCGAACAGCGCCGACCTGAACCCGGGCACCCGCAACCTGGCGTACGGCGCCGAGGTGCTGCTGTCCCCTCGCTCGACCAGCAAGGGACAGAACGTGGTGCAGAAGGGCTACTCCAAGACCAGCAGCCAGTACAAACTGCAGATCGACGGCGCAGCCGGTCAGCCCAGTTGCGTGCTGGTGGACCGGCGGCGGCCGGGCATCCGGATCGTCCGCAGCTCGGTGTCCGCCGCCGACAGCCGCTGGCACAGTGTCCGGTGCGAGCGGGTGGGCGTCCGCTTCGAGATCTACGTCGACGACGTGGTGCGCGGCCGGACCCGGGTGCCGGCCGGCCTCTCGGTGGCCAACAACCGGCCGCTGAGCATCGGCGGCAAGGGCGCGTTCCAGGACAACGACCAGTTCAACGGCGTCCTGGACAACGTGTGGGTGCGGATCGGCTAGGGGCCCGACCGGCGCTCGGCCGGCGCCGCGGAGGGCGGATCCGGCTCGGCCAGCGCGGCGAGCAGCGCGCCGTCCGGGGTGTCGCCGGACAGCTCCCAGGCGAAGGCGCCGCCCAGGGCGCGGCTGCGGGCGTAGGCGACCTTGCCGCGGATGGTGGCCGGGGTGTCGTACGACCACCACTGCGCCCCGCACCGCGCGTACGCCGTGCCGGCCACCGTCCCGGTCGGCGGGCACCGTCCGGCCAGGATCCGGTAGTCCTCCATGCCCCTGCCGTACCGTCCCGGGGCCGGCCCGGTGGCCGTGGCGCCCGGCCCGGCGCCGCCCACCCCGGTCCAGCCCCGGCCGTAGAACCCGACCCCGAACAGCACCTTCGCCGCCGGCACGCCCTGGCGCAGCAACTCGGACACGGTGGCCTCGGTGGTGGCCCCGGTGCGCGGGATGCCCGGGTAACCGGTCAGCGGCGAGTGCGGGGCGGTGCGCGTGTCGGCCGGGCCGGCGCCGAAGTAGTCGTAGGTCATCGCGCCGAGCCAGTTCGCCTGCGCCGCCGCCGCGGCGTAGTCGGTGGCCCGCAGCTTGCGTACGTCGCCAGGCACCGCCGCGGTGATCGTCGCGCCGGCGCCGAGGGCGGCGCGCAGCGCGCCCAGCAGCCGGGCCAGCGCGCCCGGCCCGCTGGTGTCGCAGGCCAGCCCGCAGGCGTTCGGGTACTCCCAGTCCACGTCGATGCCGTCGAACACCCCGGCCCACCGCGGATCCCTCAGCAGGGCGCGGCACGACGCGGCGAAGCCGGCCGGGTCGCGGGCCGCCTCGGCGAACCCGGACGAGAGGGTCCAGCCCCCGAACGACCAGAGGATCCGCAGATCGGGGTACGCCGCCTTGAGCTTGCGGAGCTGGCCGAAGTTGCCGCGCAGCGGGTCGGACGGCCGGTCGGCCACGCCGTCCACACTGTCCGCCGCGGTCACCGGTCGCCGGTACGCCGCCCACGCGTCCCCGACCCCGCAGCGCCCCCCGCCGACCTTGCCGAACGCGTACAGCACATGGGTGAGCCGGCCGGCCGCCCGGCTGGTCACCAGCTTCTTCACCGGGAACCCGCGCCCGTAGACCCCCCACTCGGTGAAATACCCGGCCACCACCCGCGGCGGGCCCGGCACGGGCTCCGGTGGCATCGGCCGGGACGGCCCCCGGCAGGCCGCCAAGATCAGGATGAGTGGGACGAAGAACGCCGATCGGACGCGCATCGGCTCGAAGGTAGCCGCCGGAGCGGGTGACCGGCTCGCCGTTCCCCCGATCGGGTGCGGCTATGCGGACGCGCGACCCGTGACCGGTTGTGCAATCGTCGAGCCGTGGCCCTAAGCCCCGAAATCCGCGCCCTGTTCGGCTGGCGCAGAGTGCTGGGCCGGGTCCGGGCGGTGCTGCGCAGCGCGGTCACCACGTTCGTCGTGGTGACCGTGACACTGTGGCTGATGCCCGGCGTGGCCGGCACCGACATCGTGGACACCTTGGGCCTGGTGGTGCTGGTCGCGGCGGTCGGCGCGGTGCTACGGCCGCTGCTGCTGCTCGGCATCACCGCGCTCGGCGGCTGGGGCGCGATGCTGTTCGGCGTGGTCACCCAGGTCGCGGTGATGGTGGTGGCGTTGCGGCTGGACCCGGCCAACCGGATCCGCGGGCTGCCCACCCTGCTCACCGCCGCCATCCTGGCGGTGATCTTCGCCGCGCTGCTGGACTGGATGGCGGACGCCGGCAGCGACGACACGTTCGTCCGCGAGGCCCGGCGCCTGATGCGCGGGGTGCGCCGCCGGGCGGCCAGGCGGGCCGGCGGACCGCTGTTCACCCTGCGCCGGCCGCGCCCGGGCACCGAGCCGGGCCTGCTGGTGATCCAGCTCGACGGGGTGGCCGAACCGGTGCTGCGCTGGGCGGTCCGGGCCGGCAACCTGCCGATCCTCGGGCACTGGTTGCGCAGCGGCAGCCACACCGTGCGCCGCTGGCACACCGGTCTGCCGTCGACCACCCCGGCGTCGCAGGCCGGCATCCTGCACGGCGCGTCCCGGCAGATCCCGGCGTTCCGCTGGTTCGAGAAGGAGACCGGCAAGGTGATGGTGGCCAACCGGCCACGGGACGCCGCGGTGATCGAGCGCCGGCTCAGCGACGGCCGCGGCCTGCTGCGAGACGGCGGGGTGAGCATCGGCAACGCGTTCGGCGGCGACGCGGTCACCAACCTGCTGACGGTCAGTCACGCGGCCCTGCCGGGCCGGTCGGCGCGCGGCTGGGCGGCGTTCATGGCGTCCCCGTACGGCTTCACCCGCGCCCTCGTCCTCGGCGTCGCCGAGGTCTTCACCGAGCTGCACCAGGCCCGCCTGCAACGCCGGCGCAACCTGCGGCCCCGGGTCAGCCGCTCCGGGGCGTTCCTGGCCCTGCGCCCGGCCTCGATGCTGCTGCGGGACGTGAACATCTCGCTGATCGCCGAACAGATGGCCCGCGGCGTCCCGGCGATCTTCTGTGACCTGGTCGACTACGACGAGGTGGCGCACCACGCCGGCCCGGCCCGCCCGGAGTCGATGCGCCAGCTGGAGAGCCTGGACCGGATGCTCGGCGTGCTGGAGCGGCTGTCGGAGGAGGCGGCCCGGCGCTACCACCTCGTGGTGCTCTCCGACCACGGGCAGAGCCAGGGCAGCACGTTCCGCCAGCGGCACGGCGAGACCCTGGACGAGGTGGTCGAGCGGCTCACCGCCCCGGACACCGCCGCGGCTCCCCGCGAACTGGCGGAGGAGCAGGGCAAACGTGATCCGGATGCGGAGCCGCCGACGGCGCCGCTGCTGGTCCTGTCGTCCGGGAACCTGTCGCTGGTCTATCTGACCCGCTTCCCGTACCGGGTGCGGCGCGCGCAGATCGAGGAGACCTATCCGCGGCTGATCGCCGGGCTGGCCGCCCACCCGGGCATCGGGCTGGTGGTGGTCGCGGACGAGGACGGGCCGGTCGCGTACGGGCCGGGCGGCGGCGTCCACCGGCTCCGCGACGGCGTGGTCAGCGGCCCGGACCCGCTCCTTGCGTACGGACCGCGGGCCCGCGCCGACCTGCTGCGTCACCAGGAGGCCGCGCACGTCGGAGACCTCGTGGTGATCAGCTCGGTGGATCCGGAGACCGCGGAGGTCGCCGCGTTCGAGGAACTGGTCGGCTCGCACGGGGGCCTGGGCGGCTGGCAGACCGACGCGATGCTGGTGCACCCGGCGGCCTGGACCGTGACCGGCGACCTGGACGGGCCGGACGCGGTGCACCGCCAGTTGGCCGAGTGGCTGGTGATGCTCGGCCTGCGCGAGCCGGCCCGGCCCGCGCTGACCACCGGTGACCGGCTCCACCCCGGGGATCTGGACCGCGACCGGTCGGCGCGGCTGTCGCCGAGCCGGGACTAGCCACGGACCGGCCCCGGCGTACCGTGGGGCCGGACGGTCAGACCGGGTTCTCCTCGATGGAGGCGGCGGCCGCGGCGCGGGCCCGGCGTCGCCGGATGTGCCGGACGTGGAGTGTCACGTACGTCCCGATGGCGGCCACGACGAGCCCGATCGCGAGCCACTTGTACCGGTGCGCGTGTTCCATGATCGTCACGAGGTTCGCCCCGAGCAGGTACGACACCGTGGTCCACCAGCCCACCCAGATCGCCGCGCCGATCGCGTTGTAGAGCAGGAACGTCTTCCACGGCATCCGGGTGATCCCGGCGATCACGCCGTTGAGCTGCCGCAGCCCGTCGATGAACCGGGCCACCACGATGATCCGGTTGCCGCGCCGGGCGAAGAACTGCTCGGCCTTCGCCAGGCGTTCCGGGGTGACGAAGATGTACCGGCCGAAGCGGTGCACCGCCCGGCGCCCGCCGCGCAGGCCGATCCAGTACCCGATGTTGTCGCCGATCACCGCGGCGACGAACGAGATCAGCGCGACCAGGTAGATGTTCATCCGGCCGTAGCCGGCGTAGATCGACGCGGCCACCATGATCGTCTGGCCCGGGGCGGGCACCCCGAAACTCTCCACGCCGATCACACCGGCGATGGCCAGGTAACCCCAGCGATCCAGGATCGGGGCGACGCTGTGCAGGAACCCGGGGAGCTCGGCTGAAGGTGGCATCGGCTACACGGTAGCCGCCGAATGGTCCGACGACCGCATGGACCTGTTCCGCAACCGTGGTCAGACCTTTTCGGGTAGCGATCCGTGCACGTTCGGTCGAGAGTGATCGGATGATCGACGTTCGTGAGGTCGCAACCACCCGTCCGGGACCGGCGTTGGCCGCGCTCTCGGTCGGCACCTTCGCCATCGGGATGACCGAATTCGTCATCACCGGTCTGCTTCCGGACATCGCCGGTGACCTGTATGTCAGCATCCCCACCGCGGGCCTGCTGATCTCCGGGTACGCGCTCAGCGTGGTGATCGGCGGGCCCCTGGTGACCGCCTTGCTGAGCACCCGGGCGCGCAAACCGGCGCTGGTCGGGCTGCTGGCCTTCTTCGTGATCGGCAACGCGATGTCCGCGGTCGCCTCGGGGTACCCGCTGATGATGGCCGGCCGGGTGGTCGCCGCCCTGTGTCACGGGGCGTTCATCGGGTTCGCCACGGTGGTGGCCGGGGACCTGCTGCCGGACCGACGCAGCCGGGCGATCGGCGCGATGCTGGCCGGCCTCACCCTGTCGACCGTGGCCGGGGTCCCGCTGGGCACCCTGCTCGGCCAGCAGCTCGGCTGGCGCGCGACGTTCTGGACGATGGCCGGGCTGGGCCTGCTCGCCGCGCTGGCCACCGCCCTGTTCGTGCCGCACAGCCGGCCGGCCGGGCACCGGGCCGGGCATCTCGGGGCCTTCCGCCACGCGCAGTTGTGGCTGGCCCTGGCGATGACCGCGTGCGCGTTCGGCGCGGTGTACGCTCCGTTCACCTACGTGGCGCCGCTGATGACCGAGGTCGCCGGGTACTCCGAGGGCGCGCTGCCGTGGCTGCTCGCGCTGTTCGGCACCGGTCTGGTGCTGGGCAATGTGATCGGCGCGCGGGCCGCGGACCGGCGGTTGATGGGCACCATCGTGGGCGCCTCGGTGGCGATGCTCGCGGTGCTGCTGATCTTCCCGGTGACCGCCCGGTCGCCGCTGGCCGCCGCGGTGACGCTCTTCGTGCTCGGGGTCGTCGCCTACGCCACGGTGCCCGGGCTGACCAACCGGGTGCTGGTCGCCGCCGGGCCGGACGGGCAGAACCTGCTGGCCTCGTCGGCGGCGGTGTCGGCGTTCAACCTGGGCAACGCGGCCGGGGCATACCTCGGCGGCCGGGCCATCGCGGCCGGCTGGGGCTACCGGTCCACCCCGCTGGTCGGCGCCGCGATGGAGGTCGCCGCGCTGGTGCTGGCGGTGATCCTGGTGCTGCTCGCACGACGGCCCCGGCCGGTCCGGACCGGGGCCGCATCGGCGGTGGGGGACTAGATGGTCTCGCTGGCCAGCTGGTTGCGCAGCTTGGTCAGGGCCTTGGTGAGCAGGCGGGAGACGTGCATCTGGGAGATGCCGATCTGGTCGGCGATCTGGGACTGGGTGAGGTTGCCGTAGAAGCGCAGGGTGAGGATGCGCTGCTCGCGTTCGTCGAGGGTGGCGAGGGCGGGGCCGAGGGCGACGCGGGTCTCGGCGAGTTCGTATTCGTGGTCCTCGCCGCCGAGGGTGTCGGCGAGCTCGGTGCTGCCGTCGGCGCTGATCGGGGTGGAGAGGCTGGTGGCGTTGTAGGCGCGGGCGCCTTCCAGGCCTTCGAGGACCTCTTCCTCGGTGATGCCGAGGTGGGTGGCGATGTCCGCGACCGTGGGCGAGCGGCCGAGGTTGTGGGTGAGGGTGCTGTTGGCCTCGGTGATGGCCAGGCGCAGCTCCTGCAGCCGGCGCGGGACGCGGACCGACCAGGTGCGGTCGCGGAAGTGGCGCTTGATCTCGCCGATGATGGTCGGGATGGCGTAGCCGGCGAAGTCGACGCCGCGTTCGGGGTCGAACTTGTCGACCGCCTTGATCAGGCCGACGGTGGCGGTCTGCACCAGGTCGTCGGTGGGCTCGCCGCGGCCGGAGTAGCGGTTGGCCAGGTGGCGTGCCAGCGGCAGCCAGGCCTCGATCGCGCGGTCCCGCAGCGCGGCCCGGGACGGGTGCCCGGCCGGCATCGCGGCCATCGCGTTCAGCAGCTCCGCCGCGCTGTCGACGGGGCTTTCGGCGCTGGCTGCCGTCGACGGCGCGACGGTCGTCGAAGTCTCCATGACGGTCATGCGATGGTCCTCCCTGGCACCTTTCCGAGAGAGCCGGTCCACTGTGCAGCGGACCCGGTCCGGTCGGGCGTCCTTACCCACGGATGGCGCCGTCCAATCACGTCGTCATCCGCGCATGCTTGTCCGTTCGGTTGTCGCCCACCTTAACCGGTCGTCCAGCAAAAGACTAGCCGAAAGTATGAGTGACACTCGGTCGTGCAGGTGGCACGCGGTGGGGGATCGCCCGTTTGCCGTAGTTGACAAGCGTTCGCCCGGGCGGTGCCGATAACGGTCACGGGCAGCCCGAGAGTCTGATCACATCTGCAGGTTGAGGGCGCTTCAAGCCTCGCCCGATCGGTTGACACCGATGTCTTCGCTCGGGAACGATGCAGGTCCATCAGCGGCGGCGTAGACATCGGACTGTCCGCAGCGGACCGTCACGCGAACTCGGGGGAGTGCGGTGCAGCGGACGGAGACCGTCCATCAGAAGCAGGCGGCACCATTCGAGACGGCTGTCATGGGCGTGCCGGACTCCTTCCGGATCCCGCGTGCGCCCGGCTCCGGCGACGACAAGTCCCGGCGCCCGATCTACGCGCCGGTGCCGCTGCCGCCCACCGACCGGGAGAAGTACCTCTACGCCAAGCGGCGGCTCGCGCCGCTGACCCTGGTCTCCCTGGTCAGCTTCACCGGCCTGCTGGTCAGCCAGGTCGCCTTCGTGCGCACCGCGCCCTGGCTGCTGGCGATCCTGCCGCTGATGGCGTTCACCGTGCTGTACTACCTGATCTCCCTGGCGGTCAACGCGTTCACCCGCGGGTTCGACCTCCAGGACCATCTGGCGCTGATCAAGCGGTGGCAGCCGGAGCGCTACCCGTCGGTCGACGTGTTCCTCCCGGTCTGCGGCGAGGCGCCGTACGTACTGCAGAACACCTGGGAGTCGGTTCGCCAGATGGCGAAGTTCTACCCCGGCCCGGTGGACGTGTACGTGCTGGACGACTCCTCCGAGCCGATCATGGAGCGGATGGCGTTGCGGTTCGGCTTCATCTACCAGCGCCGCCCGAACCGGGGCTGGTTCAAGAAGGCCGGCAACATGCGGTACGCGTTCGAGCGCTCGCTCAGCGACTACATCCTGGTGCTGGACGCCGACTTCGCCCCGCGCGTCGACATGCTGCACGAGATGATCCCGTACATGGAGCGCGAGCCGGATCTCGGCATCGTGCAGTCCCCGCAGTTCTTCCGGGTGCACAGGGGCCAGGGCTGGCTGGAGCGCGGCGCCGGAGCGGTGCAGGAGCTCTTCTACCGCTCGGTGCAGGTCTCCCGGAACAACCACGAGGCCGCGATCTGCGTGGGCAGCTGCGCGCTCTACCGGCGTGAGGCGCTGGCCGAGATCGGCGGCAACACCCTGATCGACCACTCCGAGGACGTGCACACCGGCTTCGACCTGCGGACCGCCGGTTGGCGACTGCGGTACATCCCGGTCGCGCTTGCCGCGGGTGTCTGCCCGGCCGACGTGAACTCGTTCTTCACCCAGCAGTACCGCTGGTGCGCCGGCTCGATGAGCCTGCTGGGCTCCAAGAAGTTCTGGAAGCAGAAGTTGAGCCTGCGCGGCCGGCTGAGCTACATCTCCGGCTTCTGCTACTACCTGCACACCGGCATCTTCACGCTCGTCGTGCCGATCGTCCCGCTGCTGATGCTGACGGTCTTCCCGCAGCAGGTCGGCATCGAGAACTACCTGCTCATCGTGCCGAGCATCCTGTACAACTTCGTCTTCTTCCCACTCTGGCACCGGTCCCGGTACGGGTTCAGCGCCTGGACGGTGAAGATGATCTACGGCTGGTCCCACCTGTTCGCCGTCGTCGACATCCTCCGCGGCCGCCGGATGGGCTGGCAGCCGACCGGCGGCACGAAGAAGAAGAGCAAGACCCGCCGGCTGTGGATCGCGATGTGGGCGTTCACCTTCGGCACCGGTGTGCTCTGGGCCGGCGGCGCGGCCTTCCGGATGGTGACCGAGGACGCGCTGACCTTCACCCCGCTGTTCCTGACCGGCATGTTCTACCTGGCCGTGGCGGGCCAGGCGTTGCTCGTCGACCCGGACCGCGACCGAGCCGATGTGCTCTGAACCGGTGGTGCGTGACGACCTGCCGGCAGCGGCTCACCGCGACCTGCCGGCAGCGGCTCACCGCGACCTGCCCGCAGCGGCTCACCGCGACCTGCCCGAGGTGGTGAAGTGAGAACCCGACACCTGTTGATCATGGCCGTCATCGTCACGCTCGCGGTCGTGGAGTTCGCCGTCTTCAAGGGCATCTCCCTGACCGAGGGGCGCCTGCCGGCCTCCGCCGGCGGCGGGATCGTGGCCGGCGCGGCGCCCTCCGCGACGGTCGCGCCGCCGTTCGACGTCACCCCGCTGATCAAGCCGAAGAAGAAGTACTTCGGCGTCGCCCTGCCCGGCGACCCCACCGGCCCGGCCGCGGTCGCCAGGTTCGCCGACACCGTGGACAAGGCGCCGAACGTCCTGACCGTCTACGCCGCCTTCGGCGACGGCTTCGCCGCCTCCGAGGTGCGCGAGGCGTACCAGCAGAACGCGATGGTGATCGTCCGCTGGGAGCCGTTCGACGCGAAGCTCAAGGACATCGCCGCCGGCAGACAGGACCGGTACGTCACCGACTTCGCCAAGGCGATCCGCACCCTGAACCTGCCGATCGGGCTGACCTTCGCGCACGAGATGAACGGCAGCTGGTACCCGTGGGGCAACTCGAAGGCCACCCCGGCCGACTTCGTGGCCGCCTGGCGGCACATCCACGGCATCTTCCAGCAGGTCGGCGCCACCAACGTGATCTGGACCTGGACGCCGAACGTGATCAACCCGGTGCCGCGGGTCAAGCTCAAACCGTTCTACCCCGGCGACGCCTACGTCGACTGGCTGGGCATGGACGGCTACTACACGTCGAAGGGCGCGCACACCTACTCGACGCTGTTCGGCCCGACCAAGAAGGCGATACGGGCGTTCTCCAAGAAGCCGTTCATCATCGTCGAGACCGGCGTGGCGCCCGGACCGCAGCGGCCGGCCTGGATCGCCGACCTCGCCCGCGGCGTGCTAGCCGACCGGGACACCATCGGCTTCATCTACTTCAACCAGAACGGCTCGGCGAAGTGGCGCATCGAGGGTGACCGGGCGGCGCAGTCCGCCATGCGCAAGGGCGTCGCCTCCTCGAAGATCGGATTCACGGTGCAATGACGGCCACCACCAACGGCACCGCGACTGCCCTCCCTTCCGCCCCGGCGCCGGACGCCACCACGCCGGCCACCCGCGGCCGGCCGCCCACGGCCGCACCGCGGCCCTGGGCCGCGCTGCTGGCCCTCGTCCCGGCCGCCGCCGCGCTGGCGATCTGCCTGCGCGGCCTGGGCGAGCGCGAGATGTGGAACAACGAGTACGCCACCTGGCACGCCATCACCCTCTCCCTCGGCGACTTCGAGGAGCTGCTGCGGCGTACCGACCTGGTGCACGTCGTCTACTACATGGTCATGCGGGTCTGGATCGACCTGGTCGGCGACACCCCGTTCCAGCTGCGCATCCCGTCCGCGGTGGCGATGGCCGCCTGCGCCGGCCTGGTCACCCTGATCGCCCGGCGCCTGGTCGGCGTTCCGATCGGCCTGGCCGCCGGACTGCTCTTCGCCGTCATCCCGGCGGTCTCCCGTTACGGCCAGGAGACCCGCTCGTACGCCGCGGTGACCGTGGCCGGCGCCTTCGCGACGCTGATGCTGCTCCGCGCGCTGGAACGCCCCGCCGTGCCCCGGCTGGTCGCCTACGGCGTCTCGGTCGCGCTCATGGGCCTGGTGCACTTCGTCTCGCTCACCGTCCTGGCCGCGCACTTCGTCCTCTGGCTGTGCGCCACCCGTGGCGAGGACGACGTGGAGAGGCGCTGGCGGCTCGCCTTCGGCTGCGGCTTCGGGCTGCTCGGAGTGATCTGGCTGCCCGCCATCGCCTCCCACCAGTCCGCGTCCATCTCCTGGATCAAGGCGGACAAGGCGGCCATCCTCGCATTCCCGGCCGACATGTTCCTCTCCGCGCCGTTCGCCCTGGTCCTCGGTGTGCTCTCCGTGCTCGGCGCCGCCTACCTGTGGTTCGCGCCGAGCGTGCGCAACCGCCCGGTGGCCGGCATGCTGCTGGCCTGGGCGGTGGTGCCGCCGGTCTTCGTGCTCGTCACCTTCCCGGTCCTGCACATGTTCCTGCCCCGGTACGTGCTCGTGGTCCTGCCCGCCTGGGCCATCCTCGCCGCCACCGGCGCCTACCTGAGCGGCCGGCTGATCTGGCCGCACCTGGGCCCGGCCACCGCGGTCCTGACGGTCGCCGGGGTGGTGTGGGTCGGTCTGCCCGCGCACGCTCTGGTCCGGCAGAGCCCGGTCGACGGCCAGCCCGACTACCGCGCCGCCATCACCATGATCGACCAGCGGCAGCGGCCCGGCGACGGGGTGGTCTTCAACGACCCCTTCGGCCGGCTCTCCGACCTGGCCCGCGAGGCCTGGGACTACGAGATGCGGGACAAGCGGAAGCCCCGGGACGTCTTCCTCGACAAGACCGCGGCCGAGCGGGCGTCGTTCTCCGCCTCCGAATGCGCCGTGGCCAAATCCTGCCTCAAGAACGAACCCCGGCTCTGGGTGATCTACACCGGCTGGAGCGACGACCCGTTCGACGGTATGCCGGCCGATCGCGCCCAACTGCTCGAACTCAGGTACCAGACGAAGCAGACCGTCAGGTTCACCGACGTCGACCTGGTCCTGCTGGAACGCCGCAAGGTCCGCTAGGCCCGCCCGGCGCCGCCGGGACGACACCCCCTTCCCGGTACGCCCTACCGGCCCCGCCCGCAGGCCACCGGCCAAGCCCCGTGCTGATCCCGCGCGGCGCCCGCCCCGGCGCTCTCCGAGCGCCGGGGCCACGGGGAGTGTCCGGCCGTGAGGGACCGGTCGGGGCTCTCCGAGCGCGGGGGCCGCGGGAGTGTCCGGCCGTGAGCGACCGGCCGCACGCGCCGTTCGGTGCGCCACCGGGAACCGGTCGGACCAGTGCATTTCGCCGCAGGCTCAGCAAGATGGACCCATGGCCCCGGCGGTTCTGCTCCGGCAGTGGACCCTGCGCAGCGTCGACGAGCTGCGGGCCCTGCGCGCC
>NZ_CP023865.1:2270000-2500000 GCF_003711105.1 Actinoplanes teichomyceticus ATCC 31121
CCGGGATCAGCCAGGTGCGCATCGACCCGGCCACCGGGCGTACGTTCGGCGCGCCGTACCGGATCTGGTCGGGTTCGCCCGGCGCCAAGGCGCCGGAAGCGCCGCACCTGTACCGGATCGGCGAGTACTGGTATCTGCTGATCGCCGAGGGCGGCACCGAACGCGGCCACGGCGTGGCGGTCGCGCGGGGGCGTACCCCGGCCGGGCCGTTCGAGGCGTGCCCGGACAACCCGGTCCTGACCCACCGCGGCACCGACCACCCGATCCAGAACACCGGGCACGGCGATCTGGTGCAGGCGCCGGACGGCTCCTGGTGGATGATGCTGCTCGGGGTCCGGCCCGGTGGCGGCACCCCGGGCTGGCACGTGCTCGGCCGCGAGACCTTCCTCGCGCCGGTGACCTGGGTCGACGGCTGGCCGGTCATCGGTGAGCCGGGGGCGCCGGCACCCGGGTCCGGCGCGCCCGTGCGGGACGACTTCGACTCCGCCGACCTCGACCCGTGCTGGATCTCGCCGCGGCACCGCCCGGCGCAGCGGTACACGACCGCGGAGCGGGCCGGATGGCTGACCCTGCACGCCGCCGGCCCCCTCGACGACCTCGACGTGACCTTTCTCGGCCGCCGCCAGCAGCACCTGTCCTGCCGGGTCCGGGCCCGGGTCGACGCGGCCGAGGGGCGGGGCGGGCTCGCCGTCCGCCTGGACGAACGCCACCACTACGAGATCGAGGCGGCCGCCGGGCACGTCGCGGTGCGCGCCCGGATCGGCCCGCTGAACACCGTCGTGGCCGACCGGCGGGTGCCCGACGGGCCGGTCGTGCTGCGCATCGACGTCGTCGCCGGTGAGGTACGGGATCCGCGCGACGGCCCGGACACGCTCGCCTTCGGGGTCGAGGAGCCGGACGGCGCCTGCGCCGTGCTGGCCACGCTCGACGGCCGGTATCTGTCCACCGAGGTCGCCGGCGGGTTCACCGGCCGGGTGATCGGCATGTACGCGGTGGCCGGAACCGTGCACGTCGACTGGCTGGACTACCAGCCGCGCTGACCGGTCCGGCAGCCGTCACGCCCCGCGTCCGCCGCCGACGGCGAGCCGCGACCGCCGGCCGGCCGCAGCCACGTGACCGAGGCGACTCCGCGACCCGCCCACCCGGGATGCCCACAGGCCGCTGAGTATGCTCCAGCTGCTGCTAGCCGGGTGACTCGGTTGACGCCGTCCGCCGATCCCGCAGCACGTACGGTATCCGGAGGACGCGTTGCCGACGATCGAAGCCTCGGACCTGGTGGTCCGCACTCTTGGCCCCTGCCGGATCGACTCCCCGTTGGCCCCCGTGCTCGACGGTCGGCGCAGCTCCCTGCACTGCGTCGACGAGGACGATCTGGTGCTCTTCGACGACACCCGCAGCATGGCGGCGGCCCGCGGCACCGGCCCGGACCAGCTGCCGGGCTTCGAGCCGGCCGGTCCGCGCCGGCGCATCTACTTCGACCCGGCCAAGACCCGGGTCGGCATCGTCACCTGCGGCGGCCTCTGCCCCGGGCTCAACGACGTCATCCGCGCCCTGGTCCTGGAGCTGACCTCGCGTTACGGGGTGAACCGCATCTTCGGCTTCCGCAACGGATACCAGGGTTTCATCCCCCGCTACGGGCACGGTGTGATCGATCTGACGCCGGAGGTGGTGGCGAGCATCAACGAGGACGGCGGGACGATCCTCGGCTCCTCTCGCGGTCAGCAGGACCCCAACGAGGTGGTCGACTGCCTGGACCGGATGAGCATCAACATCCTGTTCGTCATCGGCGGCGACGGCTCGATGCGCGGCGCGATGGAGATCGCCCGGGTCATCGCCGAGCGGGACGAGAAGATCGCGGTGGTCTGCATCCCGAAGACCATCGACAACGACATCCCGTTCATCGACCGCAGCTTCGGCTTCCAGACCGCGTTCTCCGAGGCCGCCGAGGCGATCCGGGTGGCGCACGTGGAGGCCACCTCGGCGCCGAACGGGGTCGGCGTGGTCAACGTGATGGGCCGGCACTCCGGTTTCATCGCCCTGTACGCGGCGCTGGCCAACAGCGACGCGGACATCGTGCTGATCCCCGAGGTGCCCCTCAAGCTGGAGGGCGAGCACGGGCTCCTGCCCTACCTGCACCGCCGGGTCATCGACCGCGGGCACGCGGTGGTGGTCGTGGCCGAGGGCGCCGGGCAGGACCTGCTGGCCGGGGAGCCGTACGCGACCGACGCGTCGGGCAACGTCAAACTGCGCGACATCGGCCCCTACCTGTGTCAGCGGATCAACGACTGGTTCGACGCCCGCAACACCGAGCTGAACGTCAAGTACATCGACCCCAGCTACATGATCCGCGGCGTGCCGGCCAACCCGTACGACAGCGTCTACTGCATCCGGCTCGCGCACGCCGCGGTGCACGCCGCGATGGCCGGGCGGACCGAGGTGGTGGTGGGCCGCTGGCACCGCCGCTTCGTCCACGTGCCGATCCAGCTCGCGGTCAGCCACCGCAACCAGGTCGACCCGAACAGCGACCTGTGGCTGTCCCTGCTGGAGACCACCGGGCAGCCGGCGAGCTTCGGCTGAGCCGGTCGCGCGGCGGGACGTCCACCGGGCGTCCCGCGCCGCGCGGCCGGGACGGCAGTCCGAGTCCGGACCTGCCTGCGGCGCGGCGCCCCGGTCACGCGGTCTCGTGGTCGGGGCAGGTCACGCGCAGCTCGGCGTCGCCGAACGGCGTGTCGACGAAGTTGCAGTGGTGCGGCCGGTCCGGGTTGTCGGGGTGTGCGCGCGGGACGAAGAAGCGGCACGTCAGACACATCTGCGAGATCGGGATCGCGCGGCGTTCCTGCAGCTCGCGCATCAGGGTGGTGGTGCCGCGCAGCATGGCGGCGAAGTCGCTGGGCGACAGCGCCGCCACGGCGCCGCTGAGGGTCTCCGACTGACTTCTCAGCCGGTCGGCCTCCTCGCGGCCCAGCGGCGTCAGGCCGAGCAGCAGCGCCCGGGCGTCCCCGGGATCGCGGCTTCCTTCCAGCAGTTCCTTCTTCCGCAGGACCTTGACGGCGTCGGAGACGGTCGGCGGCGTCGAGGCGAGAGCCGTGACGATCTCCCCTTGGCGGATCGGATGCGGCTTGCCGTGCAGCAGGGTGACGATGTCGGCCTGCAGCGGCGACAGATTGTGCGGTCCGGCGTTGCGCCACGCCTCCATACGGACGGCTTGACCGAGACGGGCCAGGCCGATCAGCAGCTGGCTGACCGATGGCGGTCCGGGCACCTCGGACATGCGAACCGCTCCTCCTCCGAACCGTTCCCCCGCCAGTTGTTCCCACGCCCACCGTTGCTTCGCCGGCCGTGTTGCTTTGCCAGCTCTTGCTTCACCAACGGGCGCTTCACCAGCTGGCGCTTCACCAGCTGGCGCTTCACCAACCGGGTCTTCTTCGGTGCGCCTGCGACCAGCGCTTTTCCCATTCTACGGGGTACTTGGCAGGGACAAGAACCGTGTCGGCGGCGGTGATCGGACGCTAGCGACCCGCGCCGTCCCAGCCGCGGGCGGGGCGTGCCGGGGCGGCCACAGTGTTCCAGCCCACAGGGCGGTCGTCTTGTGCCGGGGACACCCGTCGTCGCTATATTTGGCAGTGCCAAGTAAACCGGACCATCGTAGGGAGAAGTCATGTCTCGTATCGCCACCGTCGACCCCGCCACCGCCGAGGGCCAGGCCCGCACCCTGCTCGGTCGCGTCGAGCGCGCCCTCGGCGTCACTCCGAACATGATGCGCGCGATGGCGACCTCGCCCGCCGTGCTCGACGCCTACCTGCAGTTCTCCGGCGCGCTGTCCAAGGGCCTGCTGCCGGCCCGGGTGCAGGAGCAGATCGCCCTGGTCGCCGCCGTGCAGAACGAGTGCGGTTACTGCCTCGCCGCGCACACCGTGCTCGGCGCCAGGGCCGGCGTGTCCGAGGACGACCTGGTCGCCGGCCGGGACGCCCGCGCCTCGGACCCCAGGGCGGAGGCCGCGCTCACCTTTGCCAAGCGGGTCATCGCCAGCAAGGGTTTCGTCACCGACGAGGATCTCGCCGCGGTCCGCGAGGCCGGCTACCGCGACGGCGAGATCGGCGAGATCGTCGCCGCGGTAGCGCTCAACACCTTCACCAACTACTTCAACTCGGTCGCCCAGACCACCCTCGACTTCCCGGCCGTCGAGGGTGTCGCCATCCGCCACTGACCCACCCCGGGCCCGGCGAGGCGCCGGCCGGCCATCTCGACGGCGGCGCTCCGCACCGCGCCGACGTGTGCCCCAAAGAATTGGCAGTGCCAACCACATGACAGGAGACCAGACCATGACCCGACTGCCGATCCGGTCCACCCGCCGCGTCGTCGTCCCCGCGGCCGTCGCGGTGGCGGCCGTCGCGGCGACGGTGCTCGCCGGCGCCCGCCCGGACGCCGCCGCCGAAGCCGCCCCGCAGCCGGTGGCGGCCGTCGCGCACGACCACCGCGCCCACCACCACGGCCCGGGCATCGTCTCCGCGCCCGGCGACACCGAACCCGCCGCCTTCGACCTGGTCAAGACCACGGTCCGGCGGCAGGGCGACAGGATCGTCTTCACCGAGCAGGTCCGTGGCCGGGCCGGGTCGGTGAAACCGGAGCCAGTGGGGCAATTCGCCGGCAGCTCCGTGCTCAGCTACGTGTGGCCGATCTCGCTCAACGCGGACACCGTCGGCTTCCCCGCCGACAGCGGCGTGCTGGCGATGGCCGCGACCAGCCACCCCGACTTCGACGACACGCCGCTGGCCGACGAGAACCGCAACGGCAGCAAGGACGACGACGGTGGCCTGTGGCACTCCCACTGGGTGGTGCTCGTGCCGGACACCACCCGGGCGGACGGGGCGCTGAAGGTCCGCGACATCCTGCCGGGGGAGCGGCCGCGGCTGCCCAGGACCTGGCCGGGCGCGCCGATCTACCTGGACAGCCCGTCGTACCCGACGACCGTGACCGGGCGGACCGTGCGCATCGAGGTGCCGCTGGCCGCGCTCGGTTTCCCGGAGACCTTCCGGTACGACGGCGTCACCGCGGCCCTGAAGGTCAACGCCGACCTGCACGACCCGCTGCTGCGGGTCGAGAACCCCTTCGACGTGGCCTCCGGCGACCTGTCTCTGCCCGGAACGTTCTGGCGTTGACCCGCCCGGTGGCCGTCCCCCGGCACCCGGCCGGGACCGGGGCCGGTCACCGCCGCGTCCCCGGCCCGGCCCGCGCGGCGGGCCGGACCGGCACCCCCCGCCGGGCGCGCCCGCGTCCGGCGGGGGGTGCCGTCCTGGTGGAGAACTATCTGCGCGGACGTTCCGCCGCGGCGCCGGCCGACATGCCGCGGGCGCCGCCCGGCGCGGTCCGGTCGCGGACGTCCACGCCCCGCGCGGGTTGCGCGACGACCTGAGCAGGTGCGGTTTCCTGGCGCCGGCCCACCCGCGGCGCGATGCTCACCGCCGGTCCCGGCCGGCGTGCCGGGGCGGGCCGGCCGCCCCGGCACGTGGGCTCAGCCCAGGCGCCAGAGCTGGGCGGCGAGGCCGTTGCAGGGGTAGAGGGAGAGGCGGGCGCCGTTGGCGGCGTTCCACTCGTAGTTGTCCAGGCACATGTTGCCGGCGATGTTGCGCAGCGAGAACCAGCCGTTGCCGCGGTCCTGGACGGTCCACCGCTGGGCGGTGGAGCCGTTGCAGGTGTAGAGGCCGACGTCGGCGTTCGAGGCGGTGCTGGAGTTCAGGTCGTCCAGGCAGGTGCCGGTGTTGCGGTTGCGGATCTCGTAGTAGCCGCCCGACCGGTGGGTGAGTTCGAACTGCTGGGCGGTGCCGCCGTTGCAGTCGTAGAGCCGGACCAGGGCGCCGAGCGTGGTGTCCCGGTTGTAGTTGTCGACGCACCGGTTGCTGTGCTGCCCGCGGATGCCGGGGCTGGTGACCGTGCCCGGGATCGGCTGGCCGAAGAACGGGTCGCCGTTCTCACGCCACAGCAGCTGCTGCATCCGGGTGTGCCGGTTCGGGTCGGTCAGCGCGTCCGGGGTCGGGGTGGCGTAGTCCCGGGCGTGGTAGACCAGCATGTCGGTGGCGTTGTCCTCGGCGACGGTGAAGCTGCCGTGGCCCGGGCCGTACACCCCGTTGGCGGTCTGGAAGACCGGGTTGGGGTGCTTGTACCAGGACGCGGGGTTGAGCAGATCGACGTTGTCCCACGAGGACAGCAGACCCAGCTTGTAGCGGGAGTCGGTCGCGGAGGCCGAGTAGGCGATGTAGACGCGGCCGTTCTTCACCAGCGGCGACGGGCCCTCCACGACACCGGCGACGCCCTCCATCTCCCAGCTCAGCGTCGGCCGGGCGATCTCCACCGCGGAGCCGGTGATCGCGGTCGGCCCGCTCATCCGGGCGATGTACATGTGACTGTTGTAGTTCGTCGACGGGCTGTCCTGGGCCCACACGAAGTAGCGGACGCCGCGGTTGACGAACGACGCCGCGTCCAGCTGGAACGACTCCCAGCCGGTGTGGAACCGCTGCGGGGCGCTCCACGAGCAGGTCATCGGGTTGGCGCAGGTGTTGCGGATCCAGTACAGCCGCTGGTCGAAGACGGCGGTGCTCGGCGACGCCGAGAAGTACATGTACCAGGCGCCGTCGATGTACTGGATGTCGGGCGCCCAGATCCAGCCGCTGAGCGCGCCGCTGGACGGGGCGACGAACGCGTTGGCGGTCGCCGCGCTGCCCAGGCCCTGCAGGGTGGTGGCGCGGCGCAGCTCGACGCGCTTGTAGTCGGGCACCGAGGCGGTCATGTAGTAGTAGCCGTCGGTGTGCTTGTAGATCGCCGTGTCGGCGCGTTGCGAGATGACCGGATTACGAACGGTGATGAACTGGGCGGACGCCGGTGTGGCGTAGCCGGCCAGCACGACGACGAGCAGGGCCAGCACGACCGTGGCCGTGCGACGGACTGCGGGGAGACCCATCGGGCGACTTCCTCGGGGCGGGGACGGGGGACGTGACCGGCACGTGTGATCGTTAACATGCCCGTCGATGGGTGACGCCGTCAAGAAACAACGTGGAAATCAGCGTCGAGGCCGAAAACCGCGCCCGGGCGCCCGGATCGGCCGGGTGAGCACGCGCGGTGGACCCCCGTACCAAAACTTTCGGCAGAGATTTCACAACTTCCGGGTGCCGGCGCCCCGGGGGGTGGGGAAGCGCCCCACCGCCCTCAGTTGATCTTTTCCTGGCCGGAGGTGCCGTCGCGGTGGGCGCCGGCTCCGCGCGCGGTGCCCGCCACTCGGGCCATCGCCTTCATCCGCATCAATATCTTGACATCTCGATCCGCTGGTCCCTAGTTTGAGCGTCATATTCCGGAAACATTCCGAAACTTTCGCTACCGAGAGGTGGGCTCTCATGGCACCCAGCAGAACCCTTGCCGTGGCCGCCGTACTGGCGCTGAGCACCGTGGGGCTGGCCGCCTGTGGCGGTGACGACGACGACGCGGGCGGCACGGTCTCGATGGAGCTGTGGGAGAACGCCACGACCGGTCCCGGCAAGGCGTTCTGGGAGAAGGCGGCCGCGGACTTCCAGGCCGCGCATCCGAACGTCAAGATCAAAATCCAGGCGGTCCAGAACGAGGACCTGGACGGCAAGCTGCAGACCGCCCTGAACTCCGGGGCCGCGCCGGACATCTTCCTGCAGCGTGGCGGCGGGAAGATGGCCGCGATGGTGGAGGCCGGCCAGCTCAAGGACATCACCGCGGACATCTCCGCCGAGACCAGGCAGGCGGTGCCCGAGGCGGCGCTGAAGACCGGGCAGATCGACGGCAAGGCGTACGCCGTACCGGTGGCGATCCTTCCCGGGGGTTTCTGGTACAGCAAGGAACTGTTCCAGAAGGCCGGGGTGACGCCGCCGACGACGCTGGACGAGCTGACCTCGGCGGCGAGCAAGCTCAAGGCGAACGGCACGCCGATCGCGCTCGGCGCCAAGGACGCCTGGCCGGCCGCGCACTGGTACTACTTCTTCGCGCTGCGCGCCTGCAGCCAGGCCACGCTGGAGGCCGCCGCGAAGAGCAAGACCTTCGACGACCCCTGCTGGACGAAGGCCGGCGCGGACCTCAAGGCCTTCGCCGACACCAAACCGTTCAACGAGGGGTTCCTGACCACCTCGGCGCAGCAGGGCGCGGGCAGCTCGGCCGGCCTGGTGGCCAACCACAAGGCCAGCATGGAACTGATGGGCGCCTGGAATCCGGGTGTCATCGCGTCCCTGACCAAGGACACCAAGCCGCTGCCCGACCTCGGCTTCTTCCCCTTCCCGGCGGTGCCCGGCGGCCAGGGCGACCCGGCCGCGGTGATGGGCGGCGCGGACGGCTACTCGTGCTCGGCCCAGGCGCCGAAGGAGTGCGCCGACTTCCTCAACTACATCCTCACCAAGGACGTGCAGGAGGCGTACTACCGGGGCTTCAACGCGCTGCCGGTCAACAAGGCGGCCCAGGGCGCGGTCACCGAGGACTACCTCAAGGCGGTTCTCGACGCCTACAACAAGGCGCCGTACGTCTCGCAGTGGCTCGACACGGTGTACGGCCAGAACGTCGGCAACGCCCTGAACGTCAGCATCGTCGATCTGCTCGCCGGCAAGGGTGACGTCGCCGCCATCATCAAGGCCGTGACCGACGCGGCCAAGAAGGGCTGAGGGTAACCCGGCGATGAGCAGCGACTTCGGTGGCGAGGCCACAGCGGTCGCCGAGGACGTGCCCGCCGGTCGCGTACCGGCCGGGGACGTGGCGGAGCAGCCTGCGCCGCGTCCCCGCCGGTGCGGGATCGGGTGGGCCCAGCGTCTGGAGATCGCGCTGCTGTCCGGCCCGGCGATCCTGATGTTCCTCGGCTTCGTGATCCTGCCCGTCCTGATGGCCGCGTACTACGGCTTCTACCGGTGGAAGGGTTTCGGGGCCCCGACCGATTTCGTCGGCCTGGACAACTACCTCACCATCCTGCGGGACAGCTCGTTCCACGACGCGCTGCTGCACAACGGCCTGATCGTCGTGCTGTCCCTGGTGCTGCAGGGGCCGATCGCGCTCGCCCTCGCTCTCCTGCTCAACCGGAGGATGCGCGGACAATCCGTCATCCGGGTGCTGATCTTCGTGCCGTATGTGATCGCCGAGGTCATCGTCGGGACGGCCTGGAGCCTGCTGCTGCAGGTCGAGGGCGCGGTCAACGGCGTCCTGGAGGCGATCGGCCTGGGCGGGCTGACCGCGGACTGGCTGGCCGACCCGAAGCTCGCCATCTGGACCCTGATGCTCGTCCTGACCTGGAAATACGTCGGGTTCGCGGTGATCCTGTTCCTGGCCGGCATGCAGAACATCCCGGAGGAGCTTTCCGAGGCGGCCGCGGTGGACGGGGCGTCGTACTGGCAGACCCAGCGGCGGATCACCCTGCCGCTGCTCGGGCCGACCGTCCGGATCTGGGCCTTCCTGTCGATCATCGGCGCCCTGCAGCTGTTCGACCTGGTCTACATCATCTGGGGCCAGTACGTCGCGTCGACCGCCGGCACCTCGACCATGGCGACGTACCTGGTCACCGAGGGGCGCAACGCGGGCAACTACGGGTACGGCAACGCGGTGGCGGTCGTGCTCTTCCTCATTTCCATGATCATCGCGCTCGTGTACCAGCGCTTCGTGCTGCGCCGCGACACCGAGGGCGCGCTCACCGGAGGACGGTAGGACATGGCCAGGAACACCCCCGCCCGGCGCAGCGATCCCCTCGTCCACGTCGCCGTCCTGATGCTGGTCGGCCTCATGCTCGGCCCGGTCCTCTACATCGTCGTCGGCGGCTTCCGGACCAACTCGCAGATCACCATCGACCCGGCCGGCCTGCCGGACCCGTGGGAGTTCGGCAACTACGCCGACGTGCTGACCGGCGGCACGTTCTGGCGCCAGGTCGGCAACTCGACGATCGCCGCGGCGGCCACCACCGTGGGGGTCGTCACGCTCGGCGTCATGGCGAGCTACGTCCTGGCCCGGTACCGCTTCCGCGGCCGGGGAGCGATGTACGCGCTGTTCGCCGCCGGGCTGATGTTCCCGGTCACGGTCGCCATCACACCGCTGTACCTCCTGGTGCGGAACCTGGGACTGGCCAACACCCTGCCCGGCGTCATCCTGCCGCAGATCGCCTTCGGACTGCCCACGACGATCATCATCCTGGTGCCGTTCCTGCGGGCGATCCCCAAGGAGATCGAGGAAGCCGCCGCCATCGACCGGTGCGGCCGGCTCGGCTTCTTCTGGCGGATGGTGCTCCCGCTCTCGGTGCCGGGCCTGATCACCACCGGCATCCTCGCGTTCATCGGCAGCTGGAACAGCTACCTGCTGCCGCTGTTCATCCTCAACGACCACGACAGCTTCACGCTGCCGCTGGGCGTGCAGGCGTTCGCGTCGCAGTACTCCGTCGACACCGCCAAGGTGCTCGCCTTCACCTCGTTGTCGATGATCCCCGCGTTGGTGTTCTTCAGCCTGTTCGAACGCCGCATCGTCGGCGGGCTCACCGGCGCGGTCAAGGGATGAGCCACCACACCGCCGGTACCCGGCTCCGGCAACGACGACAGAAAGGTGCCAGGACATGACATCGCTGCTGCACGTGGCGACCACCGGATCCGACGACGCCGACGGCTCGGCGCAGCGGCCGTTGCGGACGATCAACCGGGCCGCGGCGCTCGCCCGGCCCGGGGACACCGTGGTGGTGCACGCCGGCGAGTACCGGGAGTGGGTGACGCCCCGGCGCGGCGGCCTCAGCGACCGGCGGCGCATCACCTACCAGGCCGCCGAGGGTGAGCACGTCGTCATCAAGGGATCCGAGCGGATCACCGGCTGGCAGCCGGACGGCGGGACCGTGTGGAAGGCGACCGTGCCGAACACGCTGTTCGGCGACTTCAACCCGTTCGCCGAGGAGATCGCCGGGGACTGGATCGTCTACGCGGAGAAGGCGCCCCGCAAGCACCTCGGCGACGTCTACCTCAACGGCCTCAGCTTCTACGAGGTCGGCTCGCGCGCCGACGTGTCCGCCCCCGAGAAGCGGACCGAGATGATCGACGACTGGACCGGCGTCACGGATCGTGTCCGCGACCCGCAACAGACCCTGCTGGTCTGGTACGCCCAGGTGGGCGCCGAGGCCACGACGATCTGGGCGAACTTCCAGGGCGCCGACCCGAACGCCGAGCTGGTCGAGATCAACGTACGCCGGTCGGTGTTCTACCCGCTCGTGCCGCACCTGGACTACATCACCGTGCGCGGCTTCGAGCTCGCCCAGGCGGCCACGCCGTGGAGCCCGCCCACCGCCGACCAGCCCGGGCTGATCGGGCCCAACTGGGCCAAGGGCTGGATCATCGAGGACAACGTCATCCACGACGCGAAGTGCTCGGCGATCTCCATCGGCAAGGAGGCCTCGACCGGCCACAACCACGCCACCGAGCGCGGCGACAAGCCCGGCTACCAGTACCAGCTGGAGTCGGTCTTCGCCGCCCGGCAGATCGGCTGGGACCGCGAGCACATCGGCTCGCACGTCATCCGCCGCAACACCATCCACGACTGCGGGCAGAACGGCATCGTCGGCCACCTCGGCGGCGTCTTCTCCACCATCGAGGACAACCACATCCACCACATCGCGGTCAAGCGGGAGTTCTACGGGTACGAGATCGGCGGCATCAAGCTGCACGCCGCCATCGACGTCGAGATCCGCCACAACCGCATCCACGACTGCTCGCTGGGCACCTGGCTGGACTGGCAGACCCAGGGCACCCGGGTCTCCCGCAACATCTACCACGACAACAACCGGGACCTGTTCATCGAGGTCAGCCACGGGCCGTACCTGGTGGAGCACAACATTCTCGCCTCGCCGGCCGCGATCGAGCTGTGGAGCCAGGGCGGGGCGTTCGTCAACAACCTGATCTGCGGCACGCTCTGGGTGGAGCCGGTGATGGACCGGGCCACCCCGTACCACCGGCCGCACAGCACCCAGGTGGCCGGCTACGCGTTCATCGTCGGCGGCGACGACCGCTGGATCGGCAACGTCTTCGTCGGGGGAGACCCCGCGGTGGCGTACCGGAGCATGCCCGAAGGCTCCGCCGCCGCGTACGCGGGCACCGCCGGCTACGACGCCTACCCCGCCTCGTTCCAGGAGTACCTGCGGCGCATCGACGAGCAGCCGCCCGGCGACCATCAGCGCTTCCTCACCGTGAAGCAGGCCGTGTACGCCCGGGGCAACGTCTACGCCGCGGCCGCCCGCCCGTTCGCCGGCGAGCGGGACCCGGTGGTCCTGGACGGCGGGTCCGCCTCGGTCGTCACCGAGGGCGACCGGGTGTACCTGGTGACCGACCTGCCGGAGGGCCTCGCCGACGCCGGGCTGCGCCCGGTCGGCGGCCGGGACCTGGAGCGGGTACGGCTCGCCGACGCCGAGTTCGAGGAGCGGGACGGCAGCCCGGCGGTCATCGCCACCGACCTGACCGGCGCCCGCAAGGACCCGCAGCGCACGTATCCGGCGGGCCCGCTCGTCGCCCTGACCCCGGGAGGCAGCCGGATACGCATCTGGTGAGCGGGGCTGACGGCCGGCGCCGCGTCCGCGTGCCCGCCCGGGTGTGCGCCTCGGCCCGGTCCGGTCAGCGGCGGGTCGCCGGCCGCGTGGGCGGGGTCGCGGCGCGCTTGTCGCCGGGCTCGGCCGGGGCCGGCAGCCGCTGTTGCAGATCGTCGAGGATGTGACGCAGCCGGGTCCGCTGCTGCTCGATCGAGGGCTCGGACCGGCTGCCGGCCCGGTCCGGACGCCGGGACGTCGCGGCGCGTTCCTCCCGGTGGGCCTCCCGCAGAGCGGTCAGCACCAGGCCGACCAGCAGGTAGCAGGCCGCCACCAGGTACGAGACGTGGTAGAGCACCGCCCAGCCGCTGACCTCCCGGCCGGCCCGCGGCGTGTCGGTGATCCCGTCCGGTGAGGATGCCCGGCGTCAGCGGCGCGGTGATGATCAGGAGGTCGAAGAGCTTCCACCGGTCCCGGACGAACGCGGCGGGCCGGTGCAGGTGGGCGCCGAAGCGGACGAGCAGCTCCGGTACGAAAGCGGCCACACAGGCGTGCTCGACGGCGTGCGGAACCGCGGCCCATGCCAGGCCCAGCAGCACGAAATGACCGGCTCGACCACCAGCGACGGTTGCAGCCGTACGGGTGCGGCGCGGGTCGCCGGAGATCCGGCAGTCGCGGCACGGCGGGCAGCCCAGCCGGTCGACGCCACCAGCGGCCGGTGTGTCGACGTGCCGAGGGTGGGGCCGGCCGGGTGGGGCTGGCACCACCCCTCGGCCGGGAGTCCGCCCCCTCGTGCCCGGGCGCGAATCGCGAAAGGCTGAACCACGTCGGACAAGGCGGGGGAGGACCAGTGCGAAGTTCACAGGGTCGCGTGATCAGCCGGCGGGCCGTTCTCGGTGGAGCGGTCGCGGCGACCGCGGGGGCGTGGCTCACGTCGCCCGGGGCCGCTTCGGCGACCGACCGGGAGGCCCTGGCCGTTCAGCGGGCGGCCGCCCGGCTGGACGGCGCGCTGATCGCGCTGCGACGCGACCTGCACGCTCATCCGGAGCTTGCCGGTCGGGAGCAGCGGACCGCCGGGGTGGTGGCGGCGCGCCTGCGGGCGGCGGGGCTCGATGTCACGACCGGCGTCGGTGGGCACGGTGTCGTCGGTGTCCTGACCGGGGTCCGTCCGGGCCGGACGGTGGCGTACCGGGCGGACATCGACGCGGTCGGCCCGGACGACGGGGCCGGCGGCGCCACCGGCCCGGCGCACCTGTGCGGTCACGACATCCACACCACGATCGGGGTGGGGATCGCCGAGGTGCTGGCCCGGCTGCGCCAGCGGCTGTCCGGCCGGGTGGTGGTGCTGTTCCAGCCGGCCGAGGAGAGCCTGACCGGCGCCGCCGCGATGATCGCCGACGGCGTTCTCACGGCGACCCGGCCGAGCGAGATCCATGCGCTGCACTGCGGTCCGTTCCCGGTCGGCCGGTTCGCGACGATCGCCGGCATCGGCTTGCCCGGCCAGGACAAGGGCCAGATCACCCTCACCGGCGCCGATGCCCCGGCGCGCGCCCGGCGGTTGGCCGGGAGCATCAACGGCATGAGTACGGTGAAGCGCCCGACCGGCCCCGCCGACCTGGAGCGGTTGGTGGCCGACCTGCAGACCCCCGGTGGACCGCTGGCCCGGTTCGTCGTCGTGCAGGCCCAGGCCGTCGGCGCGACCGTGCGGGTGTCGTCGCGGTGCTGGCCGGAGCACCGTTACCCGCGGGTGCGGGCCGAGATCCGGCGCCGCGTCCGGGCGGTGGGCCCGGCGACCGTGGACTTCCCGGCCGACCCGTTCCCGGCGATGCACGCGCCCCGGCGTGAGGGCCAGGCCCTCCAGCGGCATCTGCGGCGCACGCTGGGCACCGAGCGGGTGATGCCGCTGCACGCCGCGATCCCGTTCAGCGGCGAGGACTACGCCCACTTCCTGGACCGGATCCCGGGCACCTACACGTTCCTCGGCGTCCGGGCCCCGAACACCGGCATCGAGACCAGCTATCCCCACCTGGCCACCTTCCAGCCGGACGAGAGCGCCATCGGCCACGGCGTCCGGGCCATGTCCGGCTGGCTACTCACCCGCACCCGCTCCTGACAGACCACCCCGGCCGGCCCCGTCGCGGTACCGGGCGGCTGCCCCGCCGGGCGCCTGGGGCGAGACGCGCGTCGGGACGCGGCCGTGCGGACAGGCCCGGCCGCGAAACCACGGCGTGGTGTCCGAGTGGGATCATGTCCTGTCCGAATTGATTTGGATGCCGCCGCTTCGGTGGAGGCACGGTGACCGAGTCGAGCCGTCCGGTCACCGTGGACTGTCCATGAGGTGCCGCGAGCTGGTCTCTGGTGCGGATCCGGGTTCGGTACGCTAAATCTTGCCTGCCGCGCAACTTCTTTGTTTGTGTGGGTGCTCCATAGAGCGGTGGCGTTCTTTCGGTTAACATGCTTTCGGGTTCAAGCATCGCCGGGCGGGCTGTCGGCTCCGCTCCTCCGGCGGTGTCACGGGGTGGCCAACGTACTCGTCGTCGCTGTAGGCCCGAGCGGCCTTCGGTCTGATGCCTGTCCGAAAGGTCTGATGCGCTATGTCCTTGTCCGGGGACACCGTGATGTCGGCACTCCTCGACGAGACGGACTTCGCCGAAGGTTTCCGCTCCCTGTTCGAGCAGTCCGGCATCGGCATAGCCAACCTCGACACCCGGATGCGGTTGCGTGAGGCCAACGCCGACTTCCTCCGCGAGGTCGACCGCGAGCCGCAGGACGCCTACGGCCGCTCGTTCCCGGCCCTGCTGCACCGCAGCGTGCGGCAGCGGGTGGAACACGGGCTGACCGAGCTGATCGCCGGTCGCCGGGAGCGGTTCGTCGAGCGGGTGCTGGCGGTGCGGCCGGACGGCACGCTGGTGCCGGCGGGGATGACCGCGGTGGCCGTGCCGGCCGTCGCGTCGCCGGACGGGCCCGGCGAGATCGACACCGTTCTCGTCCTGCTGCACGCCAAGCCCCGCGGCGGCGAGCCGCCGGCCGCCGCGCCGGCCAGGGTCGCGCTGCAGCCGATGGACGCGCGCATCCTGGAGGGCGTGGCGGCCGGGATTCCGACGGTGAAGCTCGCCTCGTCACTGTTCATGAGTCGCGGCGGCGTGGAATACCGGGTCACCGCGCTGCTGCGGATGCTGCGCGTGCCGAACCGGCCCGCACTGGTCTCCAAAGCTCATTCGATCGGCATGTTCGACACCGCCGTCTGGCCGCCCAGGGTGCACCCCGAATACGTCAAGAATTGAGGACCGCAAGAAAGCCCCGACCCGGCCGGTCGGGGCTTTCCTGTCTGCTTCCGCCGCGCCGGAGATCCGTTATGGAAGCGGATATCAAGAAACGCTCAGGAAAAAGCCCCCGCCGTTGTGGGTGGGGGGCTCAATGCGGTTCGCGCGCTCAGTGCACATATTCGGGGCGGGCCCGCGGGGGCCACACGCCGACCGCGAGGATGCCGAGTTCGTAAGCGCGCGAGACCAGCGCCGGCCGGTTCGGGGCGTTGAGCTTCCGCAGCATCGCGCTCACGTGGTACTCGACCCCCTGCCGGCTCAGGTACAGCTGGCTCGCCAGCTGCATCGTGGAGGCGCCGGCGGCCACTCCCTCGAGGATCCGTGCGTCCAGCCGGCTGAGCACCCTGGTGCCGGCCACGGTCGGCGCCGGAGCCGGCCTACGCGACCTGACCAGCACGATCAGGACCGAAGTGACGTGCGAGCCGGTGCGCCGCAGCGGGACAGCGGTGAGGTCGGCCTCGACCGGCTCACCGTCCGGGCGCAACAGCCGCACGTGATCGCCGAAGCGGCGTTCCGTGCCCGCACGGACCCCGTCGAGGCCGTTGAGCAGCCGCCCGCGGCCGTCCCCGGGCAGCAGCTCGGTGAAGGCCAGGCCGGACACCTCGGCGGCCTCACGGTGGAGCATGGCCAGCATGTCGGCATTGACACGGGTGATCCGGCACCGCGAATCCAGCACGGCGACACCGACGCCGGATCGCTCGAACAGCGAACGGAACAGCTCGCCGGTCCGGGTGGCGACGGTAGGCAGCGGTGACGAATGGCCGAGCACGTCCGAAGGTGACGCCGAAGTCCTGGGGGAAGTGTCGAGCGCGGTCATCCTTGAGGCTCCTACCGAAGGATCTAGGGGGTTATCCGACAGCGATGTTAGAGGGTCGGCAGGAGGCCCACAATAAATACCGGGAAAGCAGCCGTCATCCGGATCCGAACGGTAATCGACGAGTGCGTCGAATGGAACGGGCGGTGAAGCCGGCATTGCTGTCAACACCTGGAACGCAGGAAAATCCCTAGACTCGCACGGCCGGGGCGTCGATGATCCGGCCCGCCGGGCCGCAGACGGCGCGGAGCCCGCCGCGCCCGGCCGGACTGGATCATCTCGGATCGGTGGCGTGCCCTGGCGGAGGTCCTCCTGATCACCACGGATCACCCGGACGGGGACGCCGGACACGGCGACAGCGGGTCACCCGCGGCGCGCGGGCGGCGATAAGCTGCCCCGCGGTAACCCGCTGACACCCGGAGGTGCCTCTTGGAGATCAGGTCCGCCCAGCGGTCGGCCTGGGAGAACAAGCTGGCCAAGGGTTTCAACACCAGCGACGTTCCCCTGGAGTTCTGCCTGCTGCAGGGCGAGGTCGCCGAAGCCTTCGACGCCTGGCGCCGCACCCGTGACGATCTCGGCGAAGAACTCGCCGACATCGCGATCTACCTCATGTCGCTGGCCGAGATGACCGGTGTCGACCTGCAGTCAGCGGTCGAGCAGAAGCTCGCCAAGAACGCCAAGCGCACCTACGTCAAGGACGAGGCGTCCGGAACCTTGGTCAGGGTCGAGCCGGCGTAAGCGCCGGACGTGACGCGACGCCCGGTGACGGCCACCGCATCGGACGATCGCCACACGACGTCCACGGCGCGAGGAGATGGGTGTCGGCGCCACCACGAGCGGACAACGACACCCTTCTCGCCCCGCTGCGCCGGCCCGATCCGCCCGCGTCAGCCAGCCGACCTTCCGGGGGCGCTTACGCTTGCCGGTCCCGGAAGCGCAGCCACTGCGTGAAAGCGTCCACCTCCGCGCGCTGGTCGGCCGTCAACGGCGTCTCCTCGTCGGCCGGGGTGTCCCGGGAGCGCCCACGGTCCGGTATCGCGTCGACCCGGTAGGGCCGGGCCGGCAGCTTCAGCGCCTTGCGGACGGCCGCATCCACGTGCTGCAGGAGGATGCGACTGTCGTGATCCGGTATGTCGAGGTGTTCCGCGAGCCGCGCGCGAGCCGAAGCCAGAGCCGGTAGAGCCGCCTCGTAGACCGCCCGGCCCTGCTCGGTGAGCTCTATCAGGGTGCTGCGCCGGTCCGCTTCGTTGGGCGTGCGCACCAGTTCGCCGCGTGCCTGGCACCGGCGAAGCGTGGCCGACAGCGTGGTGGGCGACAGGCCGGTCCATTGCGCCAATTGCGTGGCGGTCACCGGGCCGAGGTCGCTGACCAGCCCGTACAGCGCGAATTCGTCGACGGACAGCGGGCTGTCGGCGAGTCCTTCGGCAACCAGCGTGGTGGCGACCGAGGACAGCAACCAGATGTCCACGAGCAGGTTCTTCGGGCCGGGCACGAGATCAGCATACCAAGAAGTTATTGCGATATCGCACTGACTGCTGCGATAGTGCAGTGACTGCACCGTGCCTGCTCGCTCCTGGAGGTCCCCATGGTCATCACCGCACCCGTGCGGCTGTCGCATCCGACGCAGCGGCTCGGCGGCATCGCCGGTCTGCTCGGCGCGGCTGTCCTCGTCGTCAATGCCGCCAAGCGTGCCGAGGTCATTCCCGCCTCCGCGCTGACGCAACTGCTGGCTCCGTTGGCGGAGGTGTTCGCCCTGGCGCTGGTCACCGTCCTGTACCTGGTCTGCGAGCCTCGGCTGGGCCGGTTCGGCAGAGTCGCCTTCGTGGTGAACTACCTGGCGCTGGGTGCTCTCGTCGGCGTCGAGTTCGTCATCAACCTGGTCTTCTCCCGGTTGGACGCCGGACAGATCGCTGAGCTGCGTTCCGGCCCGCTCGGTACGGCGTTGACCGTCGCGTCCGTGCTCTTCCTGCTGGGCACGCTCGGATTCGCCGCCGCGCTGCTGCCGGCCGCGCTGCCGCCCCGCGGCGCCCTCATCCTGTACGCGCTGGGATCGGTGCCGGTGTCCCTGCGGGCCTTCGTCCCCGAACCGGTTCTCGACGTGTCGCTGATCGTGCTGGCCGGTGGCGTGGCCTGGCTGGCGGTGTGGCTGCTGAACGCCGACCGCGATCGATAGCGGGAAGGGCCGCGGCTCGGTACCCCGGTGGAACGCCCGGGGACCGGCCGTGACCCAGTGCACCGACATCCCCGGTACGGGCCCGACCGAAGACCTGTCTTCAGCCGAGCGGCAGGAGCGCGGCTCGGCCGGCAGGCTCGACTGTCTCCCCGGGGGAGACTTCACGATGTGGAGGCGAAGGTCTCATGGAACGTTACCGCCCCGCCCGGCCCCGGCGTGCCGACGGGGGCGTACCGCACGGAGATCGCCTGGCCGATCCGTACCCGCGGGTGCGGTCATCGCAACCCACCGCACAGGAGGCTGAATGATCATCGCAGAGGTGTCCCCCGCCGCCGGCCAGCACTGCGAGACCACCGCGCTCGGGGTCCTGCTCCGTCACGAGGGCATCGACCTGTCCGAACCCATGCGGTTCGGCCTCGGCGAAGGTCTCGGCTTCGTCTACTGGGACGCCAAGAACATGGACTTCCCGTTCCTCGGCGGCCGGACCAAGCCGATGGCCATCACCCGGACCCTGGTCGCCCGGCTGGGCCTGACGATGCGTGTCGAGGAGACCACGTCGGTACGCAAGGCCTGGCGCAATGTCACCGCCGCCATCGACGCCGGACGTCCGGTGGGCCTGCAGCTCGACTCCTACCACCTGGACTACTTCACCACGAAAGTCCACTTCGGCGGCCACGTCGTCGCGATGTACGGCTACGACGACGCCCACGCCTACCTGATCGACACAGTCCAGCAGGGCGGCGCTGTGCGGACCACCCGTACGAGCCTGGAACTGGCTCGCCAGGAACGTGGACCGATGACCGCCCGCAACCTGTCCTACACCCTCGCCGACGGTGGGAACCGACCGAAGCTGAGCGATGTCGTCCGCGCGGCCATCCGTGGCAACGCCCATGACTTCCTTCACCCGCCGATCGCCAACCTCGGCCATCGCGGCATCCGCAAGGCGGCAAGGCAGGTGCCGAAATGGCTCACCCGCAGCGCCGACCCATGCCACGACCTCGCCCTGGCCGCCTCGCTGATGGAACGCGGCGGAACCGGCGGCGCCCTGTTCCGCACCATGTACCGCGACTTCCTCGCCGAATGCTGCACCGTCGTCGACGACGACAACCTCCATCGGGGTCACCGTATGTACGACGAGATAGCTCCGCTGTGGACCGAGGTCTCCCGGCACCTCGCGGCCGCCGCGGAAACCACCGACGAGCGGCACCTGGCCGACGCCTCGGCGATCCTGTCCGACCTGGCGGACCGGGAGCACGAGGCCATGCAGACACTGGCCGGGGTTCACGCCCCCGGCCGGCTCGCTGGAACCTGACCCGTTCCGGCCGACCAGGCGCCGCCGGTACCGGCGCCGCCGATCCCCGCCGAACGGCCCGTGGCGCAGGGGCCGCCGAGCGCTGCGTCGCGGGACGGACGGTGTCCGCCATCCGGCAGCTCCGCAGGCCCCGCTGTCTGTGGCTGAAGTCCTTGGCATGCCGATGCAAGTCGGCGAGATTCTGCTCCCGGGCCATTCCGGCCGGGGCAGGGCCACCCGCGAATCGGTACGTCAGGACCGCGGCCGGCGGTCCTGCAGGCCGGTCAGCAGGGCGCAGACGATCGCGCACGCCACGCTGAGCCCGACCAGCAGCATCAGGGCCCCGGCTGCGAACAGGCCGCTGTCGTCGCTGAGCGCCGCCTGGATGGTCCAGGTCGCGGTGAAACCGAGGGTCAGGGCAGCCGACGCGTACAGCGGCCGGACGCGGCCGAGCACTGCGGCGCTCAGCAGGATCAGCAGAGTGAGCGCGCAGCCGGCGATCTGCCAGGTCTGGTAGGGGCCGCTCTCGGTGCCGGTGACCGGATCGGTCTGATACTCGTCGTCCCAGCCCAGCCACCCCAGCCACGCTCCCGCGGACAGCACCGCGACGGACGCGGCGGCGGTGACCTGGAACAGCGGGCTGCGTCTCACCGGCATGGAAGAGTCTCCTCGATCGTCGTCGTCGATTATCGCGCTCGGACCGGCGGTCCGGTCTGAAAGGCACAAACGGTGATGCCGGGCGGGCCGGTGCACGGCCCGCCCGGCATCACTACTCAGGCGTCATCATCACCGAAGGTGACCACCGCCAGGTAATACTTGTCCGCGATGCCGTAGCACGACTGCCGCATCGGGTTGAATCGGCCGTAGGCGTAGCGGCAATTGTTCATCAGGTGGCTGTGGAAGGTGCTGTCGCAGTAGGCCTTCCGCTTGCCCGGACGCTCGTAGCACATGTCGTGGCGGGCGCAGGGCCCCCGGAAGTTGGCGCGGAAATAGCTGTCCGGCGCCTTGGTGCAGAAGTCGTGCAGTGACCCCAGACTCGGTTTGTAGATGTAGAGCGCCGGGACGGTGACCTCGGATTCCATGCCCGACAGGTCGGTGCAGTTGACGACGTCGCCGCGGCAGTACTCGTACGCGTTGTCGTTGCCGCCGTAGACCGGATCGGTGGACAGGAAGCGGGCGGTGGCCGGGTTGTAGAGCCGGACGCCCATCGTGATCAGGCCACCGGCGTTGGTGGTGGCGCGCTGGTGTGCGCCCAGGTAGCCGTAGCGCGGGGCTGCGGCGCCGGTGACCGACTGCCCGTTCTCATCGGTGACCCTGGTGGTGACCAGGCCCGCGGCCCCGGCGAGGTGGATGGCGACCACGTCACCGTGCAGGTTCACGATCGGCCATTCCACCTGGTTGGTGGCGCTGGCGTAGGTGCCGTTGAACCCGACGACGCCGCGGATGGTGCGGGTGTACGAGGAACCCTCGGAGACCCACGCGGGGCTGTCGGTCTCGTCGCTGTAGTGGTTGACGGTGTTCACCGTGGTGCCGCCGGTGGTGGTGCTGTGGCTGCGGTAGCGCTCCAGGACGACGTCGGGGACGTAGGTGGTCTGGGTGGCGCCCTGGGTGACGGTGCGGGTCAGGTCGTTGGTGAAGTAGGTCAGCTTGGTGTCCCCGGTCGCGCCGGCCGTGCCGTCCCCGGCCGGGACGGCGAGCGTGCGACCGAACGCGTCCATGCTGTAGCCCGCCGACGTGAGACGGTCCGCCGCATCGTACGACCAGCTCTGCGTGGTGGCCGGGTTGCTGTCCTGGCACAGGCCCGCGCTGTCGGGGCCACGGCTGACCCGCTTCGTACGGTTGCTGTTCCTGTCGTAGGTGTAGGTGCGCAGCGCGCAGCCCTGCAGGGTGTCCTGCCGGACGTCGGTGATGCGGCCGGCGTTGTCGTAGCCGAAGCCGGAGTTGCTGAAGCTGGAGGCGTCCCAGCGGTTCTTCCCGTGCGCGTCGGCGCCGGCGTAGTCGTAGTAGAGGTAGGAGCCGTCGTCCATGACGTATTCGCGGCCGACGTCCAGGCCGGTCTCGTCGTACTGGTAGTTGACGGTGACGCCGTCGGGCCGGGTCTCGGCGATGACCTCACCGGTCTTGTTGTAGGTGGCGGTGAAGGTGCCGGCCTGGCTGTCGACGACCTTCGTGAGGCGTCCGCGGTACTCGCCGGAGGCGCCGTAGGTCAGGGTCTGCGTGCCCTTGCCGTCGTTGATGGTGGCCGGTCGTGACAACAGGTCGTAGGTGGTGGTCGAGGTGTTCCCGTCGGCGTCGGTGTACGAGATGCGCCGGCCGAGGGTGTCGTAGGCCGAGGTGACCGCGCCGGTGACCGTTCCGCTGCTGTTGAGCGTCTGCACCGCCGCCTCCCGGCCGGTGGCCGGCGCGTAGACGATGTGCCGCTTCTCCAGCGCGGTTCCCACCGCGGAGCTGATCTCGACGTCGGTGCGCCGGCCGGCGCCGTCGGTGGTGTACGTGGTGGTGCGCAGGGTGCCGGTCGAATTCTTCTCGATCGTGGAGCGCACCTGGCCGAAGATGTCGTACGTCGTCACGGTCGTGGGGAGCTCGGTCCCGGCGGGCTGACCCCCGGTGAACACCCGGCAGGCCAGGCCGGCCCACTCGGGGCGGTTGTCACATTCGCTGTACCCGCTGCCGGTGCCGGTGCGGTAGTAGACGGTCCTGCGGGTGGACGGTGTGGTCCCGGTCGCGTCACCGGCCGGTGTCGTGACCGAGGTGATCTGCTTGCTGGTGCTGTCGTAGGTGTAGCGGGTGGTCAGCGCCAGGCCGGTGGGGTCGATCGTCTCCGACTTCAACTCCCGCGTCGGCCAGTCGTAGGCGCGGGCCGTGACGCGTTTGTCGGCGTCCAGGCTCGCACCGTTGTCGACGTAGCGGATCGACGTGGTCTGCGTGGTGACCAGGTTGTAGACGACGCCGCTGGGCGCGCCCTCGTCATAGGCGTAGGTGGTGTGGGTGCGTCCGCGGACCGAGTCCCAGTCGGCCAGCACGACGTTGCGCTCCGGCGCCAGGCTCTCCAGCAGGCGCTGCCCGTCAGCGCTGTAGACGTACTCGGTCGACTCGCGCCGGGCGACTGCCGCTTCCGCGGCGGCGGTGTCGTTGTCCCAGGCGTACAGGGTCTCGGCCAGGTTGTCCGGGTCGAGTTGCCGCACGACGTTGCCGAAGCTGTCGTACCAGGTGGCGTCGAGGGTCCCGCCGGGGTACATCCGGTTGATCATGCGGCCGTCGCCGTCCATGTAGGTGACGGTGATCCGGTCGTCGTCGGAGTAGGTCGGCAGCGTGCCGGTGGCCGGGTTGCCGTCCGGGACGATGTCGCCCGGGTAGACGGCGGTGGCGTCGACCGGGAGGACGCTCTGGCCCCAGCGGGCGGCATTGGCGGCCATGTCGACCGGCGCGCCCGCCCCGGAGATCTTGACGTTGTAGACGATGGTCTCCACCGAGGTGCCGGCGGACCCCGCCGAGCGGGTCACCTTGTAGAGCCGGCCGGCGCCGGTGTCGCCGGGAACGGTGGTGTAGGTGAACTGCCAGGGCGCTTCACCGGCCGGGGTCAGCGTGCTGATCGTCCCGTCGGTGTTGTAGGTGTACTTGGTCGCCACGTGGGTCGTGACGCCGGCGCTGAGGTAGTCGAGTGCCGGATTCCAGGCGGCCTGCAGACGGCCGGTGCTGTCGTAGGCGTACTGGGTGAGCACGACGGTACGCATGGCCGGAGTCGCCAGGGCGGGATCCCAGGCGGTGAGGGTGACCTGCTTGACCCGTCCGACGAAGTCGCCGGGGGTGCTGCTGGTGGCGGTCGTAGCGGTGGCGTAGGAAAGGTTCAGCCGCCGGCAGCCGCGTACCGGGGTGGTGCAGTTGATCCCGTCCGACGAGGTGTCGAGGACCGCCGTGGGCCGGGTCACGGTGGCGCCGTTGACGGTCACCGTCTCCCAGGAGATCTTGGCACTGGTGCTGAGACCGGCGGACGTCAGCGCCGTGGGGGTGTAGACCCCGCTGCTCTGCCGGGCGAACGTGACGATGTCCCCGGACGGCTCGACGAGCTGGTAGGTGTCACCCGTCGTGGTGTAGGTCAGGGCGTACGCCCCGATCCCGACCTGCCCGGTGAAGGTGGCTCCGGTGCTGGTCGTGGCCTTCTTGGTGAAGCCAAGGCTGGTGCCGTCGGCCAGGCCGACCTGGGCCAGGCCACCGGTCACGGTGAGCTTGTTGTAGGTACCGGCGTCCGGCGCCTCGATGCCGGAGATCCAGCCGGGGCCGAAGAGCGGGTCGATGTCCGCCGGGCGCCGGGAGTTGAACGTGCGGTGCAGGCCCAGGCCACTGATGGTCTCGACATCGACACCGGTCAGCGCGTAGTTGCCGGTCAGCAGGTTGACCTCGCCCGGGCCGACGCCCGTGCTGGCCGCATCGGACCGGTTGCGGTCCAGGGTCACCGAGACGCCGGAGCTCGTACCGGTCGTGGTGCCCGAGAACGAGGCGCGGATCTGTACCGGGCCGTTGAGCGGGTCCGGGCCGGCCTCGGCGTTGTTCACGGTCTGGGCGGCGTTCCAGACGAGGTTCGGGTAGGCGCCGGATCCGGTGGTGGCGACCGGCCAGGTGACCGCGCCGCCGGTGGCGGTGGTGACGTCGCCGGCCGGAACGGTGGTCCAGGCGTCCGTGTCACCGCGGCGCCACTGGTAGGTGATGCCGGAGCTGGTGCTCTTGCTGCGGCCCGACAGCGTCACCTTGCCGGCGGTCTGCGTACCGGCCGCCGGGGCGGTGACCGCACCGGTGCCGACCAGGAAGGCGTACGACGTGATCGGGGACAGGTTGCCGGCGCGGTCGCGCGTCTGCACCTTCAGCACGTGCGGACCGTCCGCGGCCGGGGTGAGGCTGATCGTGGCGCTGCCGCCGAGCGTGCCGGCGTTGACCACGGTGGCCGGGTCGGCGTCGAGGCCGTACACGTAGGCGGCGGCATCGGCGGCACCGGCGGCGTTGAAGCTGAAAGTGCCGGTGGTGCCGGTCGTGCCGGCCCAGGTGTCGGCCGGGTAGGTGGCCGAGGAGACGGTGGGCCCGGTGGTGGGTGCGGCGGTGTCGACGGTGAATTCACAAGGCGTCGACCAGGGGCCCCAGGCGGTGCCGTCGAAGCCGCGGACCTTCCAGGAGTAGCTGCCGCCGTTGGCGAAGGCCCCGGCGGGCACCGTCGTGGACTGGGTCTGCCCGGAGGCCCGGCCCGGCGTGGGCTGAGCACTGCCGATGGCCGTGCCGCCGATGGTCGACCAGGCGAACTCCGCTCGCACCTGGGCGCCCTCGGGGTCGGTGATGCGCGCCTGCAGCTGCGGCGTGGCGGTGTTGAGGTACGGCCGGTTCGTGCCGGTCGTGCACGGCGTCGCCGGGGACGTCGACAGCTCCGCGGCGGTCGGGTAGTCGGTGTAGGTCAGGGTCAGGGTCGGGTTGTTGGCGAACCGCTTCCACCCGTTGGGGTCGGACTCGTCGCTGGCGCGCAGGCCGAGGGCCATGCCGTTCCAGCCGCTGGCCGCCGCGGCCTGCAGGTAGCTGGTGACGTCCATGGCGACGGGGCCGGCCGGGCAGGCGGCAGAACCACCGAGGGTGGTCGACGACGTGGACTGCTTGCTGTACCAGTCCGGCTGGTTGTTCCAGGTGCTGGTGCTGCTGGGCACGGCGGTGGACCACACCTCGAACGGCGTCGGCGTGCAGCTGGACGCGTAGGTGCCGGTGAGGTTCAGCGTGGCGGAGGTCACGAACTTGCCGGGCAGAGGGCTGCCGGTGAGGTCGTACGAGAAGAAGGACCGGTACTTGCTGACCCCGCCGTCCCAGGAACCGACGTAGGCGTCGTCCGGGATGTTCCAGAACGTCGTGTCGGGCGAGGCGGAACTCACGACGGCGTACCCGGCCCGGTTCACGGTCAGGCCGGGGTCGATGTAGACCGGGTAGACCGTGTCGGGGCCGGTGAGAACCTGCTGGTTCGGGGTGATGGTGACCGCTCCGGTGGCGACCGCGGCAGGCATCGTCACCTGGCGCGGCCGGGCATGCGGGGCGGAGGCGCCCGGCGATGCGGGCGCGGTACGGGTGTGCGCCTTGCGCGCGGCCTGGGCGGTGGCGTCCCACATCAGGGGGGTGCTGCCGTTCAGGACGACCGCGCCCTTCTTGTCGGTGGCGCGCAGGTTCCCGGCCGGGTCGGTCTTGAGGGTGGCGCCCCCTCCGGTGAGGCCGAAGGACAGTCGGCGGAGCTTGGGGTTGGCTGCCGCGCGGGCGTTCTTGACGACGAGGACCTGGGAGTACCCGTCGACGTCCGCGGTCAGCTCCAGGTCCACCCCGGGCAGGACGTCGGCGTACGTGGCCGTGTCACCGGACAGTCGTGGAGCCGGTAGCGCCCCGACGGGCGAGGCGAGTCCGACCGAGGTGGCGCCGTGAGCGACGGTGACCATCGGCGCGGTGCCACCGGCCGAGAACGTCACCGCGGCGGCGGCTGCCTTCGGCGCGACGCGGCCGTCCGCGGTGAAGCTCAGTGTGGTGTCGATCGGCTTCCACACGTTGCCTTGCTTGATCCGGACGGGGCGGAAATTGTGTTCCAGCCGTACGGTGCCGTTCGGGGTGGCGACGGCCCGGTCGGTGGCGGAAGTCAGACCGGCGATGCCGACGTCGCCGTGACACATTCGCGCGGTGATCAGCGCGGCGTGCTCGTCCGGCAGCTCATCGGGGCAGGACACCGCCGCCGCGGGCGCCGCAACGGCGGGGGTGGCCGGCGCGGTCACCGAGAGCAGGCCGGCGACCAGGGAGACGGGCATCCCGAACAGCAGGGCCCGGTTCACCGACGTGGTCACGGCGCCTCGGCGCCTCCACGGTGATATCGGCCAGGGCGTGCGTGATCGTGGACGATCGGTCCGATTCAACTAACCATTCCTCTTCCTGGAACGGCCGCAGGCGAGCAGCGGCGAACGCCGGCCCATGACATGTCGTGACACGACAATGACGGCCGGATGAAAAAGATCGGGGGCGTAGTTCTTGGAGGCTGAATCTGCTTAGGAGCACGCCGTTTTATCCGCGGCCGTCAGCAACCTTCGCGCAACCGTACTCATCCCTGGCAGTTAGCTGCAGGTCTTGACCAGCAGGGTGGAGTATGCATAAGCATTTTTATGTCAATTTTTATTGATCTTTGAGATCTATGGGCGTTTAGAGAGTGCCCGTTCGGTCACCATGCGGCAACTGAGCAGCACCGCCGCGGTGGACCGTTGCAGGCGCCCGCTTCGTCCGTCCGGGGCCACGCGCGACGCCGCACCGACCGGTTGCCGGAGGCGGCTGCCCCGGACGCGCCGTCGGATCGGCAGGGGCGAGACGACGGCCGCCGCAGAAGGTGATCGACGTGGCTCGCTGCCCATCGGCAGCGGGCCACGTCGGCCACAGGCTCAAACCGCCGAGTCACGCCGCAGGTAGACGGCCGATCCGATGATCAGGAGGGCCGCGGCGACCAGCCAGGTCATTCCGGTGGTACCCGGCTGCGCCGGCCATGCCCACCACGCCGCGCCCGCGGAGTCGTCGTGGGGCGCCGCGGTCAGGACGAAGGCCACGTACCCGCACGCCGGCATCCACACGCCGGGCCCGCCGATGACGGTGCTGAACAGCAGCATGAGACCGAATAGGCCGACGCCGTTACGGACGACGGCCAGGGTCGCCGCGGGGTCGAGTCCGGCGGCGCCGGCCATCGCGGTGGGGAGTACGACCAGGGCCAGCCCTCCGGCGGCATGGGCGGCGCGCCACCCCGGCCGCTGCCGCGGCGTGGCCCGCTCCAGGCCGACGTCCGCGCCGGTCAGGACCCGGGCCGCGAAGGTCGCCGACAGCAGCGGCCCGATCGCGGCGACCGGCACCCACCATGAAGTGAAGGTCTCATCACCCTCGACCCATCCCGCGACGACGACAACGGTCAAGGCTGGGCGCTGTCGGTGTGGCCGATCAAGCCCTCCAGGGCGGCGCGGCGTGAGGCGACGTCACCGACGGGCGGGGCAGTCGCACCGGCCAGGGCCTGAGCGATGGAAGCGTGAAGGTCACGTCCTCATCCTCCTGAGTTGCTTCGATTTCGAAGCATGATGCTAACCGTAGCACGCTTCGAAGTCGAAGCAATAGTGGTGAGTGTGACGCACGGCGCATCGAGGCGAGCGCCCCGACCTCCGCTGAGCGCGGCAGAGGCTCGTCGGGCGACCCGCGCACGTCACGGCCATGCGGCATCGGTGACGTGACTGCCGCCGCCCCGGCGTACCCGTCGGCGGAGGGAGGCGGTCGGCGCCGGACATCCGTACCGGCTAGGGCGCGCTCCGCACGGGATCCGTCTCTGCGTCGAGTGCCGTTGCGGACCGTCGGCGCGCTCCCGACGAGCTGGTGTGCATCAGGCGCTGGCTCGGGAGGGCCGCGAGATCGATGCGGCCACCGCCGTCATGCCTGCCGCCCCAGCCGGTTGCGTGTTCCTTCGCGGCTCCGGCGCGCCGACGCCGGCGGGGTTCTGATCGAATGCGCGATCCGGTCGTCATCGGGTACGGGCGCGAATCGCGGACGCGACCGCGGCGATGACCGCTGTGACGATGACGGCGATGCCCACGCGTACGAAGAAGTGTTGCAGCGGACCGCCGGCGAACTGGTCGGTCCGGGCGAGGGCGCTGAGCACCAGGTGCACAACGAACGGAACCGCCAGGTAGGCCACCCACCCGCGGTGGGTCGTGTCGTTCTTCATGTTGTCGAGTCTGGCAGCCGGTGACAGGCACCGGATCCCGCTTGAGTGAGGCTTTCATCTATGCCGCTGGGTATAGGCGCCGCCGCACGAGAGCCGGTCCCGGATGCTCGTCCGCTGCGCCGGTCAGTCCGTCCCGGCTGCCGCCGGCGGCGAGGCTTTGCGACCGGTTCGCCGCTTGCGCGGTGCGGCCGATCGGGGCGGATGGGCGCGCATCTGGTCGCGGATGCGGGTCATGATGTCGCCGAGTTGCTGGACGTCCTGATCGTTGAGGGAGGCGAACAGGAGGCGGCGGACGGCGTCGATGTGGCCGGGCAGCACACGACGGAAGAGGGCGGCGCCGTCGTCGGTGAGGGTGACGAGGGTGGCGCGTTCGTCGTCGGGGTAGGTGTCGCGAGTGATGAGGCCGGCCTTCTCGAGTAGTCCGGCCTGGTAGGTGAGCCCGCTACGGCTGTAGACGACGCCGTCGGCCAGCTGGGTCATGGTGAGCGGTCCGCCGGCATCGGCGAGACGGGCCAGCAGCTGGAACTGCACGTAGCTGATCGCGCCTTCCTTGCGCAGGTGCTGGTCGACCTGGTGTTGCAGCAGGCTGACCGACTCCATGAGGGCGAAGTAGGTCGCCAACTGCTGTGGTGGGAGCGAGGGGACGCCGGGGGCGCTGCTCGCGGAGTGATCCGATGCCATGTACCTACCATACTTGTTTCGAATTCTGAGTATGTGGGGTGCAGTCACCTGCGGCGCGCTTTGCTTCGAACTTGAAGCGACGCTGGCGCGGACCCGCCTACGGTGGCGGCGCCGGATCGCGAACCACCCCTTTCCGGCGGCCGTCCATGTCCATGGACGCTGTGGAATCACTTCGCCGACCGGGCCCTCAACGCGACCGGGCCGGACGTGACACCCGCTGTTCAGGCGTTGAACTACCTGCATCGGTACAGCGACACGATGGCGCGATTCACGACCTGGCACGGACGGGGGCGAGGTCGAGCAGGGCGCGCCGCGCGACGGCGACCGCGAGGAGGTTTTGGCCATGGCCGGCAGGTAGGGGGAGCGGGACGTGGTCGGCTTCTGGCTCGACCGCCGGCCGCACGCTTTCCGGGTGTGCCGCCGGCCGGGCGACGGGAAGCCGGTGGCTTTCGTGGCGTGGCTCCGGCTCACCGAACCCGGCGAACAGGAGAACGCGGCCGATCCTCTCCTGGCCGCGATCTGGGCGCACGCCCACGAGAACGGGTCACGCCTCGCGGTGCAGCGGTTCGTCAACTCCGGCGGCGCCGCACCCGAGCCGGGCTTCGCCGGTGACCTCCTCTGCTCGACGGCGACCACGGTTCTTCTGCGGGAGCCGGAGCTGGCCTGGAGCTACCTCGTCATGCCGGATCCGGAAAGCGGTCGCCTGTTCCCTCACGGCCGGTGCGACCCACTCGGCCCCTCGTCGAGTGCTTCGCCGGCCACGCCGCCGGCGAGCCGCCCGAGCGTTCGCGTCGGCCGCCACGGCGATCCGCCGAGGCTTGCGGGCAGCCGGGACACTGGTGAGATGGCGCAGCCGTACCGGGTCGGCAGGTTGGAGTTGGTCACCGAGGTCAGTCCTGCGGCCTGGGTCGTCGAGGGCGTGCGCGACCGACGGCGCGGCGAGGTGGGAGCACTGGTGCCCGCGGGGTTCGCCGCCTATGCCCGGGTGTTCCACCCCGCGTGGGTCGAGGGCCCGACCGGCGAGAAGCCGGTGCGCTGGGACACCGTCGCGGCTGCCAACGGCCGTCATGCGCATCCCGGGATGCAGTGGGAGGCGATCGCGGGCACCTGGATCGGAGCGGACGGGCGGTGGCGCGAACCGGAGGATCTCTGGGAGCCGCGGGACGGGCGGGACGGCACGCTGTGGACCACCGCGCCGTGGCCGGGCGTTCTCCCCAAGACGACGGCGCTGCTGCTGGTCGACGTGCTCCGGGCGTACACCCGCACGCCGCACCGTTGCTGGTTCGCCGTCTGGGCGGGGCACCAGACGTTGGTGCTGCCGCGCGACGGGGTGCCCCACGTCGGCGTGCCGGACCGGCCGATGCTGCTGCTCACCGGCCCTCTGGACGCCGCCACCACCCGGCTGGACCAGCCCGCGGGAGGCCATCGACGGCCGTCGTACGCGCGGCTGCCGAACATGTGGTGGCCCGACGACCGCAGCTGGTGCGTGGTCACCGACGCGGATCAGAACAGTACCTACCTGGGCTGCAGCCGCGCCTGCATCGACTCCCTGCTCGTCCACCCGCGGCTGGAGGCGCGAGAGGTCGACCCGGGCCAGCGAACCAGCGCCGACAGCGACGAGGTCAACCGACCGCCACGGTACGCACGGGAGCACGCCCCACGCTGGTGGCGCCGCTTCCTCCGATGACCGGTCCGGAGATCGCCCGGCATCCTGCACCGGAACACCGGCCGCCTCCTGTGGACCACCGCCGCCGGCGCCCACCCCGTCCTGTTCCGCGCCGGTAGCAGCCTCGGCGAGGCCGGGTACGTCACCGCCGCCCGCGACTACTTCGCCGACCTGCACGCCACCGCCCATGAGCAGCTCGGTCCCGAGCACTCCCACACGCTGAGCGCCCGCTACCGCCTTGCCTGGTGGAGGGGCGAGGCCGGGGATCCCGGTGGTGCGATCGCCGCCTCCGAGCAGCTTCTTGAGGATTGTTTGCCGATCCTGGGTCCCGAGCACCCCTACACCCTGGACGCCCGCCACAGCAGTGGCTGGTGGCGGAGCCGGACCGGACATCCCGGCGCTGCGACCGCCGCCGAACAGCTGCTCGAGGATTGTGAGCGAATTCTGGGTGCTGAGCACCCCCACACTCTGATCGCACGCCACAGCCTCGCCTGGCGGCGAGGCGAGGCGGGCACCCAGGCGGCGCGCCCGCCTTCGAGCAGATGATCGACGACCACCTGCGCTTCCTCGGCCCCAGCACTCACATGTCGGTGTATTGACGACATCGCCGCTGCTCACCGTCGGCGATGAGGTACGGCCGGAACTCCTGCCGCCACGTCACTGACCTGCGTTAGGACAGCAAATCGCGGCGGCGGTAGGCGGCGATGCCCAGCAAGGTCAGGAGCGTGGCGAGCGCTAGCATGACGGCCGAAGTCGCCAGGCTGGCCTCGGTGAGCGGCACGGGTGCCAGGTGAGCGAATGGTGAGAGGTCGCGAACCCAGTCCGGTGCTGCGATGCTCTCGGCGGTGACCAGCAGCAGGAACCCACCGATGGTGGGAAGGCCGCCGACAAGCCCGGTCCAGCGTGGCGCCCAGCCGACCGCGAACACCGCCGCGCCGAGGCTGAGCAGCACGATCGGCAGCACGTTCCACGTGCCGCGTAGGGCGTCGGTTACGGCTAGCTCGCCACCGATGGCGGTGACACCGAGCCAGGTCGCCAGGCCGGCTCCGGTGATCAGGACCGCTGCGGCTGCGGCGATGACGGTGATCTCGGCGCCGATCAGCCGGAGCCGGGTGATCGGCTGACTCGCAAGCAACGTGAGCCTCCGGTCGGACTCGGCCGCCAGGAACGCGGTCATCCGGACGGTGACGAAGCCCCCGGCGGGCATGGCGAGGATCGCGAACAGCGTCGCGGCGAACCCGGCTGTGCTGCCCAACTCTTCGAAGCCGGCCTGTGACGCCTCGCCGGCCATGGCCGGGTTGTCGCGCAGGAAGTCGGTGACCGACACCGTGGTCAGCCCGATCAGCAGGTAGTAGGCGCCGATACCGAGCATCCACCCGGCCAGCGGCCGCAGCACCCGGCGTACCGCGAACGTTGCCGCACTGGCCAATAGCAGCGTGCGTGGACGTCGCCCGGCTGCCGCGGGGATGAGACCGTCGCGAACGTCGCGACGGCGGGCGACGCCCAGGGCCAACACTGTGAGCAGCGCGGTCGCGGCGGCCAGCAACAGCAGCGGTGGGACGCGGTTGTGGACGTAGGGCCCGGTGTGTGACAGCAGCCCGAACGGCGACAGCCAGAGCAGCCAACCGAGTGCGGTGACCCCGTCACCGATCATGCGGACCAGCAGGCTGACGCCCAGTACCGCCACTGCCGTCCCGGTCGCGGGGGAACGGGCTGGAAAGAGTTGGACGGCCAGTGCGGCTACCGCGGCGAAGAACATCCCGAGCAGGCCGGTTCCGGTGCCGTGCAGCAGCGCGCCTGCCGGTTCGGTGCCGGCCAGCAGCAGAACGGCCATGATGGTGGTCGCGGTGGCGGCCGCGACCACCATCACGGGGATCAGGTGGCGCAGCAGTACGGCCGGGGCTGGTAGGCGGCTGGACAGCAGCAGGTCCCAGCGGCCGGCGTCCTCCTCACCGCGGGTGATCCGGGTGGTCGCCAGGATCGACCAGGTGCCGAGCAGGACCGCGATGACGGTGCCGACCCGCCAGACGGTGAATCCACCGGCGGTGTCGAGGCCGATCGGGGCGCCGAACAGGGTCCGGATCGCCGGGTTTCCGGCCAGGGCCTGCAGACTTCCGGCCGCCGCGGGGTCGGCCATCACCTGCGCGTAGGTGGCGGCGACCAGCGCGGTCATCCCCGCGGCCAGCCCGACGACGATGAGAGCGCCACGCCGGATCTGGCGGACGGCCAGCCACGTGACAGCACGGCCCGGCGCAGGAGCCGATGTCACCCGCAAGTCGGCGGGGGCGGAAAGGGTGCCGAGGCTCATCGGACCGTCTCCGTCCCGTAGTAGTCCAGGAAGATCTCCTCCAGGCTGGGTTCCCGCATGCTCAGGCCGGTGACCTCCGCCGCGGCGAGGGCCCGCAGCGCGGGGGCGGGCTCGCCGGTCAGGGTGAACCGCAGGCGTTGTTCGCCGGCCGGCTCGATCGCCTCGACACCGGGAATCGCGTTCAGATCCGGTGCGGTGCCGGTGTAGCTGACCGTTACTTCGGCCCGGTGCAGGCCGCGCAGGTCACTGATCGTGGAGACGTCGGCGAGCCGGCCGGCGCGCAGGATGGCGACCCGGTCGCAGACGGCTTCGACCTCGGCGAGCTGATGCGAACTCAGGAACACGGTCTGCCCGCGGTCGCGGGCGTGGCGGACCGCGGTGCGGAACTCGCGTTCCATCAGCGGATCCAGGCCGCTGGTCGGCTCGTCGAGCACCAGCAGCGGGGCCCGGGTGGCGAACGCGGCGATCAGGGCGATCTTCTGCCGGTTGCCCGTGGAGTAGGTGCGGGCCGGTTTCGACGGGTCGAGGGCGAACCGTTCGACGAGCTCGTCGCGGTACGCCACATCGGTGCCCGGGCTGGTGCGGGCCTGCAGGTGCAGGATCTCGGCGCCGGTCAGTTGCGGCCACAACGCCACATCGGCGGGCACGTAGGCCAGGTGCCGGTGAGCGCGGGCCACGTCGAGGGCGTCGCCGCCGAACACCTCGGCCCGCCCGGCGGTGGGGCGGGCGAGGCCGAGCAGCAGGCGGATGGTGGTGGACTTGCCGGCACCGTTGGGTCCGAGGAACCCGAACACCTCACCCGGGACGACGTCCAAATTCAGGGTGTCGAGGGCGGTCAGGCGACCGTACCGTTTCGTGAGGTCGACAGTGCGCAGCGCGGGATCGGTCATCGCAGGAGGCCTTCCGGGTCGAGGCGTGGATCTATGACCGCCGACCAGACTTCCCGGCACACCTGTCGCTCACCGTACGCCTGTCCCGCACCGGGCGGGAAGGCCATGCCGGCGGTCAGCGCCGGACGGGGTCGTCGTCCCAGACGTCGGGGATGCCGTCGGTATGCCGACTCGGCCCGTCGACGGGCGACCCCCAGTCGCGGGCCCGCGGAAGCAGCTGCTGACCGGGATCCCGGTAGTCAGTCGGTACGACTACAGAACTCCGGCAGTTGCAAGGTCCGACGTTGCCGGCACACCTGGCCGCCAAGGATCTGCGATGGCCGTCTCTCCTATCCCGAGAGGTCCGGTCCATCCACCACTTCGACTCGACGCAACCTCGCCCTGGTGTGGGACGAAGGGTGGCGCCGGATGACCGTACGGGAAACTTTCGCCCTCGAGGCAACAGATCGGGTGATGGCCGGCGTCTCACTAGACGTCAACACCGATCAACAGATGGGCGAGAAGCATGCGTGAGAACGACGACCGGCAGCAGTCGTTCGGACTGAACGAGAACAGGACTCCGGACCCGGCCGCTGTCTACGCCGCGGTCGAGGAGCTCTCCCGTACGCCGAAGCGGCGTCGCCGCGGTGTGCAGGTCGCCGGCGGCGTCGCCGTCGGGGCCGGTCTGCTCGTCGGTCTCGTCGGCGTGCCGGCGGCCTTCGCGTCCGAGGTCTCCAAGCCGGCGCACGTCAACCAGGTGGCCGCCACCGCATCGGCCAAGGACAAGGCCGCCCCGTCCCCCTCCGCGTCGGTGAGTGAGGAGCAGGCGCGCAACGCCTACTTCGCCGCCGGCTACGGGCTGGACGAGGCCGAGAAGCTCGCCAAGCTGTGGAACATCACCGACCTCAGCGCCACCAAGGCCGAGGCCGGCCGTCGGCTGCTCGCCGGCCAGACGCTGCCGATCCCGCCGGGGTCCGCCCCGACCGACTCCGAGCACGACGCGCAGCGGGCGGCGTTCTTCGACGCCGGGTACGGCTGGGACGACGCGGTGAAGCTGGCCAAGCTGTGGAAGCTGGCCGACCCGGGCCAGGCGAAGGTGAAGGCCGGAGCCAAGCTGCTGGCCGGGCAGACCCTGCCGATCAAGCCGCACGCGAACAGCGAGGCGCAGGCCGACAAGCAGGTCAACGCGTTCTTCGGGGCCGGCTACGACTACGACGACGCGGTCAAGCTGGCCAAGCTGTGGAAGACCAAGACGCCGTACGACGCCAAGGTCGAGGCCGGAAAGCGGCTGCTCGCCGGCAAGAAGCTGCCCATCGCGCCGTCGGCCGAGAAGCAGGAGCAGGCCCGGCTGGACGCCTACTTCGCCGCCGGGTACGGCTGGGACGAGGCGGTCAAGCTGGCCAAGCTGTGGAAGCTGGCCGACCCGGGCCAGGCGAAGGTGAAGGCCGGAGCCAAGCTGCTGGCCGGGCAGACCCTGCCGATCAAGCCGGCGACGCCCCCCGCCGAGCCGGAGGAGGACAAGCAGGTCAACGCGTTCTTCGCCGCCGGCTACGACTACGACGACGCGGTCAAGCTGGCCAAGCTGTGGAAGACCACGTCGCCGTACGACGCCAAGGTGAAGGCGGGCGCCAAGCTGCTGGCCGGGCAGACCCTGCCGATCCGGCCCTGAGCGACCGGATCCCGGCCCGTGTGGTGCGCCGTGCCGACGGCGCGCCACGCGGCCCCCGGACGCTGACGATCGGGGTGTTCGACTCCGGCGTCGGCGGTCTCACCGTGACCGCCGACCTGCGGCAGGCGTTGCCCGACGCCCGGATCGTCTACCTCGCCGACACGGCGCACGCCCCGTACGGGAACAAGCCGCCGGACCAGGTCGTCGAGCTGGTGCTCGCCGGTCTGGACCGGCTGGTCGAGGCCGGGGCGGACGTGCTCGTCGTGGCCTGCAACACCGCCGCCGCGGCGGGACTGGCGGTCGCCCGGAGCCGCTACCCGGTGCCGGTCGTCGACGTGGTGGCGCCGACCGCGCGGGCGGCGATCGACCGCCTCGCCGCCGCCGGCGCCGTGGGCCGGCCGATCGGCGTCCTCGGCACCGCCGCCACGATCGCCGCCGGCGTCTATCCGCGCGCCCTGTCCGCGGTCGCCGGCGCCACGGTGGTCGGCGTCGCCGGCCCCGAACTCGTCACCCTGGTCGAGCGGGGAACGACGACCGGCGCCCTGGCCGGCGCGGTCGTCCGCCGCCGGGTGGCCCCGATCGTCGAGGCCGGCGTGGGCGCCCTCATCCTCGGCTGTACGCACTTCCCGTTCCTGGCCCCGGCGATCCGGGCCGCCGTGGGCGACGCGGTTCCCCTGGTCACCGCCGGCCCCGGGACCGCCGCGGCGACCGCCGCCGCCGTCGGTCGTGAGGTCGCGTACGGGCCGCGCCCGGCGTCCCGCGACCTGCTGGCTACGGTGGACCTGCGGTGCACCGGTGATCCGCGGCGCTTCGCGCGTACGGTCGAGCGGCTCTTCGCCCGTGCCGGTGCCGGAGATCTCTCCCGCCCGATGCCCGGTGACCACCGGCTTCCGGTGACCGTCTAGTGATCGTGACCAACGAGCTTTGCGAGGTGCAAGGGTGACGGCGACGCTGCGCGGCCGGATCGGCTTCGAGATCGAACTGCTCGCCCCCCGGGGCAGCAGCCGGCGCACATTGGCCGACGAGATCGCGTCCCGCTCCGGCGGCACCGTCCGGCCGGTGTGGCACCACGACAGCGAGCCGTCCCTGGTGCCGGGCCTGGGCCGGTTCCTGCGCCTCAGCCAGGGTTTCGAGGTGCGCCGGGCCGACGGCGAGCTGCTGTGCACGCTGGTCGACGACATCACGCTGCTGGCCGACCTGGATCCACGCCGACCGGCGCCGCCGGGCTGGTTCCGCATCCTCGGCGACGACGCCCGCCTGCTGCGGCTGCTCGCCCTGCACAGCGACCCGGGCGCCGACGCGGCGACGGCGCTGGACGAGGCGGCGCGCCTCTGGCGGACCACCGCCCAGCAGCTCGACGACGTGTACCGGCTGGACGACCCGAGCGGCGTCACCATCGCCCTGGCGGCACCGCAGGGCGGGGAACGGGAGCGGGGATGCGAGGTCGTCACCGCGCCCCTGACGGCCGACCACCACGCCGAACTGGAACGTCTCCTGGCCCCGGCGCGCGAGCTGGGCTTCACCGTGCCGCACGAGGCCGCCGTGCACCTGCACCTCGACGGCGGCCCGTTCCGCGAGGCGCACGCCGCGGCCAACGTCGTGCGCCTGTTCGCACACTGGCGCGAGCCGCTACGGCAGCTGCTGGGCACGAACCCGGCGTGCCTGCGGCTGGCGCCCCTGCCGGCGGAACTGGTGCGCGCGGTCGAGGGCACGCCCACCTGGGCCGACCTGCGGGAGGCAGCCGACGCCGGGGGCCTCACCAAGTACTTCGACGTCAACCTGACCCAGTTGTTCAGCGACACCCCGGTGCGGGACACCGTCGAGGTCCGCATCCTGCCCGGGGCGATCGACGCCGACGACATCGTCAACCAGGCCGGCGTGGTGGAGTTGCTGCTGGAGCGCTGCCGGTGGCCCGAGCCGATCGGTGCGGCCCCGGACGACCCGGGGGCGGCGGTGCAGGAGCTGATCGTCATGGCGGCCGACGTGCTCGCCGCCCGCCCGTAGGAGCCGGCCGAGGCAGCCCGGTGCGCCGCCACCACCGGCGCCGACGCCCAGCGGCTGACCGCCGAGATCACCAACCTGCGCGCGTCCCTGGAGCGCGCCCGACCGCCGCGGCCGCCGCCGAAGCCACCGCGGCCGCCGAACGCCAGCGCGCCGAACGCCAGCGCGCCGAACGCCAGCGCGCCGAACGCCAGCGCGCCGAACGCGCCGAGCTGGCGCATCGGGGCGCCGACGGCGAGCAGCACCGCACCGAGTGATCTGGTGTACCTGCCCGTACCCGCTCATACTCCGGTATGGGCAGGTACGGGCATGGTGTCAGCGACGCCGGGAGAACCCGGCCCGGTAGCGCCGGGCCAGGTACGCGGCGGCCGCGCGGCGCACGTGTAGCTCCTGTTCGGCCGGGTGCAGGCGCGGGTTCCAGCCGTTACGGCCGGCGAGGGCGTCGGCCACCGCGGCGATAGGTAGTTCGCCGCGTCGGGCGGCGGCCGGCACCGTGCGGCGCAGCACGCGTTCCCGGTCGATGTCCTGCGCCGGCCCGGCCGTGACCTGCGGCACCGGGAACGCGGCGGCGGCCCGGGCGCGGGCCAGGCGCATGTCGGCGTCCTGCCACGCCGCCCAGGTGGCGTCGAGACTCTGCTGCGCCTGCTGCCGATGCTCGTGCCAGCGCTGCGCGGTCGTCGCCGCATGCCCGGCCGCGGCGGCGAGCTCGTCGGCGTAACGCACGACCCCGGCTGCCCGCTGCCGGTCGTGGTCGCGCTGCTCGCGGTAGCGGCGCAGCGCATCCGCTGCCTGCCGCAACGCCTGCCCGGGCCGGCGGACCCCCTCCGGGCTGGCAAGCACCACCAGCGCCGGACCGGCGAGGCAGAGGTGCGCCTGCTGACTGAACTTCAGGGCGTGACGTCCACCAGTACCTTGCCGATCGTGCCGGTCTCCACTGCCCGGTGAGCGTCGGCGGTGCGGTGCAGCGGGAAGCGGACCAGTGGCAGGCCGTGCTTTTCGCCGACCGGCAGGGCGCCGTCGCGGACCGCTGCGGCGACGTCCTCGACCGCGATGGCGCGCGCTTGCGGGCCCGCCGTGTAGAGCACCAGGAACTGCAAGCGTGTGTTCAGCACCATGTTCTGCCCCACGTTCAGCTCGACCGTTCGTCCGCCCTCGTTGGCGTAAGTCGCGATCGTGCCGCGCGTGCGCAGCACGGCCAGGTCCAGTGCGAGGTTCGCGCCTAGCGCCACCTCGGCGACGATGTCGACGCCGTCCGGGGCGATGGCACGGATGGCGGCGGCTGGGTCGCCCTCGCGATAATTGATCACATGGTGGGCGCCGGCCGCGGTGGCCAGCTTCGCCTTCTCCGGGCTGCTGACCGTGCTGATCACGGTGGCGGCGGCCCATCGGGCGAGCTGGATGACCGCGTGCCCGACCGCGCCGGCCCCGCCGACGGCGAGCACGATCTTGCCGTCGAGTGCGCCGGGGTACAGGCGGCGCGGCCCGTCCTCGGCGACGGTCAGTGCGCGGTGTGCGGTGAGCGCGGGTACGCCGAGCGAGGCGCCGGCGTCGAAGCCGGCCTCGTCGGGCAGTGGCACGGCATGGTCGGCGGGCACGACGGTGAACTCGGCGGCGGTGCCTGTGGGCCGCCCGGCGGCGGCCATGAACAGCCACACCCGTTGCCCGACCCGGCCTGGGTCGACGCCCTCACCGACGGCGTCGATCACTCCGGCGCCGTCGAGGTGCGGGGTGATCTCACGGAAGAGCTTGCGGTGGGCGACGCCGGAGCGGGCCTGCCAGTCGGTCGGGTTGACGCCGGACACGGCGACCCGGACGCGGACCTCGCCGGGACCCGGCGCGGGCCGGTCACGCTCGACGAGTTGGAGAACGTCGGGGCCGCCGTTGTCACGGTAGATGATCGCCTTCATGATCCGTCCAATGTTCGATCTGCGTCGTTCGGTTTGATCCACATCGAACGGTACGGCGTGGATCGAACCTCCCGCAAGCATTGGCTACGCTTCCTCTTGTGACCGAGGTGATCGAACCCGCCCTCCAGACCGTGACGATCGACGTGGTGCTCAGCGCGCTCGCCGACCCGGTACGGCTCACCTTCGTGCGGGCGCTCGACGCCGCCGGGGACTGGACCTGTGGCAGCGACGTCCTCAGGAACACCGGCGTCACCATCGGCAAGTCCACCCTGTCGCACCACATGAAGGTGCTGCGCGATGCCGGCCTGATCCGTACCCGCGTCGACGGCATCCGCCGGCTGGTCACGCTCCGGTACGACGAGGTGGAACAACGCTTCCCCGGGCTGCTGGCCATGCTCCGCGAGCACAGGCCCGCCCCTGCCGCCGCGGGGTCGCCCGCCTCAACCGCATGACGCGGGCGACAGCGAGCGCTACCAGGCCCCCGTTGGAGCAGTCGCCGTAGCCGCAGCCCGAGACCGCTGGCGGCTTTGCCGGGCTCCACTGCTCGGTCATTCCGTCGATCATGTTCGACGCCGGGCGCCACTTCTCCCGGTGCCGTACGTCGTCGCCGATGCCGGCCCGGACCCGCTTCTGCCGGACCGCGGCCGCCCTGCCCGAGGTCGCTTAGCGACATCCGCATCTGCCGCGGACAACGCGTGATCTGCCCCGGCCGACCGTCACCCCGCGTGATGAGTCCACCGAGAGTGAGCCAGAGCCACCACCGGCTCTGTCACGCCTACCGTGACAGACCCGAGTCGTGGTCCCGTTCGAGCGGAAATTCGGGTCTTGCTGTCTGCTCACGATTTCCCCCGGCGTGAGTCTGGGACCCGCCCCGGCCGCGGCGGTTGGTGACCACGGACTCTCGTCAGGCCGCACCCGTGGTTTCCGGCGTCGGCGGACGCGTCTCATGCCACCTTGATGACAACCTTGCCCGAAGTATGACCGTTCTCGACGGTGGCGAGGGCGGCCGGAGCGTCGGCGAGTGGATGGACCGCAGTGATCACGGGTGGGAGGACTCCGTCGAGGGCCAGCCGTGCGGCCCGCTCCAGGTTCTCGCGGTCGAGACGACGCGCGACGAAACGCCCACCGATCTCGGGCACAGACATGTCACCCACGGCGATGACGTTGTGGGAATCCTTGGCCAGGGGAGCGACCGTCCGCAGCGAGGTGCCTCCGACCAGGTCGACGATCCCGTCGAAGCCGTCCGGAACCAGCTCGCGTGCCGCAGCGACGACATCCCCGGCGGTGTAGTCGATGAACCGTACCCCGATGGCCTCGGCGGGCTCGCGCTTGGCGGTACTCCCGATGCCGATCACCCGCAGCTCGCGCTCGACGGCCAGCCGGGCGACGAGAAGGCCGACCCCACCTCCGACGCCGTTGACCAGGACCGTAGCACCGGCCGGGAAGCCGAGTTGGTCGAGCGCGTCCACCGCGGTCGTCCCGGCCACTGGCAGCGTTGCCGCCACGGTCGCGGACAGGCCCACCGGGATGCGAGCCGTGTTCGGTGCGGACAGCACCGTCGTCTCGGCATAGGTGCCGCCACCGGTGAGTGCGAAGCCGAACACCGCGTCACCCACCTCGAGCCCGTCGACGCCCTCGCCCAGGGCGAGAACGGTTCCCGCTGCCTCCATGCCGAGGACACGGGGAAACGGACGCCCGCCGTCGAGTCCTGGTACCAGACCCGAGCGCACCATGTGGTCGAGGGGATTCACGCCGGCGACATCGACCCGGATCAGCACCTCGCCGCGACCGGGGACTGGCTCGGGGCGATCGAAGAACTCCTGCACCTCGGGCCCGCCATACCTGCCGAAACCCCACGCCTGTCCCATGATTCGTTACCTCCGGTGTGACCGGCCCGGTGGTTCCGGGCTCTGCGGCCATCCTCACCGCTGACATCGATGTAAGGGGCAACCGGCGGAGGCGCGGGTCACAGCATCAGGCCGCCGGTGTCATCGGTTTGCGGGCGGTAGACAGCTCCGCCCAGTGCCGGCGGTTGATCCTGATCAGTACGTCGAGTGCGTCCCGGGTCTCGATCAGGTCGGCGATGTCGGCGTCGATCCGGTCGCGCTCGCGCGTCATCGTCACGAACGCCGACTCGGTGACGCCCGGGTCACTCGGGGTCTCGACACACGGCAGCACCGACGCGATCACGCGGCTGGACATACCCGCGGCGAACAGCTGCCGGATCAGCGACACCCGCTCGACCTCGGCATCGGAATAGTGGCGCTGCCCGGCATCGGAGCGTGCGCTGGTCAGCAGGCCCTGCTCCTCGTAGTACCGCAGGGAGCGCGGACTCACGCCCGTGCGCTTGGACAGCTCGCCGATCCGCATCCCTGAAAGCCTACGCTCGTATGCTCCAAGACTCGGAGCACCTGCCTTCGGTCATCCCCTCGTCGGGCCGGCTGAGCCGTCCACGGGCTACTACTCGTCACATTCCCGGTTCTTCTGGGCCTGGCCGCACCTGGATCGTTCCGGCTGCCGATCGTCTGGGCCCTGGTCCATGCGAAAGCCGACGAACGTCAGGTCCTGGCCGCCGTATCCGAAGAAGACCCCGGCCTGCTTGCGACCCGTCCTGGCCAACTGATCGTCGCCGATGAGGGCTACGTCTCCGCCGAACCCGATCGCTGGCTCGCCGAGCGCGGAGCCCGGCAGATCCGGCCGTCCTGCCGCAACCGCACCCCGCGACCCGGCGAACATTCACCCGAACCCGTACGCCAGTTGATCGAGTCGGTCAATGACACCTCAAAGGCCAACTCGACCTCGAACTCCACGGCGGCCGCAGCACCGAAGGCATCGGCGCCCAACGCCTCCTCGCCATGACCACCGCCAGCTTGCACGACCGCACCACCGGACAGCCCGTGACCAGGTCATCGATCGCCTTGAGCGACCAGGACCCTGATCGGCGGGCGGCCTGCCGCCCGGGGTACGCCGACTGACCCGTACCGAGGATCTGCGGTATGAATGAGCCGGACCACGATCTTGAGGAAGTTGTCAGATCTCCCGTGATCCGCTGCGGGAGCCGCGCCGCATCAGCCGAGACTTCACCGTCGAGCTACCCCTGCTGCCCGAACTCGACCGGTCGGTGTTCGTCGGCCGGCCGGCCGCCCGCTCCGAACTGGCCTTCGACGGCAACCCCACAGTCCTCTACATCCAGACGGCCGAACCCGCGATCGAGGACGTCCGCGCCGTACTGCCGGAGACGGTGAACCCGGTACAGCCCGCCGACGTCGTGGTCAGCCGCCCCTCGGAGGCGCTGCTCGCCAGGCGGGCCACCGAGAACGCGTTCTCGGCGCTGTTCCTCGCCCTCGCCGCAGTGGCCCTGCTCGTCGGGGGGATCGGCGTGGCCAACACCATGGTCGTCTCCGTCCTGGAACGCCGCGCCGAGATCGGGTTACGCCGCGCGGTCGGAGCGACCAAGGGCCGATCTGGGGACAGTTCATGATCGAGTCGGTGATGCTCGCGTTGCTGGGCGGCGTCACCGGATCGCTGCTCGGCGCCTGCGCCACGGCGGTCTGGGCAGCCTGGCATCAGTGGCCGGTCGTCGTTCCGCTGTCCGTGACCCGCGCCGGGCTCGCCGGCGCCCTACTCGTCGGCATGGCCGCGGGCGTCTACCCCTCCATGCGCGCCGCGGTGCTCCTACCGACCGAAGCCCTCGGCAGCGGCTGAGCTACCGCGAGACCCATGACCTTCGTCCGTCGGCCGGACCCACCTCACTGGCTGCGCCACTCCACTCTCACCTGGGTCGAACGCAACCTCTCCCAGGCCGTCGCAAGAGCATTCGCCGGTCATGCCACCAGCGCCGGTGAGGGTGGCGCCACAGCGACCTATGTCAATGCCACGCTGCAGGAGATCGCTCAAGCAGTCGCCGCTCTCACCGGTCAGCCGCATCCCCCTGCGATAGCCGATCCGATGACGGCGATGTTCGCGACGGGCACTGAACTCGCGAGCTGAGGATCTGATGAGGGATGCGCAGGGATCTCGTCAGCTTGCGTGATCGCAATCGCGCGAGTGGAGTTACCGCTGACCAACGGCTATTTGCCCTTAACGAAGTAAGGCCTCACCGATTGGTGAGGCCTTACTTCTATGTCTTGCCGCGGCACAGTGTCCAGCTGACTGGCTGCCGTGTGCCGCATGAACACTCATTGCAGCATGAGTGCGTCGTTTGCGTGTCCGGAGGGGGACTTGAACCCCCATGCCCTTGCGGGCACTAGCACCTCAAGCTAGCGCGTCTGCCATTCCGCCACCCGGACCTGATGTCGTACAGCCTAGCGGCATCCTCGCCCCGGCTTCCACCTGGGTTTCGGCTGCCTCGTCGGCCGCACAGGTGAGAACAGTACACGGTCCCCGGAGCGGCTTGCAGCAGGGGTCGGAGGCTGGACAAGCAGTCGCATATGGGGACGGAGCGGGATCCGGCCTGGTTTCTCGGGGGAGTACCGGGCAGCATGGCGGGGTGTCCCACCCCTCCCCGTTGACTCCGGCCCTGGAACAGGCACGCTCACTGGCGGCTGGGGGCGACCTTGCCGGGGCGGCCGAGGTCCTGGAACGTGCCGTCGAGTTCGGCCGGGCGAGCCTCGGCCAGGACGATCCCGAGGTGCTGCGGGCGCACCGGGAGCTGGCTTCGGCGCGCCATCGGCTGGGCGATCCGGCGGCGGCGCGACGGGTGCTGGAGACGGCGTACGCGGCGGGGCAGTTCCGCCTCGGCGATGACCAGCCGGTCATGCTGCAGATCTCCTACGATCTCGGGGTCGTCGCCCAGGAGTTGGGCAACCGGCACGAGGCGCGGAAGGCGTTCGGGCGGGTCGCCCAGCACGGGCCCGCGGTCCTCGGGCCGGGGCACTGGGCGGTGGCCCAGGCACAGGCCTATCTCGCGCAGAACCCGGCGGGCGCAGCGCGCGTCGGCCCGGCCCGGCAGATGCCGCCGGACACTCCGATGACGCCGCCGGGCCGATTGGTCAGCCCGCCCGCCCCGCCGCAGCAGCCGGGTGACTCCCGGGCGGCGTCGGCCCGGCCGGCGGCGCCGCAGCAGCAGAACGGTCCGTGGGACTCCGGGCCGGCGCACACGCCGGCTCACCGGCAGTCCGGGCCGATGCCGCCGGGTGGGCAGCCGGTGGGGACGCCGCCGGGCCAGCAGGACACGGGGCTGCCGCCTGGCCCGCAGCCGACGGCGATTCCGCGGCGAGGAGCCGCGGCGATTCCGGCGCAGAGGGCTCCGGGATGGGGTGGTCAGCCGCAGGCGGCCGATCCGGCTTCGCCGCAGCAGGCGGGGCAGCGGTCCGTGCCGATGCCGCCGTCCGCGGATCTCCATGAGTACCCGCCCCCCGTCTGGCCGTCGGAGCAGCCGTTCCGGGAGTACCCCGCCCCGGTGTGGCCGGCGGACGAGAGCGAACCGTCGTTCCGGGCGTACCCGGCTCCGATCTGGCCCTCGGACCAGCCGCCGTCAACTGACGCGCCGCGGCCGGCCGAGGCCGCGTCGGCGATCCACCCCGATCCCGCGGCTGCGGCGCAGAGGACGCCGGAACCGGACGGCGAGTCGCGGGTGTCCCCGGGGCCGGCGGCCTTTCCGCCCGCACAGCCGCCGGACGGCTTCGTGCTGCCGCCTTCGCCGGCCGGCCAGTTCGGACCGCCTCCGCTGACCGATCCAGCACAGACACTGACCCGTCCGGAGGCGCCCGCGCCGGGTGCGCCGGAAGCGCCGCCGGCCGCGCCGAGGTCGTTCGGGGCGGCGCCCGGCGCGCCTGGGGTTTCCGCAGCGTCGCCAGTCGCGCCTGGCGTATCCACCGTGCCGCCGGCCGCGCCTGGCATCTCTGCCCCGCCGCCCGCGGGGGCGGGCACATCTGCGGTGTCGTCGGCGACGCCGGACGTTCCTGCAGCGCCGCCCGCGGGGGCGGGCACATCTGCGGTGTGGTCGGCGACGCCGGACGTTCCTGCAGCGCCGCCCGCCGGGCCGGGGCCGTCGAAGGTGGCGCCGACCGGATCGGCGCCGGATGCCACGAGGGCGGTGACGCCGGACGTGCCGGGACCGGCCGCCGCGGAAGCGCGGACGGCGTTCCGGCCGCAGTCGCCGTGGGGCCCGGCGCCGAGTGCCGGCGACGAGCCGGCCACCGCGCCGTTCCAGGAGGTCGAGCCGGGCCTGTTCGCCATGCCGGGCGCGCCGGAGACCCCGGCGCTCTACCACCGCCGGTCCGGCGATGCGGTCGTGGTCGTCCCGCGGGCCGATCCGGTGATCATGCCGGCTGCCGCGGAACGGTCTCCGGCCGCGCCGGAGGCGCGATCCGATTCGGTCACCGCAGGCGCGGAGGCGGTGGCTTCAACCATTTTCCCGGTACGACCGGAACCCGCCCGCCGAGCCGGACCGCAACCGGCGGCGCCCGACCGTCCGGTCACGCCGGAGCCCGACGGCACCGGCGGTACGCCCGGTCGACGCCGAGAGGCAGCACGCCCGGGCGGAGACGATCTCGCCGTCGACAACTCGCGCGCGGTACGGAAGGCGACGGCCAGCGCCCCGGCCGCGCCCGACGAGGGGTCGACGCGGGGTGTGACGGCCAGCGGCCCGGCCGCGCCCGACGAGGGGTCGGCGCCGGGTGCGACGGACAGCGCCCCGGCCGCGCCCGACGAGGGGTCGGCGCCGGGTGCGACGGCCAGCGGCCCGGCCGCGCCCGACGAGGGGTCGGCGCCGGGTGCGGCGGCGAGCGGTCCGGCGGCGGCGGGCGTTCCGGGCGTGGCTGCGGGCAGCCCGGCGGTAGTGGCGGGCAGTCCGGGGAGCGGCCCGGCCGTGGAGCCGGACACAGCGGTGTTGCCGCTGGTGGAGAGCCGCGCCGCGGGACGGCCTGAGGCCCCCGCGCACAGCCGGCCCGCCGCCGCCCGGCCGCCGCGGGCCGCCGGTCCGTGGGCCGGTGAGCCGGAGACCCAGCGTGCGAGCGCGGCGGCACCCGGCCCGGGGAACGAGCCGGCGCGGCCCGTGCCCCCGCCGGGTGGCCGTGAGCGGGCCGCCGGACAGCTCGGCGTTCACCCGATGTCACCCGGCGCGACGGGGAGTCAGTGGCCGGACGTCGGCCAGGCCGGCCACCCCGAGCAGACCGGTCCACGCCAGCTCGGCCACCACCGGGCCGCCCCCCAGCGGGCACCACAGCCCGAGGCGGCGCAGCGGGCGGCTCACCGGCCGGCCGGGCAGCCGGGGGTCCGCCAGGTGCCGGCCGGCCCCGCGGGCGTCCATCACCAGGCGCAGGCGGGCGGGTATGCGCCGGCCGGGGTGTATCACCGTGGCGAGGGCGGGGTCTGGCAGCAGGACCCGGCCACCACGGCGGCGCGTGACAGTGGCACGGGCGGTCCCGCGTCGTACCCGAAGGGGAACGAACCGGAACCGGCCGGGACCCGGCGGCGCGGCATGGCGCTGTTCGCGGTGATCGCCGCGACGCTCGCCGCGATCGTCGCGGTCGCGGCGATGGTGTTCACCCTGGCGCACCGCGGCGGCACCGGTGAGCGGACCGACACCCCGCCGGGTGCGCCGACGGTCGCCGGCGCCCCTCCCGGGGACGTGCGGCTGGCCGATCGGGGCACCGAGATCGAGGTGTCCTGGAGCGATCCGACGCGCGCCACGGTGAGCTTCATGATCACTATGGCGCATCCGGGCGAGCAGTTGAAACCGGTCAAGACGGTCGGGCCGGGGCAGACGTCGAACCGGATCGAGGGGTTGAACCCGTCGCTCGACTACTGCTTCGCGGTGGTCGCGGTGTACGCGACCGACCGGTTCGCCGCCTCGCCGCAGCAGTGCACCGATCGTGGCAAAAACTGATCACGTGGCTTGTCCACAGCGGTGAACGGTGGGTATCGACGCCCGCCGTAACCCACCTATGATGGCCTGCGTCCTGGACACGCCAACGCTCGCCGAACGGGGGGACAGCTGCTGTGAGCAGCACAGACGCCGCGCCGACCGGGGCCCGCAAGCGTCGGTTACCCAGTCGTGGCTATCTCGTCACGGCCGGTACGGTGCTGGCTCTCGCCGCGGGCCTCGGGCTGACCGTGCTCGGTCTCGGCGCCGCCGACGAGGCGGTGGCCAGCTTCGACGCGGCGTCCTGGGTGTGGAGCCGCGGCAAGGGCGAGGTGTCCCGGGTCAACGGCGTCACCGCGAAGATCGACACCCGGGTCGACGTGGGACAGGCCCGCGGGCACGGGTTGCAGGTCAGCCAGAGTGACCGGTTCGTCATCCTGCGCGACGTCGACACCGGCGCGATCGCCTCGATGGACCTGACGGATCTGCAGGCGTTCTGGAACCAGCAGTCGTCGCCGGGCATCGGCGTGAGCGTGGCGCTGCACGGCGACTCGGCGTTCGTCGTCGACTCGGTGCAGGGCCGGGTGCAGCAGGTGGACCCGGGCAGCCTGCAGGCGATCGGCCAGCCGGTCAGTTTCCCGCCGGGCATCACCGGTGGCGCCTTCGACGGCAAGGGCCGGCTGTGGATCGTGGTGCCCGGCGAGGGCACGGTGACCGCGATCACCCCGGCCCCGGTCGCCACCGGCGGGCAGGGCGGCGGGGCGCAGCCGCAGCGGGTGCGCACCGAGCCGGTCGGCGGCGCCAGCCACGACTTCCAGCTGACCACCCTGCACGACGGCGTCGCCGTGCTGGACCGCACCACCAACGAGCTCACCCGGGTCGGCGACACCGCCACCGCCCGTGTCACGCTCCCGCTGCCCGGGCCGGGCACGCTGCCCGCGCACACCGACGGCAGCACCGTCGCGGTCACCGTGCCGGACGCGCGCCGGGTCCTCGGCGTCGACCCGCAGGGCGCGGTCAAGGCGACGTTCACCGTGCCCGGCGCGCAGACCGGGCTGCAGCCCGCCGTCTCCTGGGAGGGCTACTACTACGTCGCCGACGCCGGTGGCGGCACCGTGCACGTGTTCGACGAGGCCGGCCAGCCGCGCAAGCCGATCACCTTCCAGCGCCCCGGCGGGTCGGTCGAGCTCGAGGTGCGCGAGGGCTACCTTTTCATCAACGCGCCCGGCTCGTCGACCGCCCGGGTGGTGGACGGCGAGCACGGTGTCCGGGTCGTCGACAAGTACGCCGACGACGTGCTCGGCGGTGACCCGCCGCCGGTGACGACACCGCCGGTCACCCCGCCGAAGCCGAAGAAGAAGAAGCCGAACAAGCCGGTGGTCAGCAAGCCGGGCGCGCCGCGCAACGTGCGGGCCGCCGCCGGCAACGCCGAGGCCCGGGTCACCTGGCAGGCCGCCGCCGACAACGGCGCCCCGATCACGAGGTACGTGGTGACTGGCGACAACCGGACCTTCCAGGTCGGCGCGGACCAGCGGTCGCTGGTGGTGACCGGGCTGACCAACGGCGAGACGTACCAGTTCCGGGTGCACGCGGTGAACAGCAAGGGCGACGGCCCGGCCCGGGCCAGCAACCCGGTCAAGCCCACCTCCGAGGTGCCGGACCCGCCGGGCACGCCGGTCGCCGAGGCGAAACCGGACGGCTCGGTGACGGTGACCTGGCCCGCGGCGAACGGGCAGGGCCTGGCGATCCAGCGGTACACGGTGACCGCCGTCACCGAGGGCGGCGCCGCCCCGGTCGGCGACGCGACCGAGACCTCGCTGACCATCCCGGCCGGCCAGTTGGAGTACGGCAAGCAGTACGCGTTCACCGTGGTGTCGGTCAACGAGCGCGGCGCCGGCTCGAAGGCGTCCGCGATCAGCAACAGCGTGGTGCCGTTCAGCAGGCCGAACCGGCCGGAGAATCTGGACGCGGCCACGGTCACCGACCGGGCCGGGACCGTCCGGGTCACCTGGACGGCGCCGGTCGACAACGGCCGGGCCATCACGAAGTACGTGGTGAAGGCCGGTGGCCGCAGCACCGACGTGACCGACGGCACGACCGCCACGCTGGACGGTTTCGGCGCGGGGGAGAATGTCGCGGTCGAGGTGGTCGCCGTGAACGAGGGCGGCGAGAGCGACCCGGCCTCGGCGACCGCGCGCACCGTCGCCCCGGCCACGATCACGGTGACCGGGGTGGACACCACGTTCAACACCGCGACCGTCGGGCTCAGCGTGGACGCGGGCGGCGGCACGGCCACCTGCGCGCTGACCGTGAGCGACGGCACCGGATCGAGCGGCAGCTGCAGCAGCCTCAAGGCCACCAAGCTCGCGCCGAGCACGAAGTACACGTTCACCATCACCGCGAAGAACGCCGCCGGCACGGTCACCAAGCAGGCCACCGGGACCACCGCGGAGCTGTACGGCACGGCGACCTGCCTCAACGGTGACAGCGGCGATCAGCGGACGTACTGCGACTCCGACGTCAGCGGCCGCAACGGCAACGAGATCTTCAAGGTCACCCGGCAGGAGAACGGGCAGCAGGCCGGCTGGGTGAAGAACGGGACCCGGCTGAAGGCGTACTGCAAGAGGTCCGGCGACTCGGTGGACGCGTGGATCTACAACCACAACAAGAAGAGCACCTGGTGGATCCAGGTCGCGTACGAGGGGAAGAACTACATCCCCTGGGCCTGGCTGAACCTCGACGGCGGCGACGACCTGGCCGACCTGCCCACCTGCTGATGAGGAACATTAGGTGACTCCCGAACCGCTGCCCCCGGCGTACGTCTCCGGCTTCGCCCAGGTCGCCGGCCAGCTCGCCGATCGCATCGGCGCGGTCGTGCTGGGCAAACCGGACGTCGTACGGCTGGCCCTGACCGCGCTCTTCGCCCAGGGCCACGTCCTGCTCGAGGACGTGCCCGGGGTGGGCAAGACCACCCTGGCCCGGGCGCTGGCGGCGTCCGTGCGCGGGCAGTGGCGGCGCATCCAGTTCACCCCGGACCTGCTGCCCTCGGACGTCTCCGGCGTCACCATCTTCAACCAGGGCAGCCGGGCCTTCGAGTTCCACCCCGGCCCGGTGTTCGCCAACATCGTGATCGCCGACGAGATCAACCGGGCGTCGCCGAAGACCCAGTCGGCGCTGCTGGAGGTGATGGAGGAGCGCCGGGTGACCGTCGACGGCGTGCCGCACCCGGTGCCGCAGCCGTTCCTGGTGGTGGCCACGCAGAACCCGGTCGAGATGGACGGCACGTACCGGCTGCCCGAGGCCCAGCTGGACCGTTTCCTGGTGAAGCTCTCGGTCGGGTACCCGGACGAGGACGTGGAGATCGAGGTGCTGCGCGGCGCCGCCCAGCGCTCGCCGGACTCGCTGGAGCCGGTCACCGACACCACCACCGTCGGCGAGATGGTCAAGATGGCGCAGCGGGTGCACGTCGCCGACCCGCTCTACGCGTACGCGGTCCGGCTCGCCGCCGCCACCCGCAACCATCCGCAGGTCCGGGTCGGCGTCAGTCCCCGTGGCGTGATCGCGCTGACCCGGGCAGCGTGCGCCTACGCGCTGATCAACGGCCGGGGCTACGTCCTCCCGGAGGACCTCAAGGCGCTGGTCGAGCCGGTCTTCGCGCACCGCGTGCTGCTGTCCGCGGACGCCCAGCTGCGCGGTGTGACCGCGACCGAGGTGCTCGCCGACGCCATCACCGCGGTGCCGGTGCCGCTGCCGGCCCGCACATGACCGCTCGCGGCATCGGCCTGCTGGCCGCGGCGCTGGCGCTGCTGGCCGCCGGCTTCGGCTACGGCTACCCGGACCTCGCCCTGCTCGGCGCCACCGGCCTGGTCGCGGCCGGCTGCGCGCTGGCGTTCGCGTTCTGGCGGCCCCGCCTGGGCGTGCAGCGGGTCGCCGAACCGGACCGGGTGGCCCGCGGCGAGCCGGCGCGGATGCGGCTGACCGTGCGCAACACCAGCCGGCTGCGCGCGGCCAGCATGGTCGCCACCGACCGCTGCGGCGGCGGCATCGTGCCGGTCCCGCTGCTGCGCCTGCGTCCCGGCACCGACACATGCGTCGCGTACCCGGTGCCGACCACCCGCCGCGGCATCGTGCCGATCGGCCCGCTGCGGGTCACCCGGGGCGACCCGCTGGGCCTGGTCACCCTGGCCCGGACCTACGGCGAGGTGGTCACCGTCCGGGTGCACCCGCGGATCCACCCGCTGCGGGCCACCCCGGCCGGGATGGCGCGCAGCCTGGACGGGCGGATCGACAAGGTGCCGCACGGCACGATCACCTTCGACGCGCTGCGCGAGTACGTCGTCGGCGACGAGCTGCGCCGGGTGCATTGGCGCAGCTCCGCCAAGGTGGGCGAGCTGATGGTCCGCGAACAGCTGGACACCGCCGAGCCGACGATCGTGGTGCTGCTCGACGACCGGGCCGCGACGTACCCCGATCCGGAGGTGTTCGAGTCGGCCTGCGAGGCGGCCGCGTCGATCGTCGCCGCCGCGGTGCGCGAGGACCTGCCGGTCGGGTTGCACCTGGTGTCGACGGTGGCGGCCGGGCCGTACCTGGACGTGCTCACCGAGGCCGCGCTGCGCCCGGGTGACCTGGACGCGACGCTGCGCCGGCTGCGCGCGCAGCGGCTCGGCGACACCCTGGTCTTCCTCACCGGGCCGGGCGGGCGCGCGGATCTGGGCACGGTCGGCGCGCTGCGCGGGACGTACCCGGTGGTGCTGGCCGGGCTGTTCGGTGACCGGGACGCCGCGCCGGTCACGGCCGGCGATCGGATGATCGTCATCGAGGCCGCGGACGGCGCCGAGTTCGCGGCGGCGTGGGACGGGGTGCGCGGGTGGTGAGGCGGCTGCGGCCCTACGTGACCGCGGTGGCGTTGACCGGCCTGCTGGCGCTGTCCGGGCTGGTGCTCGGCCGGATCTACGCGGACGGCCTGCTGGCGCGCCTGGTCGCCGGGGCCGCGGTGGGCTCGGTCGGCGCCGGGCTGCTGACCCGGCGGCTGCCGTCCTGGAGCGCCGCGCCGGTCTCCGCGGCGCTGCTGGCCGGGTACACCGCGCTGGCGCTGAAACTCGCCGCCGGGCACGCCGGCCTGGCCACGCCGTTCGCGGCGATGGTGCGCGACGCCCTGGGCAACGGCATCCCGCGGCTGCTCACCGCGATGATCCCGGTGGAGTCCACGCCGGACACCGTGGTGGTGCCGGTGATCGCCACCTGGCTGGCCGGGCTGGCCGCGGTGGAGGTCGGGGTGCGGGCCCGCCGGGTGCTGCTCGGCACGCTCACCCCGGCGCTGCTCTACGCCGGCGCACTGTACGTGGTCGGCCCGAACGCGGGCGCGGCGCTCGCCCCCACCCTCGGCTTCGCCGCGCTGACCGTGCTGGCGCTCGCGGTCAGCGCCGGATCGCCGCTGCCACCGATGGACGCCGTGCCGGAGCGGACCCGCGCCGCCGTCCGGGCCCGGGCGCTGGGCAGCGCGACCGCCGGGCTGGCCGCCGTGATCGCCCTGGCGGCCGTGGTCGGCCCGTGGATCAGCGGCCAGGTCGGCGCCGATCCGGTCGATCCCCGCCGGTACGTCGAGCCCCCGCAGGTGGACAGTCTCGACGAGAGCCCGCTGAACCGGATCTCCGGCTGGCTGCTCACGCCGCGGCAGCAGCTGTTCGCGTACCAGCCGGCGACCGCCCCGACCGGCAAGGCCACCACGGTCAAGGTCCGGCTGGCGGTGCTCTCCGACTACGACGGCGTGACCTGGAAGGTCGGCGCGACGTACCGCAACGCCGGGCGGGTGCTGCCGCAGCAGCCGGTGGCGCCGGGCGCGCAGGTCACCGAGGTACGGCAGCGGATCACCGTGTCCGGGCTGACCGGGCGGCTGCTGCCGGCCGTGGCCACGCCGGCCGCGGTGTCCGGGGCGCGGGTGGCGTACGACGCGGGCACCGGCACGCTGATCCGGCCGCAGGGGCTGAGCAGCGGGCTGACCTACACGGTCACCTCGCGGGCGGCAGCGGCGGACCTCACCATGCTGCCCACCGCCGGGGTGCCGTCCGGCGACGCGGTGGTGCGCTACCTCACGGTCGGCTCCGGCGTGCCGGACTCCATCCAGCGGCTCGCCGAGCACCTCGCCGACGGCAACGGCGGGGCGTACGACCGGGCCGTCGCGATCGAGGAGTTCCTCGCCGGGCACTACCGGCAGACCCCGGACGCGCCGACCGGGCACGCCTACCCGAACCTGGCGTACTTCCTGTTCGGGCCGCGCGGCCAGGGCGGACAGGAGGGCACGTCGGAGCAGTTCGCGGCGTCGTTCGCGCTGCTCGCCCGGATGACCGGGCTGCCCAGCCGGGTGGTGGTCGGCTTCACCACGCCGGCCGCCGGTGGCCAGGTCACCGGCGGGGATGCGCTGGCCTGGCCGGAGGTGCTGTTCGACGGGCTGGGCTGGGTGCCGTTCGACCCGATGCCGTCCACCGACGACCCGACACCGGTCGAGGAGGACTTCACCCCGAAGCCGACCACCCCGCCGACCACGCCGCCGCAGACCGCGACACCGTCGGACACGCCGGCGCCGTCGGTGCCGGTGGCGGCCGCCCCGGGGCGGACCGGCGGCGGCGTGCCGGGCGGCGTGGTGGCCACGAGCGTGTCCGGGTCGGTGCTGCTCCTGCTGGGGGTGGCGGCGCTGGCGGTGGTCCGGATGAGGCGGGCGCAGCGCCGGCGCCGGCTCCACGACGGCGGGCCGGACGAGCGGATCACCGGGGCGTGGCGGGAGTTCACCGACGCGCTGCGGCTGGCCGGGCAGCCGGTGCCGGAGCACCTGTCGGCCACCGAGATGGCCGCGTACGCGGCGCGGCCACCGGCGCCCCGGCGCGGCGGTGCGCTGCGCCGGGCGGCGCCCGCCGACGGTACGGGCGCGCCGCTGCCGTCGCCCGGAGCGGGCGGGGCGCCGCTGCCGCCGCCGGGGGCGGGCAAGGCGTCGCTGCCGTCGGGAGCGGACAGGGCGTCGCTGCCGTCGCCGGGAGGAGACAGGGCGCCGCTGCCGCCGGGGGCGGGCAAGGCGTCGCTGCCGTCGGGAGCGGACAGGGCGTCGCTGCCGTCGTCGGGAGGAGACAGGGCGCCGCTGCCGCCGGGGGCGGGCAAGGCGTCGCTGCCGTCGCCGGGAGGGGACAGGGCGTCGCTGCCGTCGGGAGCGGACAGGGCGTTGCAGCCGCCGCCGGGAGCGGGCGGCGCGCCGCTGCCGCCGTTGGACGAGCTGGTCAGCGCGCTCAACACGGTCGGGTTCGCGCCAAAAGCGGCCGACGCCGGGCAGGCGGAGCGGGCCGGGGCGCAGGCGCTGGCGTACGCGGCGGCGCTGCGCGAGCGACGGTCGTGGTGGCGCAGGGTGTGGTGGAGCGTGCACCCGGGACCGCTGCGCTGGCACCGCTGACGCCGCCGGCCGCCGCGGGTGTTCCAGTCGCGGGGTGAGTCGGCGGGTGCTTCCGGGACCGCTGGGGCCGAGGGCCGGCGGCCGCCGCGGATGGTTCGGCCGCCGGGTGGCGCGACGCCGGTCAACGAGCCGGGAGCGCGGGAATATCGGCTGGTCACCCGCCGGGTGGGAAGGATTGCCCCGGCGGGTGTGTCGAAGATCGAACCGGTGCACTGTCGGGGCTGGACGGTTGATAGTGAACTCGCCCGGATGCTGATCATGGCGTCCACGGAGGGGGAGTGGACCACGCATGGAGAGCACCGAACGTCTGTCCGTACGCCCGCGCCGGATCGGCGCCGCACTGGGGGCGGCGCTGCTGATGACCGTCGCCGCGGCGTGCACCGGTGACGACGAGGCGCCGTTCGCCGGAGACCTGCCCGCACCGGGAGCGACGTGGGAGACGCTGGAGCCGCCACTGCCGGACGCCGCCGACGACGGCGCCACCGAGGCGCCGGACGGCACCGGTCAGCCGCCGGGCGGGGCGCCGTCCGGCGGCGAGGACAGCGGCGACTGGCCGGGTCCGCTGGCCGGTGGCATCGGCTCGGCGGCCGGTGGCGCCGGTCCGGGGCCCGGTGGCGCGGGCCCGGCGGCCGGCGGGTCGTCCGGGACCGGGCCGGCCGCTGGAGCCGGCCGGCCTGCCCTGGGCCCGGACGGTCACGTCGTCGCCGCCGGCGGCGGGGCGCCCGGCGCGCATGGCGGTGGCCTGGGCGTGGGCGGGGTCACGGCCGGCAGCCCCGGCGCCGGCGGGGTCGGCGGGCCGGGGCTCGGCGGCGCTCCCGGTACGGTGTCGGCGCCGGGCGACGCGGCGGGTCCGGGCGGCGCGCCGGCTGCCGGTGGCCCGGGCGGCGCCGGGCCGAACGCGGTCGCCGGGGGCGCCGGCCCGCAGCACAGCGGTGGTCAGACCGGGGGCGGCACGGGTGGCCAGACCCTCGCCGGGCCGGTGCTCGGCGGCCCGGCCACGGGTGGCCCGGCGGCCGGCGGCGGTCAGAACACCGCGGGCCAGGGTACGGGCGGCCACGCCGCCGGTGGCGGGCCGGCGCCGGCCCGGCCCGGGCAGATCCTGGCGCGACCGGTCACCGGTCGGCCCTCCGTGGTGGCCCGCCCGGCGGTCGTGCACCGTCCGGCCGCGGACCGTCCGTCCGCCGACCGCCCGGTGGTCCACCGCCCGTCCGCGGACCGCCCGGTCGTTCACCGTCCGTCCGCGGACCGCCCGGTCGTTCACCGTCCGTCCGCCGACCGCCCGGCCGTGCACCGCCCGGCCGCGAACCACCCGGTCGTCAACCGCCCGGTTGTGGCGCGCCCGCACCCGGTGGTGAACCGGCCGGCGGTCTTCACACCCCCGGCGGCCGTCGACCGGCCCGCGCCGGGCGCTCGTCCGGCGCAGCCGAACCGTCCCAAGCCGGCGCACCGCCCGGCCGACCGGGACCGTCCCGTCCGGCAGCATCCGGCCTTCCTGGACCACCCCGTCCGGCAGCGCCCCGCGTGGGTCCGGGGCCTGGACCGCCCGGCCTCCGCCGACCGGCAGTGCGACGCCTTCCGCGGCGGGATCACCGACATCGCCCTCGCGCCCAGCTGGCTCGGCGGCTCGCGGCTGTGTTTCGACGCCGACCGCGATCACCGCGGCTCGCGGGTCTACCTGCTCAGCGACACCGGGGCGCCGATCTCGCTGCCCCGCTCGTACGACTGGGGCGACCGCCTGCTCTCCCGGATCGGCTTGGACCGGTTCGGCGTGGACGCGGACGACTGGGACCCGGGGGACGGGTGGGCCCGGCGGGCGTTCGGAATCGACACCGATCCGGGCCGCCACGGCCTCGACTTCGTGTTCGGCCGCCGCGCCGCCGCGCACCGGGGGGATGCCGGAGATCCGGGGGACGACTTCCGGGATCCCCGGCACGGCGGGGACTTCTGGGACGCGGACGATTCGCGGGCGTGGCGCCGTGACGGGTCCTGGGACGCGGACGATGCACGGGCGTGGCGCCGTGACAGGTCCTGGGACGCGGACGACTCGCGGCGGGCCCGGCATCGTGCAGACTTCCGGGACGCGGACGACTCGCGGGCGTGGCGCCGTGACCGATCCTGGGACGCGGACGGCTCCCCGGCGTGGCGCCGTGACCGGTCCTGGGACGCGGGCGACGGCCGCGGCGTCGGGCGCCGTGGCGGCTCCCGGGATGCGGTCGAGTCCCGCGGCAGCGAGTTCCGGGATGCCCGGCACGGCGGGGACTTCCGGGATGCCCGGCACGGCGGGGAATCCGGGAAGGCCCGGGACGCGCGGCGCGCCGGGCACGGCCCGGACCGCGACGCCGGCGAGGCGAAGCGACCGTACCGGGCGAAGCACCGGGCGGCGGCCGGCGAGCCGGAGGAGCGGGAGGTCCGGTGGAACGTGCACCGCACCGGCGAGGAGCGCGGTCACACCGCGGCTGCCCCGGATGAAACGGATGATTCGGGCCTGGAGTTCGCCGACCTCACCGTGTTGACCCCGGAATTCTGACGGCAAGGCTGCCGCCCGGCCCGCCGGGCGGTAGCGGGGTGTCGGACGCGCCGGGTGGCAGTGGGGTGTCGGGCCGCCGGGTGGCAGTGGCGTGTCAGGTCAGCCGGGTGGTAGCGGGGTGTCGGGCCCGCCGGGTGGCAGCCGCCTGTCAGGCCAGCCGGGCGGCCACCAGCTCGACCGCCCGGCGGATCGCCGCCCGCGACGCGTCGGAGTCGTTCACCACGTCGAACGTGTGCTGCCCGTCCGGCACGTCGACGATCTCCAGGTTCGCCTTCGCCGCGGCGTCCACGAACGCCGAGACCCCGGCCGCGATCCCGGGATCCTCCCGCCCCACCCGGGTCAGCACGATGGGCAGCTCGCCGGCCTCGGCCACCGCGGCGATCGGATCGAAGCGTTCCTCCACCGCCCAGCCCGGCAGGGCCGCCAGCAGCGGATAGGTCAGCGCCAGCGCGCGCAGCCAGGACGGCGGGTCGCGCAGCCAGTCGGCCGCGAACAGCCCGGCGCCGGAGAAGAACCACAGGGCCAGCCGGGTCTCGTCCACCCGGGGGTCGCTGCGCAGGCTCTCCAGCGCGGCGGCGACGTTGGCGGCGCCCGTGGCGTACGCGTCGGGGCTGTGCAGTCGGTGTTCGACCACCGCGCCGACCATGCCGCGGCTCGCCGCCAGTGCGCCGTACCCCTGGAAGACCGGCCAGTCGCGCTGCGCCGGGCGCACCCGCGCGGGCAGCGGCCCGCCGGGGACGAACAGGATCGCCGGGCGCGGTCCGGCGAGGTCGCCGGGCAGGTAGAGGTCGAGGAACTCCTGGCGTTCCGGGGTACGGGCGGCGACGTGCAGGACGAAGGGCTTCAGGAAGTCCATCGCCGGATCATATCGTCGAACTTCGATGTGTGGGCTCGTCGGTCCGGCGGCCGGTGCGGCGACGTCGCATCAGCGGGGACGCTCAGCACCGAGCCGGATCGGACGATCAGGCGAGGCTGGAGCGGGAACGCCTCGCGGCGCTGCACGGGTACCGGCTGTTCGACACTCCGCCGGGCGAGGAGCTGCGGGCTGTCCTGCGGGTCGCCGCGACGGTCGCCGGCGCGTCCTCGGCCGCCCTGAACCTGATCGGCGAGCGGCGGTAGTTCCGGCTGATCCACCTGAACGACGCGCCCGGCGAGTGCGACCGGGCCGACTCGATGTGTGAGGTCAACTTCCGGTCCGGTGGCTTCACCCACGTGCCGGACGCGCGGCTGGACCCGGCCTACCGGGACAACCCCTGGGGCGGGCCGGTTCACCGTGTTCAACCGGACCGGCCGTAGGTGGCACGGCCTCGACCCGGGCCCGGACGCCGACCTGCCCGCCCTCGGCCGGTACGAGCTCTACGAGTCCGACGGGGTGACCCCGCTGGCCCCGGACCGGGTCCCGCCGATCCGGGCGCTGCGCGAGGGCACGGTCCGCAACGCCGAAATGATCAACCGGCGCGGATCCGGCGACCCGGTCCGCGTCTCCGTCGACGGCCGCGCCCTGATCGCGCCGGACGGCACCGCGCTGGGCGCGGTGGCGGCGATGAACGACGTGACCACCGACCGGGTCGAGCAGCGGTTGATCGAGCAGGCCCGCCGCGAGCTGTCGGTTGCCAACGAGCGGCTGCGCCGCTCGAACGCGGACCTGACCAACTTCGCCGGCGCGGTCGGCCACGACCTCGTCGCGCCGCTCGGCGCGGTCGGCGGTCACCTGGACAAGCTCGGCGAGCTGGTCCGGGGTGAGCAGGAGCGGGCCTGGGTGGACGCGGCGTCCCGGGCGGTGACCCGGATGCGGGAGCTGATCGGCTCGCTGCTCGGCAACGCGCGGGCCGGCAGCGCGCCGGTGCGGCGCGTGCCCGCCGACCTCGGCGAGGTGTTCGACAGCGTGGTCGCCGACCTGCACGCCGAGATCGTCGCCGCGGACGCCGAGGTGCGCGCCCCCGAGCCCCTGCCGGCCGTCTCCTGCGACCCGGGTGCTGGCCCGCCAGCTGCTGCAGAACCTGATCGCCAACGCGATCAAATACCGCCACCCGCGGCGGCCGTCGCGGGTGGCGGCGACCGCGCAGCGGGCCGGCGCCGGCTGGGCGGTGACGGTCGCCGACAACGGCATGGGCATCCCGCCGGAGCGGCGTGACCGGGTCTTCGACATGTTCACCCGGCTGGCGGGCACGTCCGCGCCGGGGCACGGCCTCGGCCTGTCCAGCTGCCTGCGGATCGTCGACCGGCACGGCGGGTCGATCCGGGTGGCCGACAACCCGGGCGGGGGCAGCCGGGTGATCTTCACTCTTCCGGACCGGCCGGCGTGACCGCCGGACGAGGCCCCCGCGCCGCGGAAGAGGATGGGTGATACTCACCACCCTGGGCGTTTCCGTGGCGCGCCGCTCGTCACCTTTGCCCGGGATTTATGGGGACGACAGGGGAGCTTCCGGGAGGATGGCGATTCTGCGGTTGTTCGTGGTAGGTAATGTCCTCAGGCTGCTGCAGAGTGATCGGACCGGGGGACGGAGATTGCCAGCCGCGAACACCAGTGACACCACCGGACCCACCACCCAGATTCCCGCCCCGCGCGCGCCGGAACGGGAGGCGTCGCTCGCCGCGCCCGAGCCGGGCGCGCCGGAATCGACCGCGTCGCTCGCCGCGCCCGAGCCGGGCGCGCCGGAATCGACCGCGTCGCTCGCCGCGCCCGAGCCGGGCGCGCCGGGATCGGGAGCGCCGGTCGCCGCCGCACGGCCGCGCCGTCTCGCCGGGATCGCGGCGGCCTGGCCGGCCCTGCTGCTCTACGCCACGTTGCGCGCCACCGGCCTGATCACCTTCTGGCTGATCGCCACCGAGAAGCACCGCGACATGTGGGCGCAGCTCGGCCGCTGGGACGCCGGGTGGTACACCGGGATCGTCGCCCGGGGCTACGACGCCGCCTTCCAGTACCGGCCGGACGGCACGCCGCTGCCCAGCAACCTGGCGTTCTTCCCGCTCTACCCCGGCCTCACCTGGCTCGCCGACCGGGTGGTGCCCGGCGACGCCGCGGTGGCCGGGCTGGCGATCGCCTGGACGGCCGGGCTCGCCGCGGCCTGGGGCCTCTTCGCGGTCGGCGCGCACCTGCACAACCGGCGCACCGGCGTGCTGCTGGCGGGACTCTGGGCGGTCATCCCGCACGCGCTGGTCGAGTCGATGGCCTACACCGAGACGCTGTTCACCGCGCTCTGCGCCTGGTCGCTGTTCGCCGTGCTGCGGCGGCACTGGGTGACCGCCGGGCTGCTCTGCTCGCTGGCCGGGCTGACCCGCCCGACCGGCGCCGCCCTGGTCACCGCGGTCGGCCTGGCCGCGCTGGTGGCGGTCGTGCGCCGCCGGGACGGCTGGCGGCCCTGGCTGGGTGGGTTGCTGGCGCCGCTGGGCTTCGCCGGTTACGTCCTCTGGGTGGGCGACCGGCTCGGCCGGACGGACGGCTACTTCCGGGTCCAGAAGGACACCTGGAACATGTACTACGACAACGGCTGGTACACGCTCACCACGGCGCGCACCCTGGTCACCGGCAAGAGCGACCTGGCCATCGTGATGTGCACGGTGGTGCTGCTCGCCGCGATCGCCCTGTTCGTGGCGCTCTCCGCGGACGGCCGGGCGTGGCCGCTCGCGGTCTTCTCCCTGGTGGTCATCGCGATGGTCTTCTTCGGACACGGGTACTACCACGCCAAGGGCCGCCTGCTGATCCCCGCGTTCCCCGTGCTGCTGCCGATCGCCAGCGCCCTGGCGGCCGCCCACCGGCGCACCGTCGTCGCGGTCCTGACCACCCTGGCCGTGGTGTCCGCCACCTACGGCGTCTACGTGCTGCTCTTCTGGACCCACTCGCCGTGACGCACCGGGCGGGCGGCGCCGACGGCGATGCCCGGGCCGTCCGCGGCCGTCACCGCGACCCGCCGGTGGCGCCCGCCGCCGGGTGTTAGCGTCGACCGGGTGACAGCGGACCTTTTCGATGCGGCGGCCATGTACGACGACGACTACCTGCACTTCTTCACGGGGTCGGCGACACGGGTCACGCACGGGCCGGCGGTCCCCGCGGGCGGATCGGGCACGGCGGCCGCCGATCTGGTGTGGCGCCTTCTCGGCCTGGAGCCCGGAATGCGCGTGCTGGATCTCGCCTGCGGTCCCGGGGCGCTGGCGAACGCTCTGGCCGGGCGCGGCTGCCGGGTCACCGGGCTGGACTTCTCCGAGGTGTTCCTGCGGCGGGCCCGGGCGGACGCGGCCGCGCTGGGCGTCGAGGTCGACTATCAGGCCGGCGACATGCGGTCGTTGCCGGCCGGGTGGAGCGGCCGCTTCGGCCGGGTGGTGAACTGGTCGACGGCCTTCGGATACTTCGACGACCCCACGAACCGGCGGGTGCTCGGCGAGATCGTGCGGGTGCTGCGGCCCGGCGGGCGGCTGGCGATGGACCTCGACAACCTGACCAGGTTCCTCACCGACTGGACCCCGTCGCGGATCACGGTGGCCCGCGACGACGGCGACATGCTCGCCGACCGGCACCGCCTGGACCCGCTGACCGGCCGGTTCGAGGTGGAGCGGACGGTGATCCGGGACGGGACGGTCCGCCGGCTCACATTCCTCAAACGGCTGTTCGGTTTCCCGGAGATCCGGGACTGGTGTGTGGCCGCCGGGCTGGGCACGGTGGCCGGGTACGGCGAGGACGGCCGGCCGCTGACCGCCGAGCACCAGCGCATGATCGTGGTGGCCGGGACGGGTGACCCGGGGCGGGGCGCGTGAGCGCGGGCGGGACGGGACAGGTCGTACCGGAAAGGGTTGCGGGTCGCGCAGCGGCGCGGTGAATCGTCACCGCGCCGCACCCGGCGCGACCGCGCCGCACCCGGCGCGACCGCGCCGCACCCGGCGCGACCGCGCCGCACCCGGCGCGACCGCGCCGCACCCGGCGCGACCGCGCCGCCTCAGAACAGCGGCGAGCGTCCCCGGTACCCGGTGGCGATGCGCACCCCGGCGAGCAGGCCCTTGCCGGTGCCGCGGTAGAGGAACAGGTACCCGGTGCTGGCCTGCACCCCGACCAGGTCGGGGTAACCGTCGCGGTCGAAGTCGCCGACGCCGGTCAGGTCGCGCAGGCTCTTCCCGACGCCGACCCGCAGCCGGGCCTGGAAGCCGCCGGACTTGCCGCGGTACAGGTAGAAGATGCCGGTCTTGGTCTCCTTGACGAGCAGGTCCTGGTAACCGTCCCGGTTGAAGTCGCCGACGCCGGTGAACTCGCTGCGGTTGTTCCAGTCACCGGCCGCGACCAGCTTGCGGGTGCCGAACCGGGCGCCCTTGACACCGGGGTACAGGTAGAGGTTGCCGTTGCTGATCTGCTGGGCCAGCAGATCCTGGTAGCCGTCCCGGTTGAAGTCCCCGATCGCGGTGAACTCGCGCAGCTTGCGCTGATCCTTGTAGAGCTGCTTGCGGTTGCCGAGCCGCCCGTTGCGCAGGCCGGGGTAGAGGTAGACCGTCCCGGTGGACTTCGTGCGGGCCACCACGTCCTGGTAGCCGTCCCGGTTCAGGTCCATCCGGACCAGCTGGTCCATGCCGGCGAACCCGGAGACGACCGACGACCGGCCGGCCTCGGTGACGACCGTCCCGTTGCCCGGGTACGCGAACACGTTGCCGGTGCTCGTGGTCCGCGCCAGCACGTCGGACCAGCCGTTACGGGTCCAGTCGGACTGCTTCGTGGCCGGCAGCACGCGGAAGTCCAGGTAGTCGCTGTCGATGTTGATGGCGACGCCGCCGTACGTCTCGACGTGACCGCCCCGGTACTGCTTCATCCGCCGGTTCGGCGACCAGTAGCCGGCCGGGATCCCGGGATCGGTGACCGTGGCCTTGTTGTCCCAGCGGGCGAAGTCCACGTAGTCCGGTCGCACGTACCCGGCCTTGTGGTAGACCGCGACCTGGTCGGCGATGCCGGATCCTGCGCTGCTGTAGTACCCGGACAGGTAACCCAGGTCGTGCAGCCGGGCGGTCCACGCGCTCATGAACGTCAGCACCCCGGCCTTGCAGGTGGCGTCGGCGCTGTCGTACGCCTCCATGTCGTAGATCAGCACGCTCTGCGGAGCCAGCCCGAGCGCCCGGGCCTGCGCGGCCGCGTCACTGGCGGCGGCCGTGCCCTGCGCCGCGGCGGTGCTGTTGACGATCAGGTTCTTGCGGGTGGCGGGGGTGCAGGCGGCCTGCGGCCCGACGTAGATCGGGATCAGCCGCCAGCCACGGTTGACCTGTTCACGGACCCAGTCCGCGGTCAGGTTCGGCTGGGCGCAGCCCCGGCTCACCCCGCCGATGTAGATGCCGGCCGCCCGGTACGGCGACGACTTCAGCCACGCCGACATGGCCGCGCTGGACGGGGCGGTGCAGGCGTCGAAGCCGTACCCGGTGAAGTTGCCCGGCTGCGGCGGGAGTGCGGCCGCCGCGCCCGCGGTGTTCATGAACGCGAGCGGGATCAGCGACAACAGCACCGCGGCGGCCCCGAGCAGGCGCTTGCGGTGCCGGACCAGCCAGCGCGGACTCATCCGGTGACGGCCCGCCGTGGGCGCATCGCTCATGGGACACCTAACGTCGATGACGAGGAAACCCGTCGATGCAACCAGCTGGCGATCTTGCTGCCAAGGCCCGTTCGGCCGACTTCTGCCCGCCTGAACGGATCCCGTCGTGAGCTGCCCCACTCGGCCCGGGGCGACCGGGTCGTCGGGCCCTACGCTCGCCCGGTGGATCAACTGACCGGCCGGCAGCGGTGGATCGCGCTGCTCGCCCTCGCCCTGGGTGGCGTGGCGATCGGCCTGACCGAGTTCGTGGCCATGGGCCTGCTGCCGGACATGGCCCGGGACCTGCTGCCCGACGCGTGGGCCCGATCGAACGAGGACGCGGTCGCCCGGGCCGGATGGGTGATCACGGCGTACGCGCTCGGGGTGGTCGCCGGCGCGCCGCTGATCGCCGCGCTCTCCGCCCGGATGCCGCGCAAGCGGCTGGTGCTGCTCCTGCTCGCGCTCTTCACCGCGGGCACCCTGGCCTCCGCGGTCGCGCCCACGTTCGGCCTGGTGCTGGTGGCCCGGTTCGTGGCGGCCATGCCGCACGGCGCCTACTTCGGCGCGGCCGGGCTGCTCGCCGCCACCCTGATGGGTCCGGGCAGCGAGGCACGCGGATACGCCACCGTGCTGGGCGGGCTGACCCTGGCCAACGTCGCCGGCGTCCCGGCCATCACACTGCTCGGCCAGCAGGCCGGGTGGCGTCCGGCATATCTGGCGATCGCGGCGGTCTTCCTGCTCACCCTGTTCGCCGTGCTGGCCACCGTGCCCGACGTGCCGATGGCGGCCGGCGCCTCGATCGGCACCGAACTGCGCGCCCTGCGCCGGCCGCAGGTGTGGCTGGTGGCGGCGACCGCCGCGGTGGGCTTCGCCGGGTTCTTCGCGGTGGACAGCTACATCGCGCCGGTGACCACCGAGGTGACCGGGCTGAGCGCCGGCGCCGTGCCGTGGGTGCTGGTCGCGGTCGGTCTGGGGATGACGGTCGGCAACGCGCTGGGCGGCTGGTTCGCCGACCGGAACCTGCGACGGGCCACCCTGGCCGGGTTCGGCTGCTCGATCGCCGCGGTGGTGCTCTTCGCGCTGGTGGCACGCTCGCCGGTCGGGCTGTTCGGGGCGGCGTTCCTGGTCGGCGCGGCCAGCCTGTTCCTCGGCCCGGCGCTGCAGGCCCGGCTGATCACGGTCGCTCCGGGCGCCCAGCTGATGGGCGCCGCGGTCAACCAGTCGGCGATGAACCTGGCCAACAGCCTGGGCGCGGCCCTCGGCGGCCTGGTCATCGCCGGCGGCTACGGCTACCTCGCCCCGGCCTGGACCGGGGTGGCGCTGGCCGCGGGCGGCCTGGCGCTGGCGGCGACGAGTTTCGCACTGGACCGGCGGCCGCGGTCGGCGGCCCCCGTCGCGATCGGCTGACGGGCGGACCGGCCGGCATGGCGGCGTCCACGGGATGCGGCTGCATCACCGGGGCCCGTGCGCGCGGGAGATCGGCATCTGGCGGTGTCAGACGCGCCGCAGGCCTCCCAGGCCCGTGCGTGCGGGAGATCGAGCCGGAATCAGCCGCCGGTGCCGACGGCCGGGCTCACTCCCGGTAGGAGACCCCGATCACCAACTGCCCGTCCCGGGGATGGGCCCACACGTAGACGAAGCCGGGATCGAGCAGAGTCGGTGGCCTGCGTCGTGTCTCGGCCAGATCCATCGCACGGGCCAGGTCTTCCGGTGACTGCCCCGCCGCCGGTGCGATGGTGAGCTGCCACCAGCATCCACCGGAGCCGCACTTCCTGCCGTCCTCGACGACACTCGCCCCGGACGGCACGTCCGGTATTCGCGACCTCGGCGGCAGCTCTCCCTCACCGAACCAGCTCATCAGCATCAGGAACCGCAGGACCCAGAGGCACACCAGCACGGCCAGCGCGAGGGACACGGCCACGAGCGCGTACTTGACGCCTTTCCTCGACCCGGTACGCGGCATCATGGCGCCAGGGTAGCGAGCCCTCACCTCGGCCTGCCACGAGGGACGGCATCAGCGCCCGTGGATCGGCGGCCCTGCCGGTCGCGCCCTTCCCGGGCGGCGTCGTCCTCCGTTCACCTGATCGACAGGCGCAGTTGGTTCGCCGGAGGGATGGTGTCCGGGACGCTGGACGCCGTTCCTGCCGGGTGGTGTCCGGGTCCACCGTGGTCAACTCGGGTCCGTCCGGGATCCGCCGGGTCCCGGTCCGAGGGCGCCACCCGACGGGGGAAAGAACATCCGGCTCCGCGGGAGTGCGGAAAGCTGAACGTGACGGTAACGAAGGGTGACCCGATGCGCAGCTCGGTGCTGGAGGTCCGTACCGGTCCGGACGGCAGCGTGGTGATCCATCCACATGGCTCCGTCGGGGTCGACAAGGCGGTCGAGTTGCGCCAGCTCCTGGTGCACACCGTCCGCCGGGTCCGTCCGCTGCGGCTGATCGTCGACCTGGCCGACGCGCCCGAACTCGACCCGATCAACCTGGGCTCCGTGGTGGCCGCCTGCGACCTGGGTGACGACCACCAGGTCGCGGTGTTCATCCACAATGCCACCGTCTCGCTGGCCGCCCAGCTGACCGCGGCCGGTCTGCCGCGTCAGCGGGTGCGGGGCGGGTGCTGACGCGGCCGGTCCGCCGGGTCAGCGGGTGCGGGGCGGGTGCTGACGGAACGGCGGCCGGTCCGCCGGGTCAGCGGGTGCCGGGCGGGTCCTGACGGAACGGCGGCCGGTTCGCCGGGTCAGCGGGTGCCGGGCGGTGCGGGGCACGCGCGGACCGCCGTCGGTGGGCCCGGGCGGGGTCGGTCGATCGGCCGGGATTCCGGGCCCGGGCGTGCCATTCAGGCCGTGCTCACACCGCGTTTGACTGTTGTTCATCATCGGCGGCCTACCATCCGGCGATGACGGCTCCCAGCCTGCTGCGCGTACCCGGCGAACTCCTCGAGTCCTTCGGGCCGCTCCAGCCCGCCGTGCTCCCCGGCCGTGCCGGCCCGCTGACCGCCGCGGCCCGGCTTCTCGCCGAGTCGCTGCTGGGTGACATGGGCAACCGCTGGCTGCACACCCAGGGCGTCGCCGAGCGCGCCGCCGGCCTCGCCGGCCCGCTCGGCGTCGATGCCGACCTGCTCACCGCGGCGGCCTGGCTGCACGACATCGGCTACGCCCCGCCCCTCGTGGTGACCGGTTTCCATCCCCTGGACGGCGCCGACCACCTGACCCGCAACGGCTGGCCGGTCCGGGTCGCCGGCCTGGTCGCCTACCACTCCGGCGCCCGGTTCGTCGCCGCGGCCCGGGGGCTGAGCGAGATGCTCGCGGTCTACCCGGACGAACGCACGGTTCTCGCCGACGCCCTCACCTACGCCGACCAGACCGTGGGCCCCAGCGGCGACCGCGTCGACCCGGACGCCCGGTACGCCGAGGTGCTCCACCGTCACGGCCCCTGCTCCTGGAACGCCCGGGTCGACCCGGAGCGCGGCCCCCACCTGCGCGCCGTCGCACGCCGCGTCGAACACCTGCTCGCCCGCGCCGCCTGACCCGACGGACGCCGCCGACGGCGTGCCGGCCGCGCGGTGCCGCCGACGGCGTGCCGGCCCACGCGGTGTCGTTGTGGGGGGTCGCGGTTCCGGGTGCGGCGGGGTGTTGGTGCGGTCCCGTCCCGGTGGGCGCGGGGTGCTTGCGGACGTCGGGGTTCCGGTGGGCGCGGGGTGCTTGCGGACGTCGCGGTTCCGGGTGCGGCGGGGGGTTACGGCCGGCCCGCCCCGGCGGGTGGTCGTGGACGTGGGACCGCGTTGCCGTCACGGGCGGGACGGGCCGTCACCACCCGCCCCGCCCCGGCGGTCGCTGGACGGTCCGGACCCGGGACCGCGTCGCGGTTACGGACGGGACGCGTCGGTTGCGGTCGGGGATGGTGGCAAACCATCGTACGAAAAAAGGAAATACCGCAACGCGTCACGATAAGGCGCCAAAGAGCTGATCTCGAGGTATTCGTCGGGGCCGTGCTGCCCGTCGCCGGTCGGACCGAAGATCACCGCGTCGACGCCCAGCGGGAAGTAGAAGCGGCTGTCGGCGGCTCCGTGCTTGCGCAGCAGCGACCCGGGGTGGCCGGTCGCCCGGATCGCCTCTCGCAGCTTCCTGACTCCGGCACTGTCCGGGTCGGCCCGATGCGGCGTGCCCACCGCCTCGATCTCCACCGCCACCTCCGGGCCGGTCACCGCCCGCAGATGTTCCGTGATCGCCGCGGTCGGGCGGGCGGCCAGGTCGGTGTCCTCGGGCGGGTAGCGGATGTCGAGCCAGGCGGACGCGTCGGCGGGTACCTGGTTGGCGGCCTCGTTGGTGGTCTCGATCCTGGCCAGGTTGACCGTGGTCGTCCAGGTTTCCCGGTCGGGGACCGGGTAGCGCGTCAGCAGCCGGTCCACCGCGGACAGCAGTGTGAGCAGGGCGTTGCTGCCGAGCCACGGATAGGCGGCGTGGGCGGCCCGGCCGGTCGCGGTCACGCGCGCCCGGACCAGGCCCTTCGACTCGGTGACCACCCGCAGGCCGCTCTGCTCGCCGATGATCACGAAGTCGCCGCGGACACCCCGGTCGAGTTGATGGCCGGTGCCGTCGAAGCCGCCCACCTCCTCGTCGGTGACCAGTTGCAGGGCGATCGGGTACGGCAGCTCGGCGGCCAGCTCGCGGAAGACCGTGGCCAGCACCAGCGCGGCGGCCTTCATGTCGTGCGCGCCCCGGCCGTAGAGCCGGTCGCCTTCGCGGCGTGCCCGGAACTGATCAGGCCTACCGGGGACCACGTCGAGGTGCGCGTTGAGGATGACCCGGGGCCGCCCGGGCCGGTCCGGATGACTGACCAGCGCGCTCGGCCTGCCCCGGGACTCGAAGCGGCGGATCTCGAAACCCGGCCCGACCAGGTCGAGCACGAACCCGAGGGCGCGGTGCAGCTCACCGGGACGGTCGGCGGTGGAACGGATTCCGATCAGCGCCTCGACCTGCGCGAGCAGCTCCTCCATCCCGTCACGCTACCGGCGGGCGCCGCCGGCCGCCTCCCGGCGGGCGCTACGGCCTGCCTTCCGGCCGACGCCGCGGGTTACGGGCGGGCGCCGCGGGTCCCGGGCGGGCGCCGCGGCCCGCCTCCCCGGCGGGCGCCACGGCCCTGCCCTTCCGACGGGCGCCGCGGCCCGGGGAGCCCGCCATCCCGGGCTCCCCGGGCCGCGGCGCCCGGAACCCCACGGATCACCGGGGCAACTGCTCACCCGCCTCCACCGCGATCGGCAGCTTGTTCTCCGGCGGCGGCAGCGGGCAGGTGGCGAACTCGGTGTACGCGCACGGCAGGTTCGTCGCCCGGTTGAAGTCCAGCACCACCGACCCGTCCGGCCCGGGCGCCGCGACGGTCAGGCTGCGGTTCGCCCGGTACGTCGTGATCCCCGCCGTGGCATCGGTGAACACCACGAACAGCGTCCCCGGCGCGTCCCCGTTGAACGCGGTCAGTGACAGCTCCTGGTCGCCGACGCGGAACTCGATCCGTCCCGGCGCCTGGTAGACGTGTTCCAGCCCCTCCACGACCGATCCGACGGTGACCGGCTGCGGCTCGTCGAACGGCACGAACCGGCCCGGCACCACCCACTTCTCGTCCGGCGTGTAGGCGGGCGTGCCCAGGTATCGCACCCGGGTCGGGTGGTCCGGACGCCGGGGCCGCAGCACGTCGAGCCCGCCGCGGTGGGCGATCTCGACGAGCGTGTCGCCGTGCCGCACCGTGGTGTCGCCCCGGCCGAACCGGTGCTCGCCGGTGATCCCGTCCAGCTCCTCGCCCGGGCCGAGGACGACGACCACGCCGTCCGGCTCGCTGCGCCACTCACCCGGGGCGTCCGGGAACCGCTGCGGTGTCTCGCTCAGCCAGTGCAGTCCGGTGATGGCGAGGAACCCGTGCGGGGCGGCGCGCCGCTGCTCGTGCTCGTCGTGCCACCGCGCCCACTGTTGTGCGAAACCAGTCATGAATCGACCATAATCCCTACATCGAGTAGGGGATATGGCACGCCGCTGTGACGTCTGCTAACTTCGGTGCCAGGTCATGAGTGTCAGCGTCAAGCCCCGGCTCGCTGACCGGCAACCCTTGCGTTCGCGATGGGGTGCCCCGGGTGAGGACCGGGCCGGCGTCGACCGACGACGGCAAGCGCGGATCCGATGGGGTCCCCGACCTCATCGGAGGTGTGCCGTGTCGGCTCTCGACATCGTCGGCGACGACCTGAAGACCGAACTCCCCAGCGGCGAGACGGTCCGTTTCACCCATCTCGACTACGCCGCGTCGGCGCCGTGCGCGCAGGCCGCGGCGCAGGCGGTCGCCGAGCTGCTGCCGCGGTACGGCAGCGTCCACCGCGGAACCGGGGTGCGCTCCCAGACCTCCACCGTGGCGTACGAGGTGGCCCGCGACGTGGTGGCCGAGTTCGTCGGCGCCCGCCCCGGCGACCAGGTGATCTTCACGCGGAACACCACCGACGCGCTCAACCTGCTGGCCCGGGCGCTCCCGGCGGGCACCACCACGATCCAGTTCGACGGCGAGCACCACGCCAACCTGCTGCCCTGGCCGAACGTGCTGCGCCTGCCCACCCCGGCGTCGCCCGCGGCGGCCGTCGCGGACCTGCGCGCCGCGCTCGGCCGGGTGGACGGGCCGGCGGTGCTCACCGTCACCGGGGCCAGCAACGTCACCGGCGAACTGTGGCCGGTCCGGGAGCTCGCCGACGTCGCGCACGCCCACGGCGTACGGGTGATCGTCGACGCCGCCCAGCTGGCGCCGCACCGCGGCGTCTCGCTCGCCGCCCTGGGCGCCGACTACCTGGCCTTCTCCGGGCACAAGCTGTACGCGCCGTTCGGTGCGGGCGTGCTCGCCGGCCGCGCCGACTGGCTGGACGCCGCCGAGCCGTACCTGTACGGCGGTGGCGCCAGCGCCGCGGTCGGTGCCCGCCCCGGCGAGCTGACCTGGGCGGACGGCCCGGCCCGCCACGAGGGCGGCACCCCGAACCTGCTCGGCGCGGCCGCCGTGGCCGCGGTCTGCGCGGCGCTGCTCATCGCCGACCGGGACGCCCTGCACCGGCACGAGCAGGCCCTGCTGGAGCGGCTGCGCGCCGGCCTGCGCACGGTGCCGCAGGCGCGTGAGGTGAGCATTTTCGGACCGGACCACCCGCGGGTCGGGATCGTCTCGCTGCACCTGCCCGGCCACGACCCGGCGCAGGTCGCGCACCGGCTCGGCCGCGAGCACGGGGTCGGGGTGCGGGCCGGACAGTTCTGCGCGCACCCGCTGGTGCGGCGCCTGACCGGGACCGACCGGGTCGAGGCGTGCGGGCGGACCGGTCTGCTGCGGGCCAGCTTCGGCCTGGGCAGCACCATCGAGGACATCGACCGTTTCGTCAGCGCGCTGTCCACCGTGCTGGGCTGAGACCGTCCGGCGGGCCCGGCGCGGCTGTCACTCCGGAAGGTTCAGTTCACCTGAACGAAACCACAGCGGGCCCGGCGCCGGTTAGAGTCCCGAAATCCTGGACAACGTAGACCCCTTCATCGGCACCGCGGCGACCGATCTGCCCCGAGCACACGGTCTGGCCGCCACTTGGTGGTGGCCCAAGCCGCAGGTGGGCAACACGCACCCGGGCGCGACCTCGCCCCTGGGCATGGTGTCCGCCTGCGCCTACTCCGGCGCCTACCCCACCGGTTACGGCCGGTACGCCAAGAACACCGAGGGCGTTCCCGAGGAGATGTTCGAGCGCACCCAGGCGTCCGGCTTCACCCACTTCCAGCAGTCCGGCACCGGCGCGATCCGCAAGTACTACAACTACGTGCGGGTCACCCCGATGGTGCAGCCGCTGGACGATCTCGGCCGGTCCTGGGCGCTGCACGACGAGCGCGCCGAGCCCGGCTACTACGCCGCGAACCTGGACACCGGGGTGCGCTGCGAGATCACCGTGGGGGAGAAGGTCGCCGTGCACCGGTACACCTTCCCCGACCACCCCAGCGCCCGGGTCGTGATCGACCTGTCGTGCGGTGGCCTGGCGATCGACCTGGGGCGCACGGTGCCGCTGCGCGCCCAGGTGGAGAGCATGGGGCACGGCTGCGCGCGGGGCACCGTGGTGATGGAGGGCGTGCCGCTCTCGATCTACCTGGAGGCCGACACCCCCGGCTGGCGGCAGATGGTCTGGTACGACCGGCGCCTGATCCCGGGCGGCACCCGGCTGGACTTCGACAGCATCCGGCAGACCACGCTGCGCCCGTTCGGCCTGCTGTTCATGGGCCCGGCCCGGGCGGGACAGACCATCGAGGTACGGATCGGCTTCTCGCTGCGCGGCTGCGAGCAGGCCCGGCGCAACCTGGAGCGGGAGTGCGCCGGGGCGGAGCCGGCCTTCGAGCGGGTGCGCGCCGGCACCCGGCAGCGGTGGCGCGACCACATCGACCGGGTGCAGGTGGACGGCGGCACCCCGGCCCGGCGGACGGTGCTGGCCACCGCGCTCTACCACGCGCTGATCAAGCCGTGCTTCGCCGACGACGAGAGCCCGTTCTGGCCCACCTCCGGGCCGTACGCCTTCGACATCTGCACCATGTGGGACATCTACAAGACGCAGATCCCGCTGCTGCGGGCGATCGCCCCGGACCGGGCCACCGACCTGCTGGAGTCGCTGATCCGGGTCTGCGAGGAGGAGGGCAACTTCCCGATCGGCTACCGGATGGCCCGCGGCGCCGACCGGTTCTTCCGGCAGGCGTCGGCCCTGGCGCACACCGCGCTCGCCGACGCGCACGCGCTGGACCGGTCCGGCATCGACTGGGGCTGGGCGCTCGTGCACATGGTCGACGACCTGCGCCGGATGTACGGCGAGGACTTCTTCGAGCACGGCCTGGTGCACCCGATCACGCACACGCTGGACCTGGCGTACGCCCACCACTGCACCGCCAAGGTGGCGCGCGCGCTCAACGACCGGCGGCTCGCCGACGACCTGGAACGCCGCAGCCACCAGTGGGTGAACGCGTTCGACCCGGCCACCGGGCTGCTGCGCGACTCGGAGTTCTACGAGGGCGGCAAGTGGAACTACTCGTTCCGGCTGCTGCACGACATGGCCGCCCGGATCGAGCTGGCCGGCGGCGACCGCGGGTTCATCGACAAGCTGGACCGCTTCTTCGGGTACGGCGCGGAGCCGGTCCGCCAGCCCGGGATCAGCCCGCTGCCGGCCGAGATGGCTCTCGGGTACGCCCTGAACCGGTTCGAGGGGCTCAACAACGAGCCGGACATGGAGGCGCCCTGGGCGTACCACTACGCGGGCCGTCCGGACCGTACCGCCGAGATCGTGCACTCCGCGCTGACCTGGCAGTTCGGCACCGGGCCCGGCGGGCTGCCGGGCAACGACGACTCCGGTGGTCTCAGCGCCTGGTACGTCTGGGCGTCCCTGGGCCTGTTCCCGGTCGCCGGGCAGGGCCTGTTCCTGCTCAACACGCCCGCGTTCGCCCGGGCCGCGCTGCGCGTCGGCGACGAGGAGTTCGTCATCGAGACCAGCGGGCACCGGGAGACGCCGATCGGGGTCGACGGCCTCGACCGCGACCCGCCGCCGCAGTACGTGCAGTCCGCCACGCTCGACGGCAAGCCGCTGCACGCCGCCCACCTGTCCGCCACCGACGTGCACCGCGGGGGCCGGCTGCACCTGCGGCTCGGCCCCGAGCCGACCACCTGGGGACACGGGATCCGCCCGCCGTCCCATCCATTCACCCTCGCCCATTCCCCTGCGACTCCTAAGGAATGACCATGAGCCGTCCTACCCGGAGACTCGTGATCGCGGTCCGCGCCGATCCGGTTATCTGCGGGCATTCGGGTGAGGCACGCAATCTCGCCGAGGTGGCCCTGACCCGGGGCTTCGACGACGTACGCCTGCTCACCTGGCCGATCCCCGCCCTGCAGGCGGCCGGCCTGCCGCTGAAGCCGCTGGACCGGCTGCTGCCGTACAGCGACGGCATCACCGTCGAACGCCCGGAGGCGGTCGGCGACTACCGGGTGCCGGACGGCCGGCACCTGGCCGGGCTCACCGGCCGGCTGGTCGAGCTGCTCAGCGACGGCGTGCCCACCGTGTGCCTGTCGATGTACCTGGTCCCGCACACCCAGGTGATCAACGATGCGGTCACCGCGGCCCGGGCGGCCGGCTTCGCCCCGCGGGTGCACACGATCGCCAAGGCGGTCGGCTCGGACGTCACCAACGTCATCCGCTCCTGCCTGCGCGAGGGACGCTTCGGCGCGGCGACGGTGCTGCTGACCACGTTCCTGGCCAGCGACGAGGTGGTGGCGGTCTCGGCGTACACCAGGGACGAGATCATCGCGTCGGCCGAGGAGGTCGACGCGCACCGCGGCACCGCCTTCGCTCAGGCCTGCCGGGAACGGGTCACGGTCAGCTACCCGCCGATCGACTCGTCGGCGTTCCTCGGCCTCGACCGGCCGGCCATCGACGCCGCCCTGGCCGGGCGCGGCCTCCAACGCGACGGATACCTGCTGTTCCTGTCCCGGGTGGCCCGCGCCAAGGGCGTCTACGACCTGGTCATGGCGTACGGCAAGATGCGCTGCCGGGAGAAGGTCCCGCTGGTGATCGCCGGCACCGGGCCGGCACTGGAGCACGTGCGCGCGATGGCCGCGCACGACGACCGGATCATCTTCCTCGACGATGTCGACGACGACGAGAAACCGCTGCTGATGGCCGGGTGCGCCGCCTACGCGCTGCCCACCCGCCCGGAGCCGGACTTCGTCGAGACGTTCGGCATCGCCCTGGCCGAGAAGATGCTGGCCGGCGGCGGCCCGATCGTCACCACCCGTACCGGCGGGACCGGCGAGGCGGTCGGCGACACCGCGATCATCGTCGACGCGGGCGACGTCGACGCGCTGGGCGAGGCGCTGGACCGGGTCGTCCTGGAGCTGCCGGAGACCGAGAAACGCGCGATGGAGAAGCGCGCCCGCGACTACGCCATGCGGTTCGACCGGGTCGCGGTCTTCGACTCCCTCTTCCCGCGGGGTGACGTTGACGCGCGGGAGGGGCTGGTGGCGCGCGGCCGCTCCTGAGCACACGTCGGGTCCGGCCTTCGCGCGCGGGAGGAGCCGCCGCATACCACCATGAATGCCGGCCCGCTGTGCCCGGCGGCTCAGAGTGCCGACAGGCGCGCCTCCAGCCTGGCGCGGCAGTGCGGCCACTCCGACGCGACCACCGAGTACATCGCGGAGTCGCGCAGCCGCCCCTCCTCGCCCGGCGCCCACGACCGGGACCAGGACCGCAGCACGCCCTCGAAGGTGGCCCCGATCCGCTCGATCGCCGCCCGCGACCGCTCGTTGCGGGCGTCGGTCTTGAGATCCACCCGGACCGCGTTCCACCCCTCGAAAGCGTGCCGGAGCAGCAGGTACTTCGCCTCGGTGTTGACTCCGGCGCCCTGCGCGGACGCGGCCAGCCAGGTGAAGCCGATCTCGACCGCGCACAGCTCGTCCCGGTCCGGCCACGGCCGCGGATCCCACAGCCCGGTCACGCCGACGGCGCGCCCGGTGGCGCGCAGAACCTGCGCGTACGGCCGCAGCACGCCCGCCTCGGTCCGGGCGAGCTGCGCGTCGAGGTATCCGTCCACCTCGGCGGCCCGCGGCACCCAGGTCCACCGGTACGACCGGCGGTCCTCCTCGACGGCCACGGCCAGGTCGCCCGCGTGCCGCCGGGCCAGCGGTTCGAGGCGGACCAGCCGTCCCTCCAGGACCGGAGCGTCGAGGTTCTTGAGCAGCACGGCACGGCTCCCTTCGCGGCTTGCCCGGCGCACCGCGCGCCGGGCCCGGTCATCACCCGGGGCACCCCACCCGCACGTCGGAGGGTTGCCGGCCAGCAAGCCGGGGCTGAACGCTGGCACTCATGACCCGACGGCCACCCTAGCAACACCGCCCCGGCCGCGCCGTCCCGCGCGGCGCGGCACAGACCCGGCGGGCGAGCCCGGGCCGGGGCCAGCGGGTGTGGATAGGGTGACGACATGCGCATCTCGATCTGGCCGGGCGCCGGTCAGCCCTGGCCGGACATCCTGGAAACGGCCTCGCACGCGGCCGGCACCGGCTGGGACGGCGTCTGGATCGCCGACCACTTCATGCCGAACGCGGGCGCCGGGCGGGACCCCGAACACCCCACCCTGGAGGCCGGTTCGCTGGTCGCCGCGCTCGGCGCGGCCGTCCCCCGGGTCCGGATCGGCACCCTGGTGTACGGCAACACCTACCGTCACCCGGCCGTGCTGGCCAACATGGCGGCGACCGTCGACCACATCACCGGCGGGCGCTTCACCCTGGGTGTCGGCGCCGGATGGCAGCTCAACGAGCACGAGCAGTACGGCATCGAGCTGCCCTCGGTGAAGCAGCGCCTGGACCGGTTCGTCGAGGCGTTGCAGGTGCTGCGCGGCCTGCTGCGCGAGCCACGCACCACCCTGCACGGCGAGTACTACCAGCTCACCGACGCGGTCTGCGAGCCGAAACCGGTGCAGGACCCGCTGCCCATCATGATCGGCGGCAGTGGTGAGAAGCGGATGCTGGGTGTGGTCGCGCAGTACGCCGACCTGTGGAACGCCTGGGGCCGGCCCGAGCTGATCGCGCACAAGTCGGCGGTGCTCGACCGGTTCTGCGCCGAGCACGGCCGGGACCCGAAGTCCATCGCCCGTACCGCGCAGGCGATCACCGTGGTGGACGGCCCGCTGCCGGAAGGGCTGCCGGTGCCGGCCGCCGGCGGCAGCCCGGAGCGGCTCGCCGACGCCATCGCCGAGTACCGCGCGGCCGGCCTGGACGAGCTGATCGTGCCGGACGGCTTCCTCGGCACCGGCGCCGAGAAGCTCAAGGCGATGGACACCGTCCTCGCCCTGGTGCGCGGATAGCGCGGCCCGGATCGAGGTCAGCCACCGCGGTCCGACTTCTCACGTCGCCGATCCGGCCGCCGACATTGACAAGGCGACCCGCACGGTGCGGGCCAGGTGAGGTGAAAGGCCGGCGTGTGATGGAGCTGCCCGAGATCGGTGCCCCGATGTTCCTGGCCCTCGGGGACGGCGTGAACTTCCGTTCCCGGCTGGAGTCGGTCGACCCGGACACCTTCAGCGTGGCCGCCCCGCTGGAGACCAGCGGCCCGGAGGGCTTCCTGCCCGGTTACGAGTTCGAGGTGTTCTGGGTGCCGCCGCGCTCCCGGATCGTGATGCCGGTGCTGCTCAAGGGCATCTCCGACGGCGCCCCGTTCCGGTGGAACCTGTTCCCGACCGCGGAACCGGTGGTGAGCAACCGGCGCCAGTTCGCCCGCGGCGGCGCGGGCGCCCCGGTCCGGCTCTTCGGCGAGTGGGGCGAGCAGGAGCGCAACGGCCGGATGCTGGACATCAGCGAGGGCGGTCTGCGCTTCTGGATGCCGGAGGCCAAGGGCGTCAAGGAGGGCGACCACATGCGGGCGCTGGTCTGGCTCGGCACCAGCGAGGCCGAGCTGACCGGCCGGGTGCACGCGGTCCGGCCGGCCGTGGGGGAGCCCGGTCTGCACGTGGTGCTGATCTTCCGGACCGTCGACCCGCTCGCCCAGATGATCCGGCAGTACGTGATCGCCTGGGAGATCGGCGAGCGGCGCAAGGCCAAGTACGGCCAGTGACGGCATCTCCGGATGCCCGAGGCGGCTGCCCGCCGGGTCCGGCGTGACCGCACGGCACGGCGGGCGGCGGTGGCCCGTCGCCCGCGACGCGCGGGGATGACGCCGAACCCGGCGGACGACGGTCACTTCACCATGGACCCGGTCCATTTCGCGCCCTCCGGGGCGACCGCGATACAGGTGACGCTGCGGTCCACCGTCCAGGACCGGCTGGACGGGTAGACGTAGTAGATCTCGGCGTCGGCGAACCGGCCGATGGCGTACGGCTCGATCGAGCGGTCGCAGCGCTTCTCGGCCTGCGCCTCGACCTTCGCGTCGCCGGGGAAGGCGCCGGCCGGGAGGGTGAAGACCGTGTACACCTCGCCCTCGTGCCTCTGCGAGCAGGCGACCACCGGCAGGTCGTAGACGGTGTCGGCGTCGGTGATGGTGGCGATGCAGTCGCCGGCGGCCAGCTTGTCGGTGCGTACGTCGGCGGGTTCGCTGGATGCGGCGCTCGGCCGTCCCCCGGAGGTGACGGTGGTGCTCGTCTCGCTGTCGTCGCCGATCGCCAGACCGATCGCGATCAGCGCGACGATCGCCGTGAACCAGGCGACGGACAGGCTCAGACCGGCGACGGCCAGCCCGCGGCCACGGTCGCCGCGCCGGCGGATCTGGCCCAGGGCGATGAGGCCGAAGACGATGCCGAGCAGGCCGCCGAGGATGCCGAAGATCAGCGAGGCGATGGCGAAGCCGTTGGTCCGGCCGGAGTCCGGCGGCCCGTACATCGGGTACGGCGCGGGGTGACCCGGGTACGGCTGCCCCGGGTAGCCCGGGTACTGCTGGCCCGGGTACTGCTGAGCGGGGTACGGCTGGCCCGGGTAGGCGGGCGGTGGGTAGCCGCCGGGCGGTGTGGCGTGCGCCGGGTCCGGATGTCCGGGCTGCGCCGGATAGCCCGGCTGCGGGGTGACCGGCGGCACGCCGTACATGGGGTTGCCGCCGACCGGGGCCGGCGCGCTCAGCGGGTCACCGGTCGCCGGGATCGCGGCCAGCGGATCCGCCTGCTGCGGAAGGGGGGTCAGACCGGGGGCCGGGTGCGGCTGCCCGGGGATTTCCTCGTTCACGCCGGGACGCTAACGCACGAACCGAGCATCGCCGGGCGCACGACGGTGAAGATTGCGTATCGACCGAGGTGGAGCCGGCGCGGGCGGGCCCCCGCGCCGGCTCGCGGCTCACCTGAGCAGGCGCCGGTCGGTGTGCAGCGGCTGCGGCAGCTGGATGGTGATCCACTCGTTGTCGTCCGCGCGTCCGGCGGTCCGGCCGCTGGAGAACGGGAAGTTGTTGTCGTTGAGCACGGCCAGATGGGTGTCGTCCAGGATCACCACGTCCTCGATGGTCTGGAACGGGAAGGTGAACGTGGTGCCGAACCCGCCCAGCCGCTTCGGGTTGGCGATGTTCATCAGGTCGACCAGCAGGGTCTTGTCCAGCAGCCCGTCGCGGTCGCGGTCGCGCTTGTCGGCCAGGTAGAGCCGCTTGAAGACGGCCGTGGCGCCCTGCCCGCCGTCCCGCTCGATGATCAGGAAGCGGTCCCGGTCCACCGCGATGGCGTCGCCGATGGCGTTGGTGGCCGACTCCAGCCGGTAGCGGTAGCGCTTGCCGGTGTACCTCTGGGCGCGGGTGTCGAACTCGTTGAGCCGCAGCTGCCCCGGGGTGTCGCCGGTGACGGTGCCCTCCAGCAGGCCGTAGACGTACCGCCCGCCCGGGGAGGAGGCCAGGCCCTCGAATCCCTTGCTGCTGCCGGTGGTCGCCGGGACGCCGGTGCGGGCCGCGGTCTCCGGCGCGACCACCCCGTCGAGCGGGATCGGCGCGGTGAGCAGCCGGCCACCCCGATCGAAGTGCAGCAGGTACGGGCCGAACTCGTCGCCGATCCAGAACGTGCCGTCGGCCGCCTTGACGATCGACTCGACGTCGAAGTCGGCGCCGGTCAGTACCCGGTCGGCGCGGGTCAGCGGCCACGGGACCTTCCCGTTCGGGTCGGTCAGGTTGACGCCGCCGACCACGTCCACCGTGTTGGTGGCGAAGGCCGGGGCGAGCCGGTGCACGCGCAGCAGGAAGTCGGCGGAGTTGGCCTGGTTGCCGTACCCGTTGTCGGAGAGCACGTCGAAGGTGCCGTCGTGGTTGTCCACGATGCCGGAGAAGCCCTGCACCGGCTGGTCCGCGAACGGCGCGGTGAATCCGTGCAGGTCACCGGTGACCAGCGCGCCGGACGGCTCGCTGCCCGGGACGAACGTGCCGGCCGGCAGCGCGGCCCAGCCGGTCAGCGTCGGCGTGGTGACCTTCGGGTGCCCGCCGGCGTAGGACGCGGTGCCGGCCAGGGCGACAGCGAGGACCAGCGCGCCGGCGCCGGCGAGCGTGCGATTGGCGATCTTTCCCATGAGGCCGGACGTTAGGGAGACCGGGTGAACCGGCAGCAACACGCCGATGGCCGCGGACCGGCCTGCGGTGGGCCCTTCGACTCCGGCCGCCGCCGGCACACGCTGCCGGACCGCCCGCGCCAGGCGCGCCACCGGCACCAGGCGCGCCACCTGCCACGGGCACCAGCGGCGCCAGGGGCACCAGCGGCGCCAGGGGCACCAGCGGCGCCAGGGGCACCAGCCGCGCCCGGGCACCAGGCGCGCCCGGGCACCAGGCGCACCAGGCGCGGCCGGGCGGCGCGGGCCGCTCCGGTCCGCTGTACAGCGGCGGGCGCCGTCAGACGCGGCCGGCGGCGCGGTCCAGGAGGTCGTCGGCGGGGCAGCGGCCACGGCCGACGTACGTCTCGGTGAAGTCGGCGAGCGCGTCGCGCAGCTCCCGGCTGACCCCCTGGCGGGCCAGCGCGGCGTAGGCGGCGACGAAGCAGGCGCGGGCCGCGCCGGCCAGCACCGGATCGGTGAGCGCGTCGCGGGCGGCGCGTTCCCACAGGCGGGGCTCGTCGGCCAGGTGCGCGGTGGCGGCCTCGGCCTCCTCGGCGGCGCGGGGATCGTCGAGCAGGGCGGTGATCACCGCGGCGGGGACGCGCCAGCCGTTGCCCGGCTGCCGGTCGGCGACGTCGATCTCCAGATGACCGCGGGCGGCCACCGGCGGGCGGAGCGCGGCGAGGTGGCGGTGCAGGTCCGTCTCGGCCAGGCGGGCGCCGGCGCGCAGGCGGTCGCGCAGGCTGCGGCCGGTCCCGGTGGGGGCCTTCATGACGTACGCGGACCAGGCCGTACGTGGGTCGGTTGCGCACCGTGCCGGGCCGGACGCCGCGGCGCGCGGGATCGGCAGGCCCTGGGCCGGACCGGTCTGCGCGGCGCGCGGGGCCGGCAGATCCTGGGCCGGGCCGGCGGTCCGCCGGTCGCCGGGCTCGCACGGCGGGGCGCTCGGGCCGGGCGGCAGCACCGGAAGGTCGCGCCGCAGCGCCTGGCGGACGCTGCGCCAGCCGGTCGGGCGGCCGTGCCGCAGCGGGGCGTTCGCGAACGCGGCGGCCAGCACCGGAGCCAGGGTGTGCGCGAGGGCCCAGCGACGCCGCAGCCCGAGCGGGCCGCCGTCGTCCAGGCCCGCCTCCAGGCCGATCCGGACGCCCGCGGTGGCGGCGCCGTAGGCGTGCACCGGACCCTCCGGGTGCACGGTGTCGGTGGCGAACGGCAGCACGCTCAACCCGTGCTGGTCCATCACCCGGGTGGCCGCGGCCAGGTCGTCGGACATCCGGCGGAGGGCGACCTCCAGCCCGGGCGACGGGGGACCGCTGACCACGACCACGCCCGGTGACCGGGCGTCCAGGAAGCCGTGCCGCAGCGGCCGCCGGCCGGTCGGCGCGCAGGCCGGATCCAGCAGGAGGTCCACCGCGATCCCGGCGAACCCCGGCATCCCGGGCTGGAACGCCCGGGCCGCGAAGAAGTCCTCGGCCGCCTGCTCGGTCAGGGTGGTCACGCGTTGCCTCCGCTTTGCGTCCGAGGAGTGGGGTGCGGGTGTTCCGGAGCCGGTCCGGGCCGGCGCCGGAGCGCGGTCCGGCGGGCCGGCGCCGGGAGTGGTCGGAGCGTCAGGTGAGGTCCCCGCCGCTCCCGGCGGTCGGCCCCCGTTGCGGCAGAGCATAGCATTCCTATCTGCGCGATAGGAAAAACGGCGCCCGCGATCCGCTTCCACGCCGCCGCCCGGGCCCGGCTGTCGCGCCCCGCCGCCCGCGGCGCTGTCCGGGCGGGTGGTTCGACCCGGCACGGTGGCCGGCGCGCGTCACCGCCCGGTGGACTCCAGCTGGTCGAAGGCCATGCTCCACCACGACTCCGGGTCGGCGAAGGCCGAGGGGTCGGCGCCGGTCAGCTCGGCGCGGATCGTGGCGGCCCGCTCGGCGCGGGCCCGGCCGCCCGGGTCGTCCCCGATCAGCTGCCCCAGCCGGTACAGGAACTCGACGAACGCGGCGAACGTCGCGTTGACCGGCTCGAAGTTCGGCGTCTGCAGGTCCAGCAGCACCACCGCGCCGGTCAGCGCCTCCAGGCAGAAGAGCATCTGCGCGTCCTCCGGCGAGCTGCCGAGCACGATGTAGATGCGCGGCTCGGCGTCGCCGACCTCGATGCGCAGCCGGGAGAACAGCTGCACGCCCGCGACGTCGACGTCGACGGTGAACAGGATCGGCACGTCCCGCGGCAGCACGCCCCCGGGCGGGAACACCTGTGGCGTCAGCGGTCCCAGCACGTCGCCGAACCGGTCGGCCGGAAAACGGATCATCCCGTCGGCGCCCCAGAGCGCGGTGAGCTGCTCCTGCGTGACGCTCATGCCTCCCGGCCCCCGTCGTGGTCGCCCTCGGTCAGACCGTGCCGGCTGAGGAACTCCCACCACTCGTCGTCGTCGAAAGCGATCCGTCCGTAGCCCGGTCCGAAGACGTAGTGACCGACGAACTCGTCGAGGCCGGAGGCCACGTTGTCGAACCGCTCACGCATGAACCACTCGTCGCCGTCGGCGTCCGGGAAGTACCACACCGCGCCGGTCTCGCGGTCGAGCAGCAGCGGCTCCTCGTGCAGCGTGCCGAAGACCAGCCACCGCTGCGGTTCGTCGGCGATGCGGGTGAAGCCGGGCATCGTCTCCAGGTGGTACTGGATGCCGGGCAGCTCCGCGGCGGCGGGCAGGTCGAACGCGCCGGCCAGGATCCCGTCGGCGGCCGCCAGCAGCTCGCGGACCGGCCGTGGCAGGCCGGCCGGGATCTCGTCGGCCGGCGCGCCGGCGTTGATCTGCGCCCAGACCAGGGTGGCCGGCCGGCCCCCCTCCAGCTCGGCGCGCAGCCCGGCGATGAGCTCGCGCAGCTCAGGATTCAACCCACCACCTCTATTCGGATCGGTGTGCCGTCGGGCAGATGCATGATCTGCTGCCAGATCTGGCTGCCGATGTCCACGTTCGTTCTACCATGCAGAAGCTGCAGATTACTGACGGTGTCGGGGCCGCCCAGCTGCAGCTCCCACACGTGATCGGGGTGCTGCTCCTTCAGCCGCTGCAACAGCTTTGTGGCCAGCTGCTTGTGGCCGGGCCAGTACTTGCGCAGGATCGCCTTGCGGACGCGCTTCTTGTAGCCGTCCGTTATCCTCTTGTCCCGCGCCACCTTGTTGGCCTGTTTGAACAGCTTGCCGTCGTCGCTGAGTCTGCTCAACGCGTTCATCTTGCGATCGAACTGCCCGCGCGGATGGAAGTCCTTGCGGTGCACCTTGACGGTGGCCTCCGGCAGGCTGTCGTCCCGGCTGACCGGCGCGGCGGTCCCGGTCGTCGCCATCGCACCGAGATCGGCCTCGGCGGTGACGGCGCCGGCCGCGTCGAGCCAGGCGCTCAGGATCAGTGGCGACAGACCCGCCAGGACACCGCTCGTCGTGACCAGGGCCGCGGCGACCCACGGAACGGCGCCACCGCACCCGTTGTCCACCCCCGGCGCGATCTCGCCGGGCTGGTAGGAGATGGCGCATCCGGCCGCGGCCGGTGTCGCGAGTGCCAGCACGAGCAGGACACTGCCCAGCAGCAGTAGCAGCGCCCGCCTCATGCCGCCGCCTTCGTCGCTCGTGCCGCCGTCATGGCCGCGCCCAGCAGTCGGCGCTGCTGCGCAATGCGCAGGCGCAGCCGGGCCAGGCGTTCGGGTTCCTCCCGGTGGGTCGCGGCCAGCTCGTACTGAGCGGCGTGCAGCCGGCGCACGGCGGCCAGCGCCTCCCATCCGTGCCGGCGCCAGGCGGCCAGCCGGGCACCGGTCCGCCGCCGAGGACTGAGCAGGACCGGCACCTCCGCCGGCCTGATGCCGCCGGCCGGGTCGGCTGCGGCGGCTCGCAGGTCCGCCGCCAGCCGGGCCGCCTGGCCGCGGCTGCCCTGCCGCAGCAGGACCAGGTAGACCGCCACCAGTGGTCCCTGCAGCACGACGAGCGTCAGCGGCTGCACGAGCAGCATCTCGGTCAGGGCGCCGCCGTGGATCGGCACGGTGATGTCACCCGTGCTCAGCGCGTCCAGGATGACGTCATCGGCGAAATGCACCCCCGCGGCAGCGAGGTAGCCGGCGGCGACGACCAGTACGCGGCGGCGGCGCGAGCCCAGCGCGGTGGCCAGTCCGAAGCCCGCGCCGACCACAGCGCTGAAAGCCGTGTGGGCGCCCAGCAGCGCGAACGACTGACGTATCCAATAGTGCAGGCCGGCGCCGGCGCCCCCGTCGGCGGTCATGAACAGGACGGTCTCGGTCAGGTTGAAACCGAGCCCGGTCAGGCCACCGAGGACCAGACCGGCGACGACACCGTCGAGATGGCGCCGGAACAGCAGGTATGCCAGCCCGACCGCGGCGCCCTTGCCGAGTTCCTCCATCGTTCCCGCACTGACGAACGTCGTGGCGCTGCTCCAGTGCAGAGCCTGGCCGAGCCGGCCCGGCGCGGCGTAGTAGCTGATCGACGCCAGCTGCAGCGTGGAGTTCATGACCACGCCGAAGCCTGCCGCGATCACCGCTCCCCAGCCGAAGACGGCAGCGGCCAGCCACCACGGTGACCTCCGCCAGCGCTGGAAGCGGCGAACCGTCCAGATGCCGAAGGCGGTGGTGGGCGCGCACAACAGCGTGATCAACGGGTGACCGGCCAGGATGCGCACCGGATGGATCGCGAACGGCACCAGCAGGACGATCGCCGCCCCCAGGTGCAGCACCCGGTCCGCGGGCAGCCGGCGCAGCCACCGGCCCCCGGCCCCGCGACGGCGTAGGGCGACGGCGCTTTCGATCCCGGCCGCCACGGCCCAGCCGACCCAGGCGAGGCGCACGACGACCCGCATGAGCACCGGCATGGTGTCGCTGAGCGCCGCCAACGCGGGCTCGTCCGCGCCGGCGCGCGGCCGGGCCGCGTCGATCAGCAGGACGACGGCGTAGAGGGCGTTGAAGAGCAGGCCAACGCCCAGCAGCGCCTGCGGCCCCCGGGCGCGCCAGGCCGGCTCGGGGGACCGGGTGGCGGTCACCGACATGACTGCTCCCCTCCGTGGCGGCCGGTCATCGCGGGACGTCCGGCAGATCGGGTGGTAGAAGCACCCCGGGCGCGCCCGGGACGGCGGTGGCCGGCGTCCACGGCGTGTCGTCCGGCGTCCAGGGGTCGTCGGCCGGCAGGGTGGGCCGCCCCGGCAGGTCCGGCAGGGGTCGTACCGGCGCATCCGACCGGTGCGGCCGTGGCGGCAGGCTGGGCAACGCCGGGACGCCGGGCAGACCCGGGACGCCGGTGAGATCCGGCCGGTGACCGGCCGGCATCACGAAACCGACGTACGCTCCCGCGCCCGCGAACACCAGCCCGAGCGCCCCGGCGACCAGCATGGTGCGCAGCTGAGCGGCGATGTCGCCCACTACGGCGTGCGCGGGTCGAGGAAGGACCCGCTGCAACCGGCGAACACCTCCGGTCCCCGGCGTGCCAGGCTCACGCCGTCCACCTGGATCTCGCAGCTGACCCGGCTGGTCAGCGTCGGCTGTCGCGGTGTCACCATCAGCTGTACGGGCGTCGCAACCCTGCCGAACCACGGAAAGTCCAGGCTCTTGGTGTACGGCAGGGTCACGTTGCCGACCTTCACCTGCTCACCGAGGACCGGGTCGTAGTACGTGATGTCGACGGGCCCCGACGTGCCGCGCCCCGTCAAGGTCAGCCGATGAGGCTTGCCGGTCGACGCCGTGCCCACCTCGGGGATCCGGCCGAACAGCGTTTCGGCCAGCACGCCGCCCGCCTTGCGCACGTCCGCCGACGCCTTGCCGCTGTTGAGGAAGCCGATCTGCAGATGCAGCACGACGGCGCCGCGCCGGGCGGTCAGCACCTGGGCCTCGTGGGCGGCGTCCAGATCACTGGCGTCGAACCAGCTCTCCTGCGCGGTACGCACCCCGTTGAGCTGCAGGTCGCCCTTGCGGTTGCTCTCGGCCATCCTGCGCTTGTGCGCGATCAGCTGCGTCTTGTAGAGCAGGGCCGCCGAGGCGGCGTCCGGCTGCAGGTCGAGCCGCAGCCACGTGTCGCCGATCGAGTGGCAGGTCACCGTGTTGTGCCCCTGCTTCGGATCCGCCGAGCGGTTCGACCACGCCAGCGCGCCCAGGCCCACCGCGGCGAAGTCGTCCGGGCCGAGCAGATCGCACATCTGCTCGGTCAACCGGCCACCCTGCGGCTGCGGCCAAGCGGTCCGTTCCGGCGCGCCGCCTTGCCGGTTGCCCTCCGGTTCATCGCCGGACCCGCATCCCGCCGCGAGCACACCCATGACCAGCACCAGGCATGCCGCCGCCCACCGGGTCACCCCGTCGTAGCGATACATCCGCGCCCCTCAATGAGTCGATGTGACCGACAGGCTAGGGCATCATCATCGCGCGGTGTCCTGAGACGACTGAGGGTGGACACGGCCGTACCGGTCCGGCCTCGTGGTTTCCCGGCGGCCCGAAGCAGGACAGCCTCCTAGGACGCCTTAGGGGTGGTGGGCGTGACCCCGGGACCGGAATCAGGGCCACCTCCGGGGAACCACCGGTCCACGCCACCCACCCGGCCGCCATAGCGTCATCGCATGTCATCCAACCCGGCCACCGTCCGCCGGACCGCGCTCGCGGCGCCGGCGCTGCTGCTGCTCCACGGGATCCTGCGCCTGGCCGACGGCCCCGACGGCCACCCCGGCTCCGGCCCTCTCCGGGACGTCGGCCACCTGGCGTTCTTCGCCGGCATGGTGCTGTTCGGGCTGCTCGCCGTCGCCTTGCCCGGCATGGTGCCGGTCACTGCCCGGCGACTCGCCACGGTGGCCACCGTGGCGGCCGTCATCGGTGTGGCGTGCTTCCTCTGGGGGATCGCCGGTGACCTCTCCACCGGCTTCCGGTCGGCCGCGCCGCTGCCCGCCGCGCTGCAGACCGCCGGGCCGATGCTCTTCGCCCTCGGCGTACTGATCCTTTTCGGCCTCCTGGTCGCCGCCCGCCGCCTCCCGGCCCGCACACCGCTGCTGTTCGGCGCCGGCGTCGCCGCGATCACCGTCGAGCCGGACCTGCTGCCGATCGCCGCCCTGGTCCTGCTGGCCGCCCTGGCCCCGTTGCGCCGTACCGGCCGTCCCGTCGTCCTGCGCCCGGTGCTGGCGACCGGCCGGCACTGACCCCGCGTTCGGCGGCCCCTGTCCCGCGTCGCCGCACGCGGTCCCCGACAGGGTGCGTCTCCGCCGGCGCCCGGCCGGTGGCCCAAGGTCGCGCCGTCGCTCCGGCGCGGCGTCGGGTCCATGCCGCCGCGCCCCAGGCCGGCCGGTGACGGCGAGGCGGTGCGGGGTCCGCTGTGCTCGGTGCGACTTCCTGGAGTACGCCGAACGGCGGAGCCGCCACCGGGTACGGGCGGTTGACCAGGTCGCTCATCCCGGACGGCGACGCGCCCCGCGGCCCGTGCGCGATCCCCGCGCGAGCGGCGGCACCCGGTGCGGCGGGCTGCCCGCCGGGGAGCGCGGTCGACGCCGGCGATCAGAAGTCGATGGTGGCGCCGGCGGCCTTGCAGGCGTCGGTCAGGGTGCTGCCGAGGCCCGCGAAGCCGGAGTCGGCGGCCGTGCCGATCGGGTCGTCGGCCGCGGCCGCCTTGGCGATCTCGTCGGCGACCGCCCGCGTCGCGGTGGCCACGTCGGTGTCGGGGGCGAAGACGAGCGCCTCGGTCACCGCGCGGTGGAACGTCGTGAAGGCGTCCTTCGCGTCGGCCGGGGCCACCGCGCCGTTCGCCTGCTGCGCGTCCGAGATGCTGCCCTTCATGGCGGCCGCCGCCGCGTTCACCGTGTCGCAGAGCGCCTTGTCGCCGGTGGCGCCCCCGGCGGACGGCGTCGTGGCGGAGGGTGTCGTGGTGGACGGTGTCGTGGTGGACGGGGAGGGCGCCGTGGCGCGCGTGCCGCCGGCTTCGGCATCCGCGTCGCCGCAGGCGGCGAGACCCGCCAGGCAGGCGCACAGCAGGACGGCGGGTACGAGACGGAAACGCATCACGACCACGGACGGTAGCCGACGACCCTGTGCGGGCGCGAGCGACGACGATCGGTGCGCTGCGCCCGGCGGGCTTGTCAGCGTTGCCCGGCGCGGTCCGGCGGGGCTGCCCGGCGCGGTCCGGCGGGGCTGCCCAGCGCGGTCCGGCGGGGCGGTCCGGCGTGGTCCGGCGGGGCTGCCCAGCGCGGTCCGGCGGGGCGGTCCGGCGTGGCTCGGCGCAGCCCGCGGGGCGGTCCGGCGTGGCTCGGTGCGGCCCTGCGGCGTGGTCCGGCGTGGCTCGGTGCGGCCCTGCGGCGCGGTCCGGGGCGGCCCGGCGGGCTGGCCAGTGGGGCCCTGCGGGGCTCCCGAGTGCCGAACCGGCGGGCTGGCCACTGACGAACCGGTGGGGCTCGATGACGTGGATTCCGGCGGTGTGGCGCTCCGCCACCGCGAGACCGTCGCAACTGGACGGGCGGTTGTTCGGATCGCTGGCCGGCGGGTCCGTGTCCGTCGGAATCATGCTGGCCGCCACGACGCCGGTGGGAGCGCCCCTGGGGTGTCTTCGCCCCGAGGTGGCGTGGGGCCGGCCGGGGCTTCCTATCCTGGGCGGATGAGTGAGCGTGATCGGGGCGGCGACCTGCTCGCCGCGGAGCGGCGCCTGCAGGACGCGCAACGCGCCGGCGACGTCGACGAGCTGGACCGGCTGCTGGACGACCGGCTGGTGGCCATCGGGCCGGACGGCGGGCGTTACACCAAGGCCGACGACCTGGACGCCTACCGGTCGGGCAGCTCGGTGATCGGCGAGCTGGCCCAGGTGAGCCTGGAGTCGCTGGTGGTGGGGACGACCGGGGTCACGTTCGTGGTGTGTGACGTGGCGGGGACCTTCGAGGGCGCGCCGTTCGGGGCGCGGGTGCGGTACACGCGTACCTGGGCGTACCAGGAAGGTGTCGGGTGGCGGGTGGTGGCCGCCCACATCGCGCAGGTCTGAGCGGCGCGCCCGGCGCGGGTGCGGGTGCCGTGGGTGGCGGTGCGCCCGCGGTGCGGTGCACTCGGGTGACGCGGCCTTCGCCGGTGGGGGCGCCGTAGGCGGTGCGGGCGCCGCGAGTGGGCGGAGCGGCCGGAGTGATGCCGCGCCGGGTATCGCGCGGGCTCGGCGCTATGCCGACCCTGGTGCGGCGCCTGGGTCTGGGGAGGTGCCGCCCCTGGTGCGGCGCGTGGACCCGGAGAGGTGCCGACTCGGGCGGTCGCTGGTTGAAATGTTTCATTCATGGTGTGACGCTGACGTTCCCGGGTCGGAGTGCTGGTCCTAGAATGCGTTTCAACGCACCGTTCAAGCGAGAGGGCAACGGGGTTGGCTCAGCAGCCGCGCAACGGCCGCGCGCCGTCGGTCAAGGACGTGGCGGCGGTCGCGGGCGTCTCCCTCGGCACGGTGTCCAACGTGCTCAACCGGCCCGCCGTGGTGAGCACCACCACCCGGGAGCGGGTCGAGCGGGCGATGGCCGAGCTCGGGTTCGTCCGCAACGAGTCGGCCCGCCAGCTGCGCGCGGGCACCAGCCGGGCGTTGGCGTACGTGATGCTCGACGGCGGCAACCCCTTCTTCCAGGATGTCGCGGAGGGTATCGAGATCGCCGCGGACGCCGCCGACCTGTCGCTGTTCGTCTGCAACAGCGGCGGCCGCGTCCAGCGCGAGTCCAAGCACCTCGACCGCCTGGTCCAGCAGCGGGTCCAGGGCATCCTGATCACCCCGGTCGATCCGGACGCGCCGCACCTGGCCGAGTTCGCCCGGCGCGGCATCCCGTTCGTCATGGTGGACCGGCTCAGCGGCTCCGGCGGGCACTGCTCGGTCGCCGTCGACGATGTGCTGGGTGGGCGGATCGCGGTCGAGCATCTGATCGATCGGGGTCACGAGCGGGTGGCGTTCATCGGTGGGCCGGACCGTATCGGTCAGGTCCGCGAGCGCTATCAGGGCGCCCGTGAGGTGTGGGCGGAGTTCGGCCGGCCGGCCGAGGACCTGATCCACCTCGCCACCGAGGCGCTCACCGTGAGCGAGGGCCGCTCCGCCGGGGAACGCCTGGCCGGGCTGCCGTCGCGGCGGCGGCCGACCGCCGCGTTCTGCGCCAACGACCTGCTCGCGCTCGGGCTGCTGCAGCACGCGGTGACCGCGGGACTGCGGGTGCCGGACGACCTGGCCATCGTCGGCTTCGACGACATCGATTTCGCGGCGGCTGCCGCGGTGCCGCTGACCTCGGTGCGGCAGCCGCGGCAGGAACTCGGCCGGACCGCGGCGCGCCTGGTGCTGGACGAGGCGACCAACCCGGATCACCGGCACGAGCAGGCGACCTTCGTGCCGGCGCTGGTCGCCCGCGCCTCGACGGGCACGGTGCGCCGCTGATCGGGTGCCGGGGCGGACGGGCGTTGCCCAGGCGTCGCGGGCGGCTTCGGCGACCGGCTGGAGGCGGCTTCGGTACTCCTGCCACCGGGATGGGGCGGCGGGCTCCGGGGTGTCGTTGCTCCACATGCCGGCGGCCCTGTCGACGGGGCGCGGTCCGAGGCGGGCCGCGCCTCTTCGAGGGGGCGCGGTCCAGGGCGAGCCACATGCGGTCCGGGACGAGTCGCGCCTCTTCGAGGGGGCGCGGTCCAGGGCGAGCCGCGTGCGGTCCGGGACGAGCCGGGCGGACCGGGACGGGCACGGGCCGGGACGGGCGCGGGCCGGGACGGGCGCGGGCCGGGACGGGCGCGGGCCGGGACGGGCGCGGACCGGGACGGGCACGGGCCGGGACGGGCGGGGCGTGGTCACGGACGGGGGTGGGCCGGTCGTACCGGGAAGGATGAAGCGTGCCGTGCCGAAAAGCGCCCACCCCGGCCCCGGTTGATCCGGTGTTTGCGGTGCTGGCAAGCTTTCCGGCTGTGGAAGCTCTCCGGTTGATCCTGCTTTTCGTGCATCTTGTCGGCTTTGCCCTGCTGTTGGGCGGGGCGATCACGCAGTTGTTGTCCGGGACGTTCCGGATCGGTCCAGCGGTGCTCTGGGGCTCGATCATTCAGCTGGTCAGCGGGCTCGGGCTGGCCGCGCCGCTGCGGGGCGGCGGTGACCACGAGCCGGACCCGATCAAGCTGGGCGTCAAGCTGCTGCTGGCCGTTCTGATCTTCATCATGGTGTTCGTTCCGCGGAAGCGGGAGGCGGTCAACAAGGGCCACTACATCGGCATCGTCGCGCTGACGCTGGCGAACGCGGCGGTCGCGGTCTTCTGGCGCTGAGTCGGCGCGGGCATCGCGCGTCGGGTTCGGGCATCGCGGGCCGGGCCCGGACGTCACGTCCCACGGCGCGGGCATCGCATCCCACGCCCCGGGCATCGCGGGCCGTGGCCGGATCCGGCGAGCCGCCGGATCCGGCCCGGACACAGGCGGTTGCCCGGGGTCGTGGGACACGGGCGGGTCGCCGGCGGCTCGCGCGAGCCGCCGGCGCCGGTCGTGCAGCGGTGTCTGTCCGCGTCGGATCAGGAGTGCGGGCAGGTGTCGCGGTACTCCTGGATGGCCGAGCCGGACGGGGCCGGGCAGAGGAACTGCTCGTAACGGGTGTCGTTGTCGATGAACCGCTTGAGCCAGGAGATGCTGTACTTGGCCACGGTGACGTTCGCCGATGTCGGCGCGGAGTGCGAGGCGTTGTTCAGCTCCAGGTAGGCCTTGTCGAGGGTGCTCGGCAGGCTGGTGTAGAACGGCTCGGCGTGTGACGCGACCGGGGCGACGGTGTCGCTCTCCGCGCCGATGATCAGGGTCGGCACCCGGTCGGTCGACCAGCTCTTGGTGGTGTGCCACGGGGCGAGCGGCACCGCCGCCTGCAGTGCCGGGCGGGTGCGGGAGGCGGCCAGGCTGCCACCACCGCCCATCGAGTGCCCCATCACGCCGAGCCGGGTGGCGTCGATGCGGGTGCGCACCGCGCTGGAGCCGGTCAGGTAGTCCAGGGCGGCCAGCAGTTGCGTGCCGCGGGCGTCGGGCTGGTCGTAGACGCTCAGCGTGTCGATGGTGATCACCACGAAGCCCTGCGAGGCGATCCGCGGGCCCAGCCAGGAGACCGAGGACTGGGACGCGGTGAAGCCGGGGGAGATGGCGACCGCGCCGAACGTGCCCGCGCTGGTGTCGGTGGGGTAGTAGACCGTGCCGCCGCCGAACCCGCTGACGCTGGAGCGGGCGACGGTGAGCTGGGCGATGGCGAACGGTCCGCGGGTGGCCTCGATGCTCGCGGTGGTCGGCGCCGGGCCCCTCTCGTACGGGTTGGCGGCCCGCGCCGGCGCTCCCAGGAGCGTGACGATCGCCGCGATCAGGGTGGTGGCTAGTGCGGATCTCCAGGTCTGGTGGAGGACGGACACAGGGGTACTCCCAGGGGGTAGGGGATGGGAGACCGATCTAGATCGACGTCTGTGAATATTTTTAACGGGTTGGTCATCGCTGGGTAATCCCGGTGGATACCTGTCGCGGCGGTATGTCAGCGCACCGCGCCCAGCTGCTTGACGTGCCGCAGCACCGGCGCCGACTCGATCCGCTGCACCCCGTGCAGCGAACCCAGCCGCTCGGTCACGTACCGGTAGAACGCCGGCATGTCCCGGCAGAGCGCGGTGACGTGCAGGTTCGTCGGACCGGTGGTGGCCGCCGCGAAGACCACCTCCTCATGCTCGCGCAGCGCCGCGCCGACCGGGGCGACCCGCGACGGCGTGACCGACAGCCAGAGCAGCACCGCCGCGCGGAAGCCGAGCAGCTCCGGCTCGATCTCCACGTCGGTGTAGAGCGAGCCGGAGTCGAACAGCTCCTGCATCCGGCGGCGCGCGGTCGACTCCGGCCACCCGGTCGCCGCGGCCAGCTCGGTGTAGCTGAGCCGCCCGTCCCGGGAGAGCGCCTCGATCAGCGGCGCGTCCGCGTCGGTCAGGTGCGCCGCGGCCCGGGCGCCGCCCGCCCGGGCCGGGCTCAGCGCGGCGATCTGCTCCGCGGTGAGGGCGTCGTCGCGGCGGTCCGGCCCGACCGCGCCACCGACGTAGTGATGGATCACGCAGTGCGCGCTGACCGCGACCAGGCGCGGCGTCCGCGGGAGCTTCTGCAGCAGCAGCGACTCGCGGTCGGTGGACGCCGGGACGCGGACGTTGCAGGCGATCTCCGTGCCGCCGGAGGTGATCGACACCCATCCGGTGTCCGGCCGGCGGGCCAGCGCCCCGGCGATCGCCACGGCGGCGTCCGGCGCGGCGCGCAGGCGCAGCACCCAGGTCTCGTACCCCAGCTCGATGGGGTTGGGCAGGCCGACCACCCGCAGGCCCGCCTCGTCGCGCAACCGGCGGTAGCGCCGGGCGACGGTCTGGTCGGAGACGCCGAGCACCGCGCCGATCTCGCGGTACCCGGCCCGCCCGTTGATCCGCAGCGCGTGCGTCACCTTCCGGTCCAGCTCGTCGATTCCCACCGGGCGAGGCTATCCGCATGTCGAGATCCGCAAGGATGGTCGCGCTGGTTCGTTACCCGGACGCGCCGGTCGGCATCCTGCTGGTCATGCGCAAATGGTCACCACTGATCGCCGTCTGCCTCGGCACCTTCCTGTTGCTGGTGGACGTCACCATCGTCGTCGTCGCCCTGCCGGCCATCGCCGGCAAGTTCGGAGCCGGCTACGCCGACCTGCAGTGGGTGCTCGACGGGTACGCCCTCGCCCTCGCCGCCCTGCTGCTGGGCGCCGGTTCCCTGGCCGACCGGTACGGCCGCCGCCGCACCTACCTGGTCGGCATCGGCATCTTCGCCGCCTCCTCGCTGCTGTGCGCGATCGCCCCGAACGAGCAGGCGCTGATCGCCGCCCGGGTGCTGCAGGGCGCCGGCGGCGCGGCCATGTTCGCCACCACGGCCGCCCTGCTCAACGTCACGTACCACGGCCACGACCGGGGCGTCGCGTTCGGCGTCTGGGGCGCGGTCAACGGCGCCGCCGCGGCCGCCGGCCCACTCGCCGGCGGCCTGCTCACCGAGCACTTCGGCTGGCGCTGGATCTTCCTGGTCAACCTGCCGATCTGCCTGGCCGCCGTCTGGTTCACGGTGCGCGGGGTGACCGAGTCCCGGGCGCCGTGGGGCGGCCGCTTCGACCTGCCCGGCACGGTCACCTTCACGGTGGCGGCGGGGGCCGCGACGTACGGGCTGATCCGCGCCGGCGACGCCGGCTGGAGCGACGGCGTGGCGCTGGCCGCGCTCGCCGCCGGCCTGCTCGCCCTGATCGCGTTCGTCGGGGCCGAGCTGCGCTCCGACCATCCGATGCTGGACCTGAAGCTGTTCCGCCGGACCCCGTTCACCGTGCTGATCATCGCCGCGTTCCTGACCCAGGCGGCCGCGTTCGGCTACCTGCCGTTCGCCACGGTGTGGCTGCAGCAGGTGCTCGGCAACGGCCCGGTCGACGCCGGCCTGGTGGGCGCGCTGCCGATGGCCGCCGCGTCCCTGCTCGTCGGCGCGGCCGCCGGGCGGATGCTGCAGCGGATCGCGCCGCGCTGGACGGTCGGCGCCGGCCTGCTGCTGATCGCGGCCGGTGACCTGATGCAGGCCCGGCTCGGCGCGGACAGCACCGGCAAGGCGCTGATCCCCGGCCTGATCGTGGTCGGCATCGGGGTCGGCTCGGTGCTGCCGTCGCTGTCGTCGGCGGTGCTCGGCCAGGTGCCGCGCGAGCGCAGCGGGATGGCCGGCGGGGCGCTGAACACGTTCCGGCAGCTCGGGTTCGCGCTCGGGGTGGCGGTGTTCGGCACGATCTTCGCCGACCACGTGGCGGACGGGCACGGGCAGCCGGCCGGGTTCGCCGCCGGGCTGAACGCGACACTGCTGGTCGCCGCGGGGACCGCCGCGCTGGCCGGGGTGCTGGTGCTGCTGTTCGTGCGGCACCGTCCGGCGTCCGTGGTGCACGGCGGGTCGCCGGCGGGCGCTTCCGCGCCGGGGGCGGTGGCCGCCCCGGCAGCCTCCTGATTCGTACCGCCTCGCCCGGGCCAGGCACCCGCCTCGCCCGGGCCAGGCACCCGCCTCGCCCGGGCCAGGCGCCCGCTGTGCCTGGGCGAGGCGCCCGCTGTGCCCGGCCCGGGCGCCCGTCGCGCCCGGGAAGGCGGGCGGCGGAAAAAGATGCGCTGATCGGGACCTTCGTCCTGCCCGATCAGGTGGTCGGACCCGGGCGCCCGGACCCGCGCCGGAGGAGTCTTGGAGCCAGAGAGATTGATGGAGGAGGAAGCGATGACAACCATCGGCCGCAGCCACGCAGCCCACCTGGAGCAGGTTGAGGCGCCGGGCTCGATGCTCACCAAGACCGCCGAGAGGGCGCTGGCCGTTCTGCGGGTGGCGACCGGATTCGTCTTCCTGTGGGCGTTCCTGGACAAGGTCTTCGGCTTCGGCTACGCCACCCCGTCGGCCAAGGCCTGGATCAACGGTGGCTCGCCGACCAAGGGCTTCCTGTCCAACGTCGAGGCCGGCCCGCTCAAGGGCATGTTCCACAGCCTGGCCGGGACCACCTTCGCCAACTGGGCCTTCATGATCGGCCTGCTCGGCATCGGCCTCGCCATGATCCTCGGCATCGGCCTGCGCGTCGCCTCGGTCTCCGCGGCCCTGATGATGGCCATGATGTGGCTCGCCGAGTGGCCCCTCGCCAGCGGCTCCAGCAACCCGATCGTCGACTACCACGTCGTCTACGCGATCAGCGGCGTCATCTTCGCCCTGACCTACGCGGGCCACACCTGGGGCCTGGGCCGCGTCTGGGCCAAGCTCCCGATCGTCCAGAAGAACCGCTGGCTGATCTGAGTTGACCGGCGCCGCGACCGACAACGTCAAAAGCAGACCGCCCGGGCCTTTCGGCCCGGGCGGTTCCGTCTGCGCCGGGCCTTCCCGGTACGCCTCGGTGGCCGGCGCGTGTGAGCACGCCCCACCCCTGCCGCTGGTCGTCGGGCGGGGGAGTGGTGCGGTGGGCGCTGCCCGCGGCGGTTCTGCCGCTCGTCGGGCCGGGCGAGTGGTGCGGTGAGCGCCGCCCGCACGAGTTCTACCGCTCCTCGCCGGGCCGCGCGTCCGGTGTGGTGAGCGCATCCAGCGCGGGTGCGAGCGCGGTCAGCGCCGCCCGCACGAGATGCGGCAGCGACCCGGACGGCACGACGAAACCGGGCATCGACGGTGTTGTGCCCGGCGACTGCAGCCACTGGGCGAGCGCCACCCTGGCCGCCGCGACGACGCCGGCCGACAGCGCCCGGACGGTCAGCGGCTCGACGCCCGGGCACCGTGCGGTGATCGCTTCGGCGAGCGGCTCCTCCATCGCGGTGACGGTGTCGACGTAGCAGGCGCGCAGGGCGGGGCTCGTGGCGATCATCAGCAGCGTGTCGCGCGGCTGCGCGCCCGCATCGGTGTACGCCGCCACGACGGCGTCGATGACGGCGTCGCCGAGGCCGACGCCGGCCGGGCGGGCCACCACGGCCGACGCGACCTGCGCCGCGCGATCCGCGGCGATCGCGGCGACGATCGCCTGCTCGCGGCTGGAGAAATAGTTGTTGTAGGTGCGGGGTGAGACCCCGGCGGCCTCGGCGATGTCCTCGACGCGCACGTTGCGCGGACCGCGCTCCAGCGCGAGGCGCAGCGCCGCGGCCTGCAGGGCCTCGCGGGTGGCCCGCTTCTTCCGCTCCCGCAGACTCGTCGCGCCGGTCATGCCCGGCACTCTGCCACAAATCATGCACGCTCGCAAAATTGCGTGCACGCAAGTTTTCGGTACGGTGATGGCGTACCTCACTCACCCGACCGGAAGGAACCGGCATGCGCGCCAAGGGCATCGCCTACAGCACCGGCTTCGTCAGCGACGGCGTCAACTCGCTGGACCGCCTCGACCCCGGATCGGTGCGGCGGGAGCTGACCGTCATCCGCGACGACCTGCACTGCACCGCGGTTCAGGTGATCGGTGGTGACGCCGATCGTCTGGAGACCGCCGCCCGCATCGCCGCCGAGCTGGGTCTGGAGGTCTGGTTCTCGCCGTACCCGCTGGACCTGACGCCGGAGCGGATCCTGACCCTGCTCCTGGACTGCGCCGAACGCGCCGAGCGGCTGCGCGCGGCGGGCGCCGAGATCGTGTTCGTGGCGGGCGTGGAACTGAGCATCATGAACCGCGGATTCGTCGACGGCGACCGGCTCGGCGACCGCCTCGGCCACCTGTTCGCCGATCCGCCGCGCCGCGCCGAGCGGATCGCCGAGACGCGCTCGCGCCTGGACGGGTTCCTGCGCCGGGCCGTGCCGGCGATCCGCGCGCGCTTCCACGGCAAGGTCACCTGTGCCGCGATCCCGTTCGAGGACGTCGACGGGGACCTGTTCGACTTCGTGACCCTGGAACTCATCCGGTCCGCCGAGGTCGCGGACGGCTTCCGCGACGCCGTGCGGGCTCTCGCCGCCGGGCCCAAGCCGGTCGCCATCACCGGTTTCGGCGTCGCGACCTGGCACGGCGCGGGCGCTGTCGCGCCGCGCAGCATGGACATCCTGGAGTACGACCCGGTCACCCGCGTGCCGTTGCGGCTCGACGGGGTGTACCGGCGCGACGAGGCCGGCCAGGCGGCGTACCTGCGTGAGCTGCTCGACGTCTTCGACAGCGAGGGGGTCGACAGCGCCTTCGTGTATCTGTTCGCGCTCCACGACTTCCCGCACCGGCCGGATGGCGACCCCCGTGCCGATCTGGACCTGGCCAGCCCCGGGATCGTCAAGGTCCTCGACGGTCGCACCGGCGACACGTATCCCGGTATGCCGTGGGAGCCGAAGGCCGCGTTCGCGGCGGTCGCCGAGCACTACTCCGGCCGGAACGCGCGGGCGAACCCGTAGCGCCCCGGCGGCGCCGGGCGGGCGCGCGCGCCCGCGTCGGCGACGTGCTCGTGCCGGCCCGCGCCGCCGTCGCCGTTCCGGCCCGGCTCGATGCGAGGCGCGCGCTGGTACGGCAGACTCAACGGATCGTGCGCTACGAGCCGCACGGCGACGCCGCCTGGCGGGCCGCCGCCGCGCGGGTGGGGAGGTGACCGTGCGGATCGCGCTGTTCGCGACCTGCCTCGCCGACACCCTGTTCCCGGAGGCGGCCAAGGCCACCGTGCGGCTGCTGGAGCGGCTCGGGCACGAGGTGGTGTTCCCCCTCGAGCAGACCTGCTGCGGGCAGATGCACGTCAACACCGGCTACCAGCGCGAGGCGTTGCCGCTGGTGCGGCGCTACGTGTCGGTCTTCGGCGGATTCGACGTGATCGTGGCGCCGTCCGGATCGTGCGTCGGATCGATCCGGCACCAGCACGAGACGGTGGCCGCCCGGGCCGGCGAGCGCGGGCTCGCCGAGCGGGCGCGCGACGTCGGCTCGCGCACCTACGAACTGTCCGAGCTGCTGGTCGACGTGCTCGGGGTGGAGGACGTGGGCGCGTACTACCCGCACCGGGTCACCTACCACCCGACCTGCCACAGCCTGCGGACGACCCGGGTCGGCGACAAGCCGCTGCGGCTGCTGCGGCGGGTCCGCGGCCTGCAGCTTGTCGACCTGCCGGCGGCCGAGCAGTGCTGCGGCTTCGGCGGGACGTTCGCGCTCAAGAACGCCGAGACGTCCACGGCGATGCTCGCCGACAAGATCAGCGGCATCCTGTCCACCGGGGCGCGGGTGTGCACCGCCGGGGACGTGTCCTGCCTGATGCACATCGGCGGCGGGCTGTCCCGGCGCGGCGCCGACGTGCGCACCGTGCACCTGGCCGAGATCCTGGCCGCGACGGAGGCGCCATGACCACCTTCCTCGGCATGCCGGCGACCGCGCCGCGTGGCGTCGGGCAGCTACGCGGCGACCGGACGTTCCCGCAGGCGGCGCACGCGGCGCTGGGCGACGCCCAGCTGCGGCGCAACCTGCGGCACGCCACCGCGACGATCCGCAGCAGGTCGGGCCGGGTGATCGCCGAGCTGCCGGACTGGCAGCAGCTGCGCGCGGCCGGTTCGGCGCTCAAGGCCGACGTCATGGCCCGCCTGCCGCAGCTGCTGCAGCAGCTGGAGGCCCGGGTGAGCGAGGCCGGCGGCGTCGTGCACTGGGCCGCCGACGCCCACGAGGCCAACGCGATCGTCACCGATCTGGTCCGGCGCACCGGCAGCGACCGGGTCATCAAGGTGAAGTCGATGGCGACCCAGGAGATCGGCCTCAACGAGGCCCTGGAAGCGGCCGGGATCACCCCGGTGGAGACCGACCTCGCCGAGCTGATCGTGCAGCTGGGCGACGACCGGCCCAGCCACATCCTGGTCCCGGCCATCCACCGCAACCGCTCGGAGATCCGCGACATCTTCCGGCGTTCGATGCCCGGCGTCGACCCGGACCTCACCGACGACCCGCCGGTGCTGGCCGCCGCCGCCCGCAAGTACCTGCGCGAGACGTTCCTGTCCACCACGGTCGCGGTCAGCGGGGCCAACTTCGCCGTCGCCGAGACCGGCACGCTCGCCGTGGTCGAGTCGGAGGGCAACGGCCGGATGTGCCTGACCCTGCCGGACACCCTGATCACCGTGATGGGCCTGGAGAAGGTGGTGCCCACCTGGGCGGACCTGGAGGTGTTCCTGCAACTGCTGCCGCGCTCGTCGACCGGGGAGCGGATGAACCCGTACACCAGCATGTGGACCGGGGTGACCCCCGGCGACGGGCCGCAGAACTTCCACCTCGTGCTGCTCGACAACGGGCGCAGCGCGGTCCTGGCCGACCCGGTCGGGCGGCAGGCGTTGCACTGCATCCGCTGCTCGGCCTGCCTCAACGTGTGCCCGGTCTACGAACGCACCGGCGGGCACGCGTACGGGTCGGTGTACCCGGGACCGATCGGCGCGGTGCTGTCGCCGCAGCTGACCGGGGTGGCCGACAACGCGTCGCTGCCGTACGCCTCGTCGCTGTGCGGGGCCTGCTTCGACGCCTGCCCGGTGAAGATCGACATCCCGTCGCTGCTGGTGCACCTGCGCAACCGGGCGCCGCACCCGCGCGCCGAGCGGGCCATGATGCGGGCCGCGGCGTACCTGATGGACCGTCCGCGGGCGTACGCGCGGGCGCAGCGGGCGGCGAAGCTGGCCCGCATCGCCGGGCGCCGGGGCCGCGGGCTGCCGCCGCCGCTGTCCGGGTGGACCGCGGGACGCGACCTGCCGCCACTGCCGGAGCAGACCTTCCGGGACTGGTGGGCGCGCCGCGCGCGGGCGGCCGAGGAGGCGTGATGAGCTCACGGGAGCTGATCCTGGGCCGGGTGCGGGCGGCGCTGCGGGACCGGCCGCGGCCCGGGCCGGTCCCCCGGGAGTACCGGCGCACCTTCCCGGCCGCCGACCTGGACCTGCTGGTGGACCGGCTGGTCGACTACCGCGCCGAGGTGCACCGGGTCGGCGAGGCGGACATCGCGGCGACGGTGGCGCGGATCGTGACCGGGGCGGTGCTCGTACCGGAAGGGTTGCCGGCGGCCTGGCGCCCGGCCGGCGCCGTCGTCGACGACCGCCTGGCGCCGGACCGGATCGCCGCGGCCGCCGCGGTGCTGACCGCCGCGGCGGTGGCCGTGGCCGAGACCGGCACCATCGTCCTGGACGCCTCGCCCGACCAGGGCCGGCGGATCATCAGCCTGCTGCCGGACGTGCACGTCGTGGTGCTGCGCCCGGCACAGGTCGTCGCGTCGGTGTCGCAGGCGCTCGCCCGGCTCGACCCGGCACGGCCGCTGACCTGGATCAGCGGGCCGTCGGCGACCAGCGACATCGAGCTGAACCGGGTGGAGGGCGTGCACGGGCCCCGCCACCTGCACGTCCTGCTGCTGGATCGGTAGCCGGCTCGCGGCGCGCACGGGAGGCGGCCGGGCCCGCCCGCAACGGCGGTGACCGCCGCGCCCCCGTTGCGTTGCCGCCGTCGCCGTCGCCGTCGCCGTCGCCGTCGCCGCCCCGCGGTCGTGGTCGCCGCCTGCGCCATCCGGCCGGGACCGCCGTGGTCGCCGCGCCCCGGCTACGCGGCTGCGGGCGCCGGCTCCGCACGCGGCCGTGGCGGCCGCCTCCGCCGCGCGGCCGCCTCCGCCACGCGGCCGGGGCCGCCGGCTTCGTCATGCGGCCGGGGCCGCCGGCTTCGTCATTCGGCCGGGACCGGCTGCGAGCCGGAGGGGACGCCGCCGGGCGTGCCGGGGGCATACCCGTGCAGGTTGGTGCCGCGCGGGATGAACGTGGGGCTGCCGGCCGGGGCGAGGGTGATGTCGCCGCCGCCGGAGCCGGAAGGCGGCGGCTCGTCGCAGTCGCGGCCCGCTCCGCTCGCTCCGGGATCCGCGGACCGCTCGCCGGGCCCCGTGCCGGACGGTTCGCCGCCGGGCGCGGCCGGTCGGGACACGCCGGTGGGCGGGCAGTGGGTGGGGGAGAACCGCGTACCGGCCGGGACGTCGCCGGTCGTGCCGCCGCCGGAGGAGTCGCCGCACGCGCCGGTCCACAGGGCCACCAGCGCGATCAGGGCGAGCGCGGCGTGGCGCGGATGCGGGGCGGGCTGCGGGCTCGGCACGGGGCTGCTCCTCGGATTCGGGTCCGTCCGGGTGGATGAACAGCCACAATCTACGATCATGAGCAAGTTGTCGGGCCAAAGCAGGTCGAAAGCACGCATTCGGTGGACAGGCGCCGCCATCGTCCTGACCGGGGTGGCCGCCGGCGTGCTGCTCGCCGTCGTGCAGGGGCGGCAGGACACCGACCGGGACGCCGCGGTGGTCGCGGTCGCCGTGGAGAAAGGCGAGGTCACCCTGGACGTGGCCACCACCGGCACGGTGCGGCCGGCCACCACCCGGGCGCTCGGGTTCGCGGTGACCGGCACGGTCCGGGACGTCGCCGTGCGGGCCGGCACCCGGGTCCGCGCCGGGCAGACCCTGGCCACCGTCGACGACCGCGAGGCGGCCGGCGACGTCAACGACGCCGAGGCGAGCCTGGGCGACGCGCGGGCCCGCCTGGACGCGGCCGAGGACGCCGCCGCCCGGGTCACCGCCTCCGCGACCGCCTGCGCCACCACCGGCCCCCGCGCGCCCGGCGCCCAGGTGGCCGCGGTCGGCTGCCCCACCCGGGGCTACCCGGACACCGGCGGCGACGCAATCCTCACCGCTGAGCAGGCCGTCAACCGTGCCGCGCGGGCGGTCGCGCAGGCCCGGGCGGCCCTGGACGGCACCGTGCTCAAGGCGCCGATCGCCGGCACCGTGGTCGCCGTCGCCGGCAGCGTCGGCGACCGGGTGACCGGTGGGCAGACCTTCGTCACCCTGGCCGACACGTACGCCATGCAGGTGCGGGCGGAGTTCCCGGAGGCCGACGCCGGCGCGCTGCGAGCCGGCCAGAGCGCCACGGTCACCCTGGGCGGCCACGACGACGCGCTCAACGCCACCGTGGTGCAGGTCGACCCGGTCGGCGCCGCCGACGGCGCCCTGGTCCGCTACGGCGCGCTGCTGTCGTTCGCCACGCCGCCGGGCGACCTGCTGGTCGGGCAGAGCGCGCAGGTGCGGGTCCGCGTCGGCCAGGCCACCGGCGTGCTGCGCGTGCCGTCGACCGCGGTGCACGACATCTCCGGCGGCAGCGGCACCGTGCTGGTGCACGGCGGCACGACCTCGGCGCGACGGACGGTGACCGTCGGCCTGCGCGGCGACCGATACACCCAGGTGACCGGCGGGCTCACCGCCGGGGAGCAGGTCGTACGTTCCTGGTGATCCGGGAATACCGCCGAACACCCCACCACGAACCGGTCGCACCGGACATGATGGCACTGTGAAAGCCCTTCGCAGGCCCAGCACGGTAGTGAACGCCCTGCTGGCGCTACTGATCGTCGGCGCCGCGATCTGGGGCGTCAACCTGGTCCGGGACACCTCGTCGGGGAACGGGGCGAACGCTACCGGCGTACGCACCGTCACCGTCTCGCAGGGCACGGTCACCCGCAGCGTCACCGCCGACGGCGCGGTGGAGAGCGCCGCCACCGCGGCCGCCACCTTCGCCACCCCCGGCACGGTCACCGCCATCGACGTCAAGGTCGGCGACCGGGTCGCCAAGGGTCGGCTGCTGGCCCGGATCGACGCCGCCCCCGCCCAGCGCGACCTGGCGCTGGCCCGGGCCGACCTGGACGCGGCCGAGGACGCCCTGGCCCGGGCGCAGGCCGCGGGCACCGACCCCACCATCGCGCAGAACGAGGTCACCTCGGCCCGGCTGGCCGTGGCCGACGCGCAGGCCGCGGTCGCCGGCACCCGGCTGACCGCCCCGATGGCCGGCACGGTCACCGCGATCAACGGCTCGCTCGGCGGCTCGTCGAGCCCGGCCGGCTCCGCACCGTCCCCGGCGACGCCCTCCGGCGGCGCCGGCGGATCGGCGGCCACCACCGCGTCCGGCGGCTTCATCGACCTGGCCGACCTGAGCAGGCTGCAGATCGGCGCGGCGTTCGCGGAGGACGACGCCACCGCGCTCAAGCCCGGGCAGTCCGCCACCATCATCTTCAACGCCCTCGACGGCGCGGAGACCACCGGCCGGGTGGTGGCCGTCGACCCGACCGCGACCACCACCGGCGGCGTGGTCACCTACGGCGTGACGGTCAGCCTGCCGGCCCCGCCGGACGGCGCCAGGCCCGGCCAGACGGTCAGCGTCTCGGTGGTCACCGGCAGCGTGGACAACGCCGTCAAGGTCAACCCGGCGGCGGTCGTGGTCAGCGGCCGGCGGTCCACCGTCACCGTGCTGACCGCGGCCGGGCAGCCGGAGACCCGGCCGGTGCAGGTCGGGCTGGAGGGCGACGACGCGTACCAGATCACCGCCGGGCTCACCGCGGGTGAGCGGGTGGTGATCCCGGTCGGCGCCGGACCCGGACCCGGCTCGCGCGGCGGCGCCGGGTCCGGCGCCGGCGGCAACCTCCGTGACGGCGGCGCGCCGCCCGGCGGTCAGGGCGGTCGTTGAACCATGCGGGCGACCCGGCCGGTCCTCGACGTCCGTGACCTGACCAAGGTGTACGGCGAGGGCGAGACCGCGGTACGCGCCCTCGACGGCGTGTCGCTGCGGGCCGACCGCGGCGACTACGTGGCCGTCATGGGGCCGTCCGGGTCGGGCAAGTCCACCCTGCTGAACATCCTCGGCTGCCTGGACGCGCCGACCAGCGGCACGTACCTGCTCGACGGCGTGGACGTCGGCCGGCTCGGCGACAGCCAGCTCGCGCTGGTGCGCAACCGGCTGATCGGGTTCGTGTTCCAGGCGTTCAACCTGATCCCGCGTACGTCGGCGGTGGCCAACGTCGAGCTGCCGCTGACGTACTGCGGGATGCGCGCCGCCGAGCGGCGCCGGCGCGCCATGTTCGCCCTGGACGTGGTCGGTCTCGCCAACCGCGCCGACCACGAGCCGAACCGGCTCTCCGGCGGCCAGCAGCAGCGCGTCGCGATCGCCCGGGCGCTGGTCACCGAACCGGCCCTGCTGCTCGCCGACGAGCCGACCGGGAACCTGGACAGCCACGCGACCGAGGAGGTGCTCAGTGTGTTCGACGACCTGCACGCGGTCGGCCGCACCATCGTCCTGATCACCCACGAGGCGGACGTCGGCGCCCGCGCGGACCGGCTGATCAGGCTGCTGGACGGGCGGATCGTCGCCGACGTCCGGCAGCACCGCCTCGGGCGGCACGCCGCATGAGACTCGCCGAGATCGTCCGTTCCGCGCTGCGTGGACTGGCCGCCGACAAGCTCCGCTCGGCGCTCACCATGCTGGGCATCCTGATCGGCGTGGCCGCGGTGATCCTGCTGGTCGCGGTCGGCAACGGCTCGGCGCGTTCGGTCGCCGAGCGGATCTCCGCGCTGGGCACCGACACGCTGACCGTGCTGAGCACCAGCCGGGGTGGCGGCCTCACCTTGCAGGACGCCGAGGCGCTGCACGACCCGGTGCTCGCCCCCGACGTCAGATCGGTGTCGCCGGTGGTCAGCACGCCCGCCACGCTCACCTACGAGGGCAGCGACCACGACGTCGGCTCGTTCGTCGGCACCACCCCGGACTGGTTCGGCGCCTCGAACTTCCCGGTCCGTACCGGCGCGCTGTTCACCGCCGACGACCAGGCGCAGGCGCGCCGGGTGGTGGTGCTCGGTCAGACCGTCGCCGAGGAGCTGTTCGGCGGCGTCGACCCGGTCGGCGAGCAGGTCACCGTGAGCGGCGCGCTGTTCACCGTGATCGGGGTGCTGGACGAGAGGAGCTCCAGCGGTGTCGCCGACGCCAACGACACCGCGGTCGCGCCGATCTCCGCGGTCCGCCAGGTCCTCGCCGGGTACGGCCCGCTCAGCTCGATCCTGGTCGAGGCCCGTGACTCCGATCGGGTGGACACCGTGGAGAGCGAGATCGCCACCATCCTGGACCACCGGGTACCGGCGACCGACGACGGGACCGCCGCGTACCGGATCCAGAACGCCGCCCAGCTGCTGGCGACGCAGACCGGGACCGCCGACACGTTCACCGCCCTGCTCGGGACGGTGGCCGCGATCAGCCTGCTGGTCGGCGGCCTCGGCATCACCAACATCATGCTGGTCACGGTGACCGAGCGGACCCGGGAGATCGGCATCCGCAAGGCCCTCGGCGCGCCCCGCCGGGTGGTGCTGAGCCAGTTCCTGATCGAGGCGACGCTGCTGAGCGTCGTCGGCGGCGGGCTCGGGGTGGCCGCCGCGCTGATCGGCAGCCGGTTCGAGATCGCCGGTGTGCAGCCGGTGGTGGTACCCAGCTCGGTCGCGCTCGCCCTGGGCGTCTCCGTGCTCATCGGACTCTTCTTCGGCGGACTGCCGGCGGCCCGCGCGGCCCGGCTGCGGCCGATCGACGCCCTGCGCTACGAGTGAGGACATCTCCGCATGAACGACAACACCGAGGTCCTGCCCCGCACCCCGGCCGAGGCCGAACAACAGGACCTGACCGGCGCCCTCGCACAGGCCGCCCCGAGGCGGTGGTGGAACCGCACCACGCTGGTGCTGGCCGGCGTGGTGCTGCTGGCCGGCGGCTTCCTCGGCGGGGTGCAGACGCACAAGCGGTGGGGCGCCACCGGCACCGCGGCGCCCGCCGGCTCCTCCGGCGGGGCCGGCATCGAGGCGCCCGCCGGCTCCTCCGGCGCGGCCGGCATCGAGGCGCCCGCCGGCTCCTCCGGCGTCGCCGGGCCGGGTGGGATGCCCAGCCCGGGGACCGGCTTCGGGCCGGACCGTCCGGCGGCGCCGGGCATCACCGCCGGCACCCTCACCCGGGTCGACGGCCACATCCTGTACGTGCAGACCGCGGCAGGCGAGACGATCACGGTACGGGCGTCCGGCACCACCGCGGTCAGCCGCACCGTGCCCGCGACCGTGACGGACCTGACCACCGGCGCGAAGGTGACGGTGCAGGGCGCCGCGGACTCGGAGGGCGTGATCACCGCGACCGCCATCACCGCCGGCTGACCGCCCGTGTGGTGAGCGCGAGCGGCGTTCAGCGGTCGCTTGTCGGAGTGAACGCAGCGGTGGTCAGCCGTCGCTTGTCGGAGTGAACGCAGCGGTGGTCAGCCGTCGCTTGTCGGAGTGAACGCGAGTGGTGTTCAGTGGTCGCTTGTCGGGGTGGCCGCGAGTGGTGTTCAGTGGTCGCTTGTCGGGTGGCCGCGATTACTGCTCACCGCTCGTTTGTAGGTGACCCTTTGCTGTGCCGCACGGGAAATACCTTCGGTTCGGGCTCATCATTCCTCTTGTCCGGCGCGAATTCGCCGAGTCCGACGGCCTCGGGAGGTTCCGCGCATGGTCGTCATGCGTCGGGAGAACGTTCACGAATGCGCGCCGGGTCACGGCCGTTCTTCAATCTCACCGTCGGGAGCGAGACCACGGGGACTTCCTCGGCGGTGTCGCCGGAAGTGCCGAAGCAGCGGCGATTTCATCGGCAATCAGCTACGTCGGAGGACCGCCTGGCGTGGCTTTCACCGGTGGCTTCGCCGCACGGGGCGGATCTGCGCGGCTGATGTCCGCGCGTTCACGACGTCGGGTCAGCCCGGTGCTGCTCCGCCGGGGTGGTTCCGCCGCCGGCCGTGGTGAGCGCGGCTGCGCTTGCGCCGGCTGGCGGGTGACGGGTCGGCGCGGCGGGCTGTGAGCGGGTGGGTACGGCGGGCTGTGGGTGGGCCGGTGCGGCGGGCTGTGGGTGGGTGGACACGGCGGGCTGTGGATGGGACGGCTGCTGCGAGGCCGGGACACGTGCCCGGGCCCGTCGCTCGGCCAAGGTCTGGTCGTCGCTGCCCTGGTCGTCGCCGGCGCGCGCGGTCCGGACCTGGGCGTGGGGCGGTCTGCTCGAGGCGGCGGGTTGTCAATGCCGCGTGTTGTTCCGCATCGATCATGGTGGGAGTCTGCTGGGTGCGCCGGGTTGGCGGGGGGTGTCGTCTGGGGCGCGGTGCGGTGAGGATCCGCGGGCCGCGTCCGGTTGTTGGTGGTGGCGGGCGCCGCCGGAGCCCCGGCGTGGTGCGGATCCGCTCGGCGCAGCCGGTCGGCGTGGCGGCGCTGCAAACCCCAGGCGCGGCGACACTCGTGCTCGCGGCGGAATGCGTCACCGGCGGCCGAATGCCTGCGAGACCTGGTCCGGTCGCGCATTTCTTGCAGCTCGGTCCTGCCGAACAACGATAACTGCCGCATGAATTCATTGTCCCGGGCCGAGGTCGCGCTCGACGGTATTCGATCATGCCATTCTGGGAAGCCGGCTCGGCCGTCGACGACGTCATATTCGCCGTGGTTGTCAACGCAATTCCGAGCGTCTTGTGCCATTCAGGTGGGTAATCGGTTCCGCGCTGGGCCCGGTGTTGTGCTGTCGATCATGCTGACGTGCGCCGGTGGCTGGCTGCGGGGCGTGGCGGCCAGCGCCCGCGAGAGGCGTCACGCGACGCCGTGCGGCCGGTCGTAGGTGGGGCCGGGTCGGCTTCGATTGAGATCTTCGGCAGCAGGGCGTGGAGCGGGCCCGGCAGCCGCCACTGCCGTTGCCCGATCAGGATCATCACGGCCGGGGCGAGCAGGCAGCGTACGACCGTGGCGTCGACCGCCACCGGCCGGCCCGGGCCGCACATCTTGACGATCGGGTTCGCGTTGATCAGGAAGCTCGCGAAGACCGCGACCATGATCAGCGCCGCGCTGCTGAGGATCTTTCCGGTGTCGGCCAGGCCCCGGCGTACCTCGCGGGTCGTGTGCCCGCACGGCCGGATGAGAGCAGCCCGACGACGGTGGCGGCTCCGGGGCGCCCGGACCGGCGGGGCTCAACGAGCCCGGCGGCGGAGCATGACGATGGCCATCGCGGCGGCGAACAGATCGACCACGACCAGCACGCCCGGCCAGCCGAACAGGAGCATGACCAGTGGAACGAGGATGAACAGCAGCGCGCACAGGACCGGCACGGCCGGGAAGACCGGCTCCGACCCGCCGCCGGCCGGGGCGGCCATCCGCGCGACGAAGTCGGCGTCGCCCTGCAGGTGGTGTTCCAGCTCGGCCAGGGTCCGGCGTTCGTGGTCGTTCAGCATCGACGTCACTCCCGAGGGTCGGCTCACCGGATTTACCCCGGGCCGCGGTCGGCGAAACGCGCTGCGAACAGTCACCAACGGGACAGGCCGCTCGCGGTGATCAGGGCGGTCAGCAGAGCGGTCCGTTCGGCGATGCCGGCCGCCGACACCCACTCGGTGCGGGCGTGCGCGCCGCCGCCGCGCGGGCCGAGGCCGTCCACGGTGGGCCGGCCCAGCGCGCCGGTGGTGTTGGTGTCGGCGGCGCCGTCGGCCGGGCGGCCGCTCAGGGTCTGTCCGAGCCCGGCCGCGACCGCCACGATCCGGTCCAGCAGCCGGTCACCGGCGGCGTCCGGCCGCCACGTCGGGCGGTGCGAGAGCAGCCGGGTGCGGACCGTGGCCCTCTCGCGGACCGGCCGCAGCGCGGCCAGCTCGCCGAGCACGGCCCGCTCGTCGTCCGGGTCGGCGAAGCGCAGGCCCAGATCGGCGTACGCCTGACCGGCCACCACGTTGGTGCGCCCGCCGCCGGCGACGGCGCCGGTGTTGACCAGCACCGGCCGCCCGGCGCCGATCCGCCGGACCCGCAGCAGCTGGTCGACCAGCTCGTCGATGGCGTTCACCCCGGCCTGCGGGTCGAGGGCGGCGTGCGCCTCCACCCCGGTCACCTCGATCCGGGCCCGGGTGCTGCCGCGCCGGCCGGTCTTCAGGTCGCCGCCCGGGTGCGGCGGCTCCAGCCCGAGCACCGCCGCCGCCCGCCGCGCCTCCGCCTCGACCAGGCCGGTCGCGGTGGGCGAGCCGATCTCCTCGTCGGCGACCACCACGACGCGGATCTCCGGGTGCGGTCGCGCCGCCGCGGCGACCGCCGCGAGCAGGGCCGCGATCCCGGATTTCGCGTCGTAGACGCCTGGGCCCCGCAGCACGTCGCCGGTCTGGGTCCAGGGCATCTCGGCCAGGGTGCCGACCGGCCAGACGGTGTCGTAGTGGGTGAGGAACAGCAGCGGGCCACCCGGTGCGCCGCCGGCCGGCAGGGTCCAGATCAGGTGATCGCCGGTCGGGTGGCGCTCGCGCGCGGTGTGCAGGCCGGCCGTGGCCGCGTCCGCCTCCAGCATCTCGGCCAGGGCCGCGAGAGCCGCCGGGTCACCGGTCGGCGACTCGGCCAGCGTGTAGCGGCGCAGCGCCGCGACCACGGGTGACGGCATATGTGAACGCTAAGTAGTGCCAACTTCGTTGTCAACGAGGCCGGATCTCGTCAGGATGACCGTTATGCGCGCGCTATCTTCGGCGCGCCGGATCCTGGCACGCCGGATCCTGGCGGGTCGGACCGGGCCGGGCCGGGTCGGGGAGGCGGAATGGATTGGACGGTGCGCGAGCTGGATCGGCTCGCCGAGTGGACGGCGGGCGCCCGGCTCTACCGCGCGGTGTTCGGGTACACCGAGCCCGAGTTCGGCCTCAGCCCGCGCCTGCTGGCCGGGCTGCGGGACAACGGCGGCACGGTGCTCGGCGCGTTCCGCGGCGACGGCGAGCTGGTCGGGTTCTGCTTCGGTTTCAGCGCGGTCTCCGGCGGCGAGCTCTACCACTACTCGCAGGCCGCGGTGGTCGCCGCCGGTGCGCGCGGCGCCGGGGTGGGCCGGCTGCTCAAGTACGCCCAGGCCGCCGCGGCCCGGCGCACCGGGGCGCGCACCATGCGGTGGGTCTTCGATCCGTACGCGCTGCGCAACGCGCACTTCAATCTCGCCGTCCTGGGCGCCACCGGCGTCGGCTTCCAGCCGGACTTCTACGCCGAGCCGGGCACCGACCGGGTCGTGGTGAGCTGGGACCTCGACCGCGCCGTCCCGGACGTGACCGGTCCGGCCCCGCTCGTGCGGGTGCCGACGGAGGCGCGCTGCTCGATCGTCGTCGCGGCGGGACAGCGGTACGCCGCCCCCGACCCGGCTGACCGGGCCTGGCTGCGGCAGGAGTTGCTGGCGCGGTTCGCGGCCGGCGCGCGGCTGGTCGGGGTGGTCCGGCTGGAGGCCGAACCCGGGCGGGCCGCCTACCTGTTCGAGCCCGGGGAGGCGGCGTGACCACGTCCGGAACACCCGCCGGCCGGTTCGCCCGCAACGTGCAGCGGCGGTCCGCGCGGGTCCTCAAGCAGCGAGTCCTGGAACAGCAGCGGGCCGAATTCGATCAGGCGCTGCGCTGGGCCGCGGAGCAGGATGCGATCGAGCGGGCCGCGGCGCTGATCGTGTCGGCGCGGCGGCGGTTCCTGATCGGCTACGGCAAGTCGCTGAGCTACGCGTCGCTGCTGGCCGCCGACCTGAGCGCCGGGCTGTCCGGGGTGCACCTGGTGGACGGGACGCCGATGCGGGCGCTCGACGTGCTCAGCGACATCCGGCGCGGTGATCTGCTGGTCGCCGTCTCGCTGGAGCGCTACCGCCGGGAGACCGTGGAGGTGGCCTCGGCGTACGCGCGACACGGCGGCGAGCTGGTGCTGGTCACCGATGCCGAGGACGCGCCGCTGGCCGGGATCGCCACGGCGCGGATCGTGGTGGGGGCCGGCAGCGCGTCGTACGTCAATTCGCCGACCTCGATCGCGCTGGCCCTGCACCTGCTCGCCACCCTGACCATCGCCAGTTCCAAGGGCGCCGGACGGCGCCTGCGCGAGCGTGACGCGCTCGCCGCCGAGCTGGGTCTGCACATCGGGCACCGGGCGGGCCGGGCGTGATCCGGATCCGGCACGTCGAGCTGCGGCGAGTGCGCCTGCCGCTGATCCACCGCTTCCGGACCAGCTCGCACGTCAAGCACGAGCTGGAGCACATCCTGGTCGGCGTCACCGACGCGTCCGGGGTGACCGGCTGGGGCGAGATCGCCTCGCCGAGCGGGCCGTACTACGGCGCGGAGACGGTGCAGAGTTGCTGGGCGGTGGCGCGGGATCACCTGCGGCCGCTGGTGCTGGCGGCGGCCTGGGAGCATCCGGCGGAGCTGGCCGCGGTGATGGGCCGGGTCCGGGGCAACCACTTCGCCCGGGCCGGGTTCGACATGGCGGCCTGGGCGCTGTGGTCCGCGCTGGACGGCTCGCCGCTGGCGGCGGCGCTGGGCGGGACCCGGACCCGGGTGGCGGCCGGGGTGTCGCTGGGCATCGAGGAGACCATCGACGAGCTGCTGGAACAGGTGGCGCTGCGGGTCGCCGAGGGATACCACCGGATCAAGCTCAAGATCGCGCCGGGGTGGGACGTCGAGCCGGTACGGGCGGTGCGGGCGGCGTTCCCGCGGATCCCGCTGCACGTCGACGCCAACGGCGCCTATCCGGCCTCGGAGCGGGCCGTGTTCGGCGAGCTGGACCGGGCCGGGCTGCTGATGATCGAGCAGCCGTTCGCGCCGCGCGCCCTGGTCGCGCACGCCGAGCTGCAGGAGACGCTGGCGACGCCGATCTGCCTGGACGAATCGGTCGAGGACGTGGACGACCTGGTCACCGCGCTGCGCCTGCGGGCCGGCCGGGTGCTCAACATCAAGGTGTCCCGGATGGGCGGCCTCACCCCCGCGGTCCGCGCGCACGACCTGGCCCACGCCGAGGGCCTGCCGGTGTGGTGCGGCGGGATGCACGAGTTCGGCATCGGCCGCGCCGCGAACGTGGCGCTGAGCTCGCTGCCCGGCTTCACCATGCCGTCCGACGTGTCCGGCTCGGACAAGTACTACGCCCGTGACATCACCACCTCGCCGGTGACCTGCCGCAACGGTTTCGTCGCCGTCCCGCGCACGCCGGGGCTGGGCTGGGAGCCGGACCTGCCGTTCGTGGCCGAGCGTACCGTCGCCCGGCTCTGACAGCTTCCGCACAGCACTCTGTGAGGTGTCTCTGAGGCCCCCACCATGCACCGGATCGCAGTGTTCGGGATGGATCTGCTGGCGGTCGGTCTGCTGGTCTTCGGACTGTACTTTCCACGGCACCGGCGACGGAATCTCATCGTCGCGTACCTCGGGGTGAACGTCGGGGTGCTCGCCGTCGCCGGGTCGCTCAGCTCCAGCGCGGTCGGCGCCGGCCTCGGTCCCGGGCTGCTCGGCGTGCTGTCACCACGGTCACCGCGGGCACCCGGTCCGGCGCCCGTCCGTGACCGTGCGGGTGGCCCCGGACCGTCGGGGCCACCCGCTCCTGGCTGGTGAGATGCCCTTCGATACATTCGACCGGCATTTCGCGATCGGAAGGAACAGACGTGACCGGCACGGGGGCTGACACCGGCGGCGACAACACGCCGGAGCCGACTTCGCAACCATCCAGCGGCCCACTGCCGGACCCGACGTTCGCGGCGCCGGACCGGCCGGTCGCGCCCGCCGCCGACCCGACCACTCCGCAGGACCAGGTGGTTGCGGGCGGCCCGGCCGTTGCCGGTGGCCCGGTGGTTGCGGGCGGCCCGGTCGGTCAGCCGGGGGAGGCCGTTTCCGAATGGGCTCGTCCGGCGGAGGGACCGCAGCCGCCGGTCCCGGCCGGACCGCCGACCCACCCGTTCCCGCCCTCCGGGCCGACCGCGGCGGGCGCGCCGACCCACCCGTTCCCGCAGCCGCCCCCGCCCTTCGCCGGCCCGTCCGCGGCCGGGCAGCCGGGCGCCTACCCACCGCCCGCGGGTCACCCCGTCCCGGGCGGTTACCCGCCGGCCGGCGGCCATCCGGCTCCGGGCGCGTACCCCGCCGGTTCCTACCCGGCTCCGGGCGCGTACCCCGCCGGCCCCTATCCGGCGCCCGGCGCGTACCCCGCCGGCCCCTATCCGGCGCCCGGCGCGTACCCCGCCGGCCCCTATCCGGCGCCCGACCCGCACACCGCGGCCGGCTGGCCGCAGCCCGGCGCCGCTCCCTCCACCGGCCCGCGTCGAGGCGCCGCCGCGGTCATCGCGGCCGTCATCGCCGTCGCCCTCCTCACCGTCGGCGGCCTCTACGCCCTGGCCCGCGACGACGACCCGCCGGCGACCGCGGACCGGCGCGCCGACCTGCCGTTCAGCCTGCCCTCCGACTTTCCCGCCTTCCCCACCGTGACCCCGGGCGTCCCGGGCATCAGCGAGGAGGCGGTCGACGAGGGCCCGCAGGCCAGCTCGTACCCGGCCGAGGACGCCGACGACCTGGACCGCGTCTGCGACGAGAACGTCTACTTCCCGGACTCGCCGAAGCGGTCCGGCAAGGCCCCGCACCCGGTGGTCCTGCTGAAGAAGGAGAGCCCCGACGACGTGCGCTACCAGGACCGCGTCTTCTACTTCCGGGACGAGGGCACCTCGGACGCGGACGAGCGGGTGTGGGGCAGCGACGACGCCAGCAAGGTGCAGATGGTCGCCTGCCTGGACCGCACCGGCACCGGTACGAAGATCCGCAACTGCAAGTACGACGACCCGAAGCCGGAGACCGTCGCCCTCTACCGGGCGAGCTGGCGCCTGCGGGTCTACGAGGTCGCCACCCGCCGCCTGCTGCTGGACAGGAAGCTGCCCGGCGACGAGCAGCAGTGCCCGTTCTCGGTCCTGATCGGCCCGGACCGCAAGACCTACGCCAAGGTCAGCGACCGCGCGGTGCTCGCCAAGCTGCGCAAGCTGGTCAAACAGTAGTCCCGGCAGGACGGCCCGCCACGGGCACCGCGCGCGCCGTCCCTGCCGGTCCGGATCGCGGGTCCGTGGAGGTTCGTGGTGGCGACGCGCACCGCCGGTCCTCCGGCGCGGGCTGTCTCAGCGTGCCGGACCGGCGTCGACGACGGCGCGCAGGCCGGGACACCGGCGGCGCAGCTGCTCCTCGACGCGCTGCCACAACGTGGACGCCGCCGCCGGGCATCCGCGGCAGGCGCCCAGCATCCGTACGGTGACGACTCCGTCCCGGGCGTCGACCAGCTCCATGCGGCCGCCGTGGGAGCGGGCGAAGGCGCCGGCCGAGCCGTCGAGCAGCTCCGCGGCGGCGGCATGCAGCCGTTGGTCGCCGTGCGGGTCGGCGGGCGCCGTCCAGCCGGCCGGTTCGTCCAGGGCGGCGTGCAGCGCGGACCGGATCCGGGCGCCGTCCCGGCCCCAGGCCCGCCCGGCGGCCAGGGTGGTGAGCACGGCCCCCGGCTCCACCCGTACCTCGGCCAGCGTGCCGTCGCGCAGCAGCGCGGCCAGCGGCGCGGGCACCGCGGCGGCGACGCCGGTGCCGGACAGCACGCCCGGCGGCAGGATCCAGCGGAGCCGGTCGGGGCGGCCCGGGCAGGACTGGGGGTGGACGGGGACCATCAGCCGCCCCCGGCCAGCAGGGCGGTGACCGTGTGCGCGGCGAACGCCATCACCCACGCCAGGGCGGTCAGGTACGTGAACGCCACGAGCGGCCACTTCCAGGTGCCGGTCTCGCGGCGGATGATGCCGACCGTGGCCATGCACTGCAACGCGAACGCGAAGTAGACCAGCAGCGCGGCGATCGTGGGCGCGGTGAAGACGCGCCGGCCGGCGTGCGGGCCGTCGGGGTACGTCATCGAGCGCAACGCCTGCGCCGGCTGTTCCGGGTCCTCGGCGGCGGCGACCTGGCCGAGGGTGGCGACGAAGGTCTCCCGCGCCGACTGCGCGGACAGCACCGCGATGTTGATGCGCCAGTCGAAGCCCAGCGGCGCGAAGACCGGCGCGACCAGGCGGCCCAGCCCGGCCGCGTAGCTGTGGTCGGCGGCGTACGCGGTCACGGCCGTCCCGTCACCCGGGTCGACACCGTGCGCGCGCAGGTCGGCGGCGGAGTGCAGGGGCAGGTTGAGCAGCAGCCACAGCCCGGCGGTGGTGACCGCGATGATGGTCGTGCACTTGCGGAGGAACGAGCGTGCCGAGTCACTCATCGCGATCAGCACCGAACGGGCGGTCGGCAGCCGGTACGGCGGCATCTCCATGTAGAACGGCAGCGTCGCGCCACGACCCCGGCCGATCCGCTGGAACGCCCAGGCGGCCAGCATCGCCGACACCGCGCCGAGCAGGTACATCGCCAGCATGATCAGGCCCTGCAGCCCGAACGGCCCGACGCGCGCCGCCGGGTCCACCAGCAGGCCGATCAGCAGCACGTACACCGGCAGGCGGGCGGAGCAGGTCATCAGCGGGGCGGCCATCATCGTGGCCAGCCGGTCCCGCGACGACGGCAGCGTCCGGGTCGCCATGATGCCCGGGATGGCACAGGCGAACGAGGACAGCAGCGAGACGAACGCACGCCCCTCCAGGCCGGCGCGGGCCATCACCCGGTCCATCAGGAATGCCGCCCGGGACATGTAGCCGACCCCTTCGAGCAGCGCGATCAGCAGGAACAGCAGCATGATCTGCGGCACGAAGACCAGCACCCCGCCGACCCCGCCGAGGAGCGCGTCGCCGAGCAGCCCGGCCAGCCACGGGCTGCGTACGTGTTCGGACACCATGCCCGACAGCCGGGCGAACAGCGTCTCGACGTAACCCTGCAACGGTGCGGCCAGGCCGAAGATGGTCTGGAAGAACAGCACCATCACCGCGAAGAAGACGACGGTGCCCCACACCGGGTGCAGCAGGACGGCGTCGACCCGCCGGGTGACGGTGTGCCGGCCGGGCGGGCGGTAGGCGGCGTACGTCAGCACCGATTCGATCCAGGCGTCCAGCTCGGCCGGGTCGGACGGGGGCGCCAGCACCGGCATCGGCCACGACTGCCAGCCGGCGAGCAGTTCCCGCAGGCGGTCGATGCCCTCGCCGCGGTTGCCCACCACCCGCACCACGGGCACGCCGAGCGCCTGCCCGAACGCGTCCAGGTCGAGACCGCCCTGGCGGGTGGCCAGCTCGTCGGTGAAGGTGACCGCGACGGCGGCCGGCAGCCCACGGCCGAGCACCTGCGCGACGAACCGCAGCGAACGCCGCAGCGTGGTGGCGTCGACCGCGATCAGCACGGCGTCGGGGCGCTGCTCGCCGTCGACCCGGCCGTCCAGCACGTCCACCATGATCTGCTCGTCCGGGCTGATCGGCTCCAGACTGTACGTGCCCGGCAGGTCCTCGATGACCAGGTCAAGCCGGCCGGTCCGGGCCGTGCCGACGAACCGGGACACCGTCACCCCGGGGTAGTTGCCGGTTTTCGCGCGCAGGCCGGTCAGCGTGTTGAAGATGCTGGTCTTGCCGGCGTTGGGGCTGCCGCAGAGCACGATGCGCGGTGCGCTGGTCACGACGGCGCCGGACCCTGCACCGTCGTGGCAGGACGCGCTCACCGTGCCGTCTCCGCGACCCGCAGGAGCGCGGCCTGCTCCCGGCGCAGGCACACCTCGTAGTCGCGGACCCGGTAGATCACCGGATTGCGCAGCGGCGCCCGGCGTACCACCTCGACCGCCGTGCCGGGCGTGAAACCGAGATCCGCCAGACGGCGCGCGGTGGTCTCCGGCGCGCCCGAGGTCACGCCGAGCACGGTGGTGCGGCTGCCCGGCCGCAGGTCCGCCAGAACGGCGCAACCGGGCGGGTCCTGCCGAGGGAACCGGGCGTGCCGAGGGAACGGAGCCTGCCGGGAGGACGGATCCTGGCGAGGGAACGGAGCCTGCCGAGAGGACGGGGCCTGCCGAGAGATTCGTGGTGCCACGCGCCCACCGTAAGTAAGGCTTTCCTAACCTGCCACGGCCGTTCGGCCCTGCGCGCCGGTGCGGCGAACTCCGCCTCACGCGGTCAGCCCGCCAGCCGGCTGACCGCCGCGACCGCCGGCGCGCCGGAGCGCCCGGCCGTCGCGCCGGCTACCGGCGATCCCGCGGTCTCCGGGTCGCAGACCTCCCTAGGCCGCCGACGTCACCGCCCGCAGCTCGGCGGTGACCTCGGCGATCAGGTCCGCCAGCGGCTCGGCGCCGGGCTCGGACACCCATCGGGCGAACGCCACCCGGAAGACCGTGCAGCCCGATTCCGCGGCCAGGGTCGCCGCGGTGTCGCCGACACCCTTCGCCCGCAGGGCCGCGGCCACCGCGGCCGCCAGCGAGGCCATCTTGTGCAGCTCCCGCTCGGTCAGCTCGGGGCTGGCCGCGATGATCGACTGACGGGCCCGGGCGAACTCGAGCCGATCGGCGAAGATCTCCCGCGCGACCCGGTCGAAGCCCGCCACGACGGCGTCGAACGGCGCGGCGTCCGACTCGGTCAGCGCCTCGACCACCATGTCCTGCAGCATCTGGCCGCCGCTGAACAACGCTTCCCGCTTGTCGCCGAAGAGCCGGTAGAAGGTGCGCTTGTCCAGCCCGGCGCGGGTGGCGATGTCGGTGACCGTGGTCTGGTCGAACCCCCGCTCGCGGAACAACTCCAGGGCGGCCGCCGCGAGGCGGTCGCGCGTTCCGGGCTGCCAGCGGGCCATGCGCGTGACAGTACTCACCGTCACTTCGCGACATCAAATCCGCCGCCGGGATGTCGCATGGTGACATCACGGGATATGGTGATGTCACAAGGTGACATCACGGTTCAGGAAGGAACCACCATGCAGGTATTCGTGACCGGCGCCTCCGGCCACCTCGGGTCCGCGGTCGTGCCGGAACTGCTCGACGCCGGGCACCGCGTCGTCGGCCTGGCCCGCTCCGACGCGTCCGCCGCCGCGATCGAGAAACTGGGCGCGGTGGCGTGCCGCGGTGATCTGTCCGACGGCGACCTGTTGCGCGCCCAGGCCGGCGCGTCCGACGGCGTCATCCACCTGGCGTTCCGCCACGACCTCATGCTCAGCGGGGACCTCGCCGGCGCCGCCGAGGCCGACCGGGCAGCGCTGGAGGCGCTGGCCGCGGGCCTGGAGGGATCCGGAAAACCCCTGATCAACACGTCCGGCACGGCCGTGCTCGGGCAAGGTGGCATCGCCGGGCGTACCAGCACCGAGCACGACGTGCTGGCCGGCGGCTACCGGACCGACGCGGAGAACTTCGTGGCGGGGCTGGCCGCACGCGGGATCCGTTCCGTCAGCATCCGGCTCACCCCCACGGTGCACAGCTCGCTGGACCACCACGGTTTCCTGCCCAGCATCATCGCCGCGGCCCGCGCCCACGGCTACGCCGCCTACGTCGGCGACGGCGCCAACCGCTGGCCCGCCGTGCACACCCGGGACGCCGCCGCCCTCTACCGGCTCGCCGTGGAGAAGGCCCCGGCCGGCTGCCGTCTGCACGCCGTCGACGACGAGGGCGTCCCGTTCGCCGAGATCGCCGCGGCGATCGGGCGCCACCTGAACCTTCCGGTTCGCAGCATCACCCCGGACGAGGCGGGCGCCTTCTTCGGCTTCCTCGCCGGCTTGGTCCAGCTGGACAACCCGACATCCGCCGCCGTGACCCGCGAGCTGCTCGGCTGGGCCCCCCGCCACCCGAACCTCATCGCCGACCTCGACGAGGGCCACTACTTCCGCGCCTGACCGCAGGCGCGGGACCGCGTCCCGAGCGGCCGCGGCGCCCGCTGTGGCGGATCATCCCGGCGCGGCGGGCGCCCGCTGTGGCGGAACATCGGGGCGCGGCGGGCGCCCGCTGTGGCGGATCATCCGGGCGCGGCGGGCGGCCCCGCCACCCCGGTCGGCGTGGCCTCGCCCGGCTCCGGTGGCTCAGTGCCCGGCCAGGCTCCGGTGGCTCAGTGCCCGGCCGCTGTCAGTCCGCGGTGTCCTCACTACCCGGCCGCTGTCAGTTCCCGGTGGCTCACTGTGCGGCTGCTGTCAGCCCCCGGTGGCCTCACTGCTCGGCCGCCTTCAGCACGGTGACCGCGCCGTCCCGTCCCGCGGTCACGTAGAGCCGGCGGCCGTCCGGGGAGACCGCGATCACCCGTGGACTGTCGCCGACCCGGACCGTGGCGGTCACCTGCTTCTCGATCAGGTTCAGCACCGAGACGGTGTCCGAGCCCTCATTCACGACGTACGCATGGACGCCGTCCGCCGACACGATCACCGCCTGCGGCAGTTTGCCGACCCGGTAGCGTTTCGTCAGTTTCAGGGTCTTGGTGTCGTAGGTCTCCACGGTGTTGACGTCATAGTTGGTGACCACCACGGTCGCCCCGTCCGGGGTGACCGCGACACTGTGCGGCGACCGGCCGACCGGGATGTTCGACAGCACCTTCTCACTCTTCGTGTCGATCACCGACACTCGGTTCGACTCGTGATCCGAGGTGTACGCCCGCGAGCCGTCCGGCGCGAAATCCACCCAGTGCGGATTCGGCGGCACGCTGATCTGCGACAGTTTGGCCAGCGTGCCGCCGTCGTAGATCTCCACCCGCGCGCCGTTGTGGATGGGCAGCCACACCCGCCCGTCCGGCGCGACCCCGGGCTCGAACGGCCGGGGGCCGGTCGTCACCGACATGACCACACTGCGTTTCGCGGTGTCGATCAGCGCCATCCCGTTGGCGCTGTAGTCGTTCTCGAACATCGACACGTACAGCCGCCCGCCGTCCTCGGACAGGGCCATGAACCGCGGCGTGATCGGCACCTCCAGGGCGGTGACCTTCCGGCTGCTCGCGTCGATGAAGAACACCCGCCGGGCGCCCTGGTCGGCGACGTAGACGGTCCGGTTGTCCGGGGCGACCACCACGCCCTCCGGCTCCCGCCCGACCCCCTCGATCGTGTCCACCACGACCGGTACGGCCAGGCTCGCCGGCACGGCCGGCGCCGACTCCGCCGGGCCGGCCGGCCCCGGCACGCTCCCGCCCTGCTGCGACGCTGGCGTCGGCACGCTCCCGCGCTGCTGCGGCGCGGCCGTCGTCGGAGCCGCACTTGGCTTGTCCTTCCCGGACACGTACCGGATGCCCAGATAGGCCCCCGCCGCGAGAACCAACGCCAGGATGAGGACGCCGGCAACGCGCAGGCGCCGCCGGCCCGCCGAGGGACTTTCCGCGTACGCCGCATCCCCGCCCGCCCCGGGCGGCGCCCCTCCCGGCGGCTGCCAGCTGGGCGAACTCGGCCATCCGGCCGGTGACGTGGGCCAGGCGGCATTGCCCCCGCCCTCCTGCCACGGGGGTGCCCCGGCCCAGCCGGCCCCGCGCCCACCGCCGGCAGGCCCCGGCCCGGTGGCGTTGTCGCCGGCAAGGCCGCCGCTCGCGGCCGGGCCGGAACCCGCCAAGCGTCCGCCCGCGAGGTTGCCGCCCGCCGGCGCGTCTCCGGCCGGCCAGGTCTCGGTCGGGTGGCTGCCCGCGAGGTTGCCGCCCGCCGGCGCGTCTCCGGCCGGCCAGGTCTCGGTCGGGTGGCCGCCCGCGAGGTTGCCGCCCGCCGGCCCGCCCCCGCCCGGCCACGTCTCGGCCCAGTGACCGCCCGACGGGTCGTTATCGGTCGGCCACGGCTGCGTGGTATGCCCGGCGGCAAAATCTTCGTTCGCCGGGCTGCCGCCGGCGGGTCCTGGCGCTGCGAAGTGTCCGCCCGCGAGGTCGCCGCCTGCCGGGCCGGGGAACGCGGGCCCCACGGCGTCGCGCTGCCCGCCGGTTCCATGTTCGCCGGGCCAGCCGGTCGCCCCGGCCGATGTCTCCCGGGGTCCGGCCGTGCCGGGGCCATGCTGGTCGGCCGCACCCGGCCACCGGCCCGCGCCGGGATGCGCGCCCGGCCATTCGCCCCCGCCCGCCGGCTGCGACCACCCGCTGCTGGCGGGCTGCGGCGGCCAGGCACTCGTGTCCTGCGGCCATCCCGGGTGCCCCGCTACTCCGGCGGGACCCTGTGCCCAGTCGTCCGCACCGTTCCACCCGCCGTGCCCGGGCAGCACTCCGGCCGGTCCCGTTCCCGGCGCGCCCAGCTCGACGCCGGATCCGGATGCCGCGACCGGTTCGTCACGTGTCCCCGGCGCCGCCGGTCCCGGCTGCTGACGTGGCCAGCCCCCGGCTGCGGCTGCCGCGGATCCGGCCTCCCACGGAAGCCCCGGCTGCCCACCCGCGTCCGCGACTTCTGGGCGGCCCGGCCAGGAGCCCCCCGGGACCCCGCGGCCGGGATCAGCCATTCCACCGTGACCGGGAACAGATCCCGCCGGCCATCCGGCATCGGGCTGGGTCTGCTCGGGGAAGCGGGCTCCGGCAGTCCGGTCATCGGGCTGGGTCTGCTCGGGGAAGCGGCCCCCAGCAGTCCGGTCACCCGGCCACGGCCCCGCAGGACTGCCTGAAGTCGGTGCCACATGCTCCGCGTCGCCCACCGGTTGCCCTCCACCCGCGATTGGATGAGCCGGCGCCGTGTCTCGGGTGCCACCGGGCCCGCGCATGCGGGCCGGATCCGGCACCGGAGACGCCGCCGTCTCCGCTCTCTCGGAGACCGGACCGGCACCCGGTTCCGGTCGGGAAACGTTGCGAGAATCGCTACCGCCCGCCGACTCGCCCGGGGACGAACCGGGGCGCGCCCCGCCGGTACCACCGCCGACGGCAGTGCCACCGCGGGTGGCAGTGCCACCGCTGGCCGGAGTGCCACCACGGGCGGGAGTGCCACCACGGGCGGGAGTGCCACCACGGGCGGGAGTGCCACCGTCGGAGGCATTGCCACCGCCACGGCCGCTGCCAGTGACGCTGCCGCTGCCGTTGTTCGTGACGGGGTGGGTGGCTTCCGTGTCGTGCCCGCCGTCGGTGGGCTGTCCGGCCTCCGGCGTGGCGGAACGCTTCTGCCGCTCTGATGGCGAGTGAAGCCAGCTGCCGATCAGCCCCCCGACGAATCCACCCGCCGCGGCTCCGGCCGTGGGGCCGCCACCAGCGCCGCTGTGCGGGAGGTCATCGCCCGCGGATCCCTCTCCCGGCGGCTCGCGTCGTACCGGAGTGCTCCCATTGCTTCCAGAATCCTCTGGTACGCCGGTAGCCGGTCCGCGCGCCGACGCATCCGACCGGGCCGGTGTGGCATCCGCCCGCGTCGCGGCGTCGTCGGCCCGGCGCCTGTCGGCCTCCGCCGGCTCGACGAACTCTGCGGCCGGGCAGCTGTCGGCCTCCGCCGGCTCGACGAACTGTGCGGAGTGGTCAATTCCGGTCAGCCCCGCGGTCGCCTCGGGATCGCTCCCACCCGCACCGTCCGCGGCGGCGCTGTTCACCGAACTTCGGAACGTGCCCCCGCCGTCGGCCTCGCCCGGGCTGTCCTCCCCGGCCGAGCGGTGAGGTTCGACCCCGCCGCTGGCTTGGACCGGTTCGCCGGGTCTCACGTTCCGGGTGGTGGGCGGGTGAAGCGGCTCGGCGTTTGGATCCGGCTCGGCCAGCGGCGACATCGGAGAGCTTGGCCACGGCCCGAAACTCTCCGCGCGTGTGGATGGTTCCGCCGGTGTACCGGGCCAGATGTCCGCGGACCGCTTCCCCGCAGATCCGGCCGCTTCGGAATCTGTGGTCCGCCTGACGTGCCGATCGGCTGCCTGCGTGGCGTCGGGAACCCCAAGGTGCGGCTGCGTGCTCCCGGGATCGCCGGTGGGCGGTGGGAATGCGGGCCCTGCGTTGCCGGGAGCGCTTGCGGACTGCGGGGATATGGGTTGCGTGTTCCGGGGATCGCTCGAGAGTGGTGAGGAAGTGGATCGCGTGCTCCGGGGATCGCTCGGGGGTGGTGGGGATGTGGGTTGCGTGCTCCGGGGATCGCTCGGGGGTGGTGGGGAAGTGGATCGCGTGCTCCGGGAATCCCTCGCGGGCGGTGAAGATGTGGGCTGCGTGCTCCGGGGATCGCCCGCGGGCGCTGCGGACGATGCGTGGCTTGGATCGTCGCTGGGCGGCCTGGACATCGGTGTGACCTGACCACTATCGCCAGTCACTGGGAGCCGGTCAGGATCGGTGCTGCCGCCGGTGGTGGTTCGCTGCGGGGTGGGGGAGCCGCTGGGCGTTCCCACCGGACCGCGGGCCGGGGACGCCGGATTCCGGTCCCGCGCGGTCTCCGGGGCCGGCGTCCACCACGTGCCGCTCAGCTGGTCCGGCAGGTCCTCAGTGGCTTCGCCGGACCAGGAACTAGGCGCCGCGCCGGGTCGCTGCGGCGGGCCGGACCAGGGGCCCCGGGCGGTCTGTGCGGGGGTCTGTGCGTTCGTGCCGCCCACAGCGCCGGGCGCACCGGCGGCCGCCGTGTGCCCGCCGGTGCCGGCATGCCGCTGCGTGGGCGGACCATCCGGCCGACCCGTGGATGCGCGGGGTGGCTCAGCGAACGGGTGCTGCGGCGGCGTGGACGGGACCGGGCCGGGCTGCGTCTGGTGCGGCACAGCGTGCGGGTAGCCGGGCTCCACCCGCGGTGCCGTCGGCTGCGCGCCGCCGGGTGGCAAGGCAAGGCCCGGCGCTCCGGCGGGGGTGTGCGGTGGGCCGGGCGGTGCCGGAAAGCCTTGTGCGGCAGCGGGCAGCGTCGGGCCCGGCCGGGCCGGGAAGGCGTGTGGTGGGCCGGGCGGGGTGGCGGTGGCTGGTGGCGTTGCGGGGAAGGCGTGTGGTGGGCCGGGCGGGGTGGCGGTGGCTGGTGGTGTTGCGTGGGAGGCGTGTGGTGGGCCGGGCGGGGTGGCGGCGGCTGGTGGCGTTGCGGGGAAGGCGTGTGGTGGGCCCGGCGGCGTCGGGACGGGCGGCGGGACGCCGGGGGACGCGGCCGGGGTTTGCCGGGGTCCGGACGCCGCCGGGAAGGACTGCGGCGGTCCGGGTCGGGACTGCGGCGGTCCGGGTCGGGACTGCGGCGGTCCGGGTCGGGACTGCGGCGCCGGGGGCTGCTCGGTGACGTCGTCGGAGACCTCGCCGGTGACGGTCAGACCGGCGCTGCCGGCGGGACCGTCCACGATCACCGTGCCGGTGAGCCGGCCCACGGTCGGGAACCAGGAGACGCGCAGCTCGTCACCCTCCAGCTTGGCGCGCAGGCCGTCGCCCGAGGCGGTCACCGTGGAGCGGGCGAGCAGGGGCGGGCCGGTGAGCGGGACGCGTACCGTCAATTGGTGGGTGCCGGGCGCGACCCGGCCGAAGTCGACCGCCGGCTCGGCGAGCCGCAGCGAGGTGCGCCGCAACGCCGCGGACGCGGCGGCGGCGACCCGGTCGTTTCCGGTCGCCAGCCGGCTCAGCGCGGCCCGGGCCTGCGCGGCCCGGTCGAGGTCGGCGGCGGCCGCGGCCGCCGCCAGTTCGGCGATCCGGGCGATCTGGTCGCTGCCGGGCCGGCGGACCCTCGCCACATACGGCTGGCGGCCGGAGTCGAACACCCAGTGCCGTACGCTGGGATCGCGTTCTCGCAGGTGGGCGTAGACCTCGTCGATCCCTGCGTAACCGTCCCGGTCACGGTCGGCGGACCCGCCGCGGAGGGCGTCGGCGAGCAGACCGGCGAACGTGGGCGGCTCCGGCCGGGCCGCCGCGGTGATCACCACCCGGCTGCGGCCCTCCGCGGAGCGCGCCGCGCGGAAGTAGGCGCCGGCGTCGACCGGGCCGCCGGTGCGTCCGTCCAGCAGGACCACGATCTGCCCGGCCTGGCTGCGGTGCATCAGCGCGTCGATGCGGGTCACGTCGACCGCGGTGTCGGCCGGTCGCTGCATGACCGTGTCCGCGGTGGCGAGATAGAGACCGCCGCCCGGGCCGGTGAGCAGGATGCCACGGAAGTAGACCAGCAGGCAGTCCTGCGCGGTCCGGCCGTCGCACAGCGCCTGCAGCCGTTGATAGGTGTCCCAGGTCTCCGGGTCCTGCAGGAAGTCCACGTCGAAGCCGCCCAGACCCGGATCGCCGAGGACGGCGGCGAGCGACCGCACGTCCGCCGACGGCACCGCATATCTGTGCAGGACGGGATCGTCGTGGTGCTCGACCGTCACCACAACCGCCAGCCGTCGCCCGCTCATCGCATCACCCTTGGTCCATGGTGCGACGTTCCGGGCCGCCCCGGAAGGCCTGACGGATTACGAACTGTTCCGGTCCGGTGACCTTCCGTTGTTGATCTTTGTCGGGGTTCCGGGCGTTCTGCGACGATCTAGCAGGTCCGATGTGGTCTTGTGCGGAACATCGCCTGGACGCGGCGGGGCGTGCCGTTCTCCCGAACGGGGGTGTCGGGCATCCGTCAGCGCGCTCGCCGGGCGTACCGGAAACGGCCGGAGGCCGCGGCGCCGCTCACCGGACCGCCCGCTACCGGCCGCCGGATCGCCGCGTCGTGCGTCGTGCGTCGCCCGCCGCGGGATCGCCGCGCCGTGCGCCAGCTGCCGACCGGATCGCCGGGCCGTGCGCCACCTGCCGCCGGATCGCTGCGTCGTGCGCCACCTGCCGCCGGATCGCTGCGTCGTGCGTCGCCCGCCGCGGGATCGCCGGGCCGTGCGCCAGCTGCCGCCGGATCGCCGCGCCGCGTGCGGTCCGCCGGTCGCGCCGGCCGCCACCTAGACTGACGGTCCGAGGTGGGAGATCGAATGCTTCACGTACGGGTGATCGCACCGGTAGCGGTGTCCGGTCAGGCCCAACGGCTGCTCGCCGCTGAGAAGGCGGTCACGCACCTGGTCGTGCTGCCCGGGGTGGCCGTGTCGCCGCGCGGTGACCTGCTGGAGTTCGACGTGGTCCGGGAGGGCGCCAGCGCGGTCCTCGACCGGCTGCGCGGCCTCGGCCTGGACCGTGACGGCTCGATTGTGGTGGAACGCGTCGACGCCACCCTGAGCGCGGCCGCCGACCGGGCCGCCCGGCGCACCCCGGGACTCGGGGTGGACGCGGTCGTCTGGCACGAGATCGAGCAGCAGACCGGCGAGGAGACCGTGCTGTCCGCCTCGTTCCTGGCCTTCATGATCGTCGCCACCGTCATCGCCGCCATCGGGGTGCTGCTCGACCAGCCGATCCTGATCGTCGGCTCGATGGTGGTGGGTCCGGAGTTCGGGCCGCTCGCGGCCCTCTGCGTCGGCCTGGTCCAGGGCAAGTTCCGGCTGGTCCGGCGCTCAGTGATCGCGCTCGGCGTGGGCTTCCCGGTGGGGATGCTGGTCACCGTGGCCGCGGTGTGGTTGCTCACCGTGACCGGTCTCGTGAACCGGTCGATGCTGCTGGCGGACCGGCCGCTGACCGATTTCATCTGGCGGCCGGACGCACTGTCGTGGGTGATCGGTTTCCTCGGCGGCGTCGCCGGGATCCTGTCGCTGACCTCGGCCAAGGCCGGCACGCTGGTCGGCGTGCTGATCTCGGTGACCACGGTGCCGGCCGCCGCGAACGCCGCGGTGGCGCTCGCGTACGGGGTGGCCGACGAGGCCGCCGGTTCGGCACTGCAGTTGGTGATCAACCTGATCGCGATCGTCGTCGCCGGGGTGCTCACCCTGCTCGTCCAGCGGCACGCGTGGCGCCGATGACATCCCGGACCGGTGCGTGCGGCGGTGTCCTCAGACGGTGACGCCCTCGGCCGGGCCGTGTGGCGGTGTCGTCAGGCGGTGGCCCTCGGCCGGGCCGTGTGGCGGTGTCGTCAGGCGGTGGCCAGCGGCCGGGGCGTGTGGCGGTGTCGTCAGGCGGTGGCCAGCGGCCGGGGCGTGCGGCGGTGTCCTCAGACGGTGACGTCCAGGGCGCGGCCGCGCGGCAGTTGCTTGACCTGGGTGGCCGCGGCGGCCTGGGCGGCGCGGGCCGCTTCGACCCGGGCGACCTCGGCCTCCGCGCCGGCGACGGCCGCCCGGTCGGCGGCGATGATCTGGGCGCTGGCCTGCGGCGGGGTGAGGTCGGCGGTCAGCTGGCGCCGGTACGACTGCAGGCGCACCCACGCAGCGTGGCTGCCCCAGGAAGTCGCGGCGGTGCCGGTGGTGAGGGTGACCATCGGAGCTCCCGAAGAACGTGTTGGCAACCGGACAGCCACCTCCATCGGCCGGACCGCTCCCGAGTTGCTACTTTTCCGGGTGACCTGCACGACAGCCGCCGTTTCGGGCGAGGGTGGTCCGGCCTCCGGGGAGACCGGACCGCAACCTTCAGCTCGCGGTGCCGGCCAGTTCGCGAGCCTTCGCCGGCCAGCTCGGCAGGCTGGCCGAGCCGCGCATACCGGCCGCGGCGATCGCCTGCTTGAGGCCGGCCACATCGGTGTCGGCGAGCTTGGCGTAGGTGGTGATGCCGGCCGCGGCCAGCGCCATCGCGACCTTGGGGCCGATGCCGGGGATCTTGGTCAGGTCGTCCGGCTGTTCGACGTCGGCCGGGACCGGGTCGCCCGCGACGACCGGCTCGACGATCGGCGACGCCTCCTCGACGACCGGCGACGCCTCCTCGGCGACCGGCTCGACGATCGGGGACGCCTCCTCGGCGGTCTCGGCGAGCGGCTCGTCGACGACGGCCGGCTCGGCGACCGCGACGGGCGCCGGCTCGGCGGTCTCCGCGACCAGTTCCGGCTCCGCGACGTCGGCGTCCTGAGGCGGCTTCGTGGTGGCCGCGTCCTGAGCGGGCTCCGTGGCGACCGTGACCGGCGCGGGCTCGGCTGCCATCTCCGCGTCCGGGTCCGCGACCGGCTCCGCGACGGCGGTGACCGGCTCCGGCGTGCCGATGGCCTCGGCGCCGACCGGCTGGGGTTCGCCGACCGGCGCGGTGACCGGCTCGGGTGCCGCGACGGGCTCGGGAGCCGCGACGGGTTCGGGAGCCGCGACGGGTTCGGGGGCCGCGACGGGCTCGGGCGCGGGGACCGGCTCGGCGACGGGGATGGGCTCGGTGATCGGCTCGGCAACGGTGACCGGCTCGGCGGGCGCCTCGGCGAACGCGGTGGGTTCGGTGACCGCGGCAGGCTCGGCGGCGACGGTGCCCTCTTGGACGGTCACGGCCTCAACGGCGACGGGCTCGGCGGCGACGGTGCCCTCTTGGACGGTCACGGCCTCAACCGCGACGGGCTCGGCGGCGACCGGCTCAGCGACGACGGGCTCGTCAACGACGACCGGCTCGGCGGCGACCGGCTCAGCGACCACGGGCTCGGCAGCGACGGCGGGCTCGGCAGCGACGACGGGCTCGGCAGCGACGACGGGCTCGGCAGCGACGGGCTCGTCAACGGCGACCGGCTCGGCGGTGACCGGCTCGCCCGTGACGGGCTCGGGTGCGACCGGCGAAGCCGGGACCGGCGCGACGACCGCGGTGTCGGCAGCAGGCTCCGATGCCGTCTCGGCGGACGCGGCACCCGAGGCGGCGGCGGAGGTGGTCGCGGCGGAGGTGGTCGCGTCCGGGGCGGTGGCCCGGATCGCCGCTGCCGGCGGGGAGGCCGTGTGAGCAGCCGCGTCGCGGCGGCCCCGGAAGATCCATCCGGCTACCAGGCCGACCACGAGCCCGGCCACAAGGGAGAAAAATGATGCCATATCCGGCCTCCGGGCGGGAGATGTGGGTGCATGTGGTAGCGCGCAGCTTCGCACATCACCTTCCGTAGCCACGACGAGGGTGCTCAGTCCGGCAGGCGGGTGGGATCGAGACGCGCCCGCTCGTGCCGGTCGTAGCGATTGACGGCGTACGTGATGGCCCACAGCACCACTCCGATCAGTAGCAGGATGCCCGCCACCCGGTAGTCCGCGGCGGCCCGCCCGCTGAGCGGACTGGCCAGGAAGGCGCAGGCGAGCGCGCCGAGCACCGGGATCGCCGTCGGCGCCCGGAAGTGCCGGTGCCCGACCCGGTCCCGGCGCAGCACCAGCACCGCCACGTTGACCACGGTGAACACGCAGAGCAGCAGCAGCGCGGTGGTCCCGCCGAGCGCGGCCAGGTCGGCGAACCAGATCAGCCCGAAGGCGATCAGCGTGGTGAAGACGATCCCCACCCAGGGGGTACGCCGGGTCCGGTGCACCCGTCCGAGGACGCGCGGCAGCACGTGCTCGTTCGCCATGCCGTACAGCAGCCGGCTGGCCATCATCATGTTGATCAGCGCGCTGTTCGCCACGGCGAACATGGTGATCCAGGCGAACAGCCACAGCGGGAATCCGGGCGCGCCGGCCTGCACCACCTTGAGCAGCGGTGTCTCACCCTCGCCGAGCGCGGCCGGTGGGACCAGGGCCACCGCCGAGATCGCCACCAGCACGTAGATCAGCCCGGTCAGCGAGATCCCGGTCAGCATCACCCTCGGGAAGTCCCGCACCGGGTCCCGGGTCTCCTCGGCCATGTTCACCGAGTCCTCGAAGCCGACCATGGCGAAGAACGCCAGCGCGGTGCCCGCGGTCACCGACAGCGCCACGCTCTCGCCGGGCGGGGTGGCGAAGTCGCCGAGCCGGGACAGGTCGCCCTCGCCGCCGCTCAGCGCCCACACGCCGACCCCGATCACGATCAGCAGGCCGGTCAGCTCGATGCCGGTGAGCACCACGTTGGCCTTGACGCTCTCGCCGACGCCGCGGAAGTTGACCAGCGCGACCAGCGCCATGAACGCGAGCGCGACGGCGGTCAGCGCGAAACCCCGGCCCAGCGACAGGTGCACCGCGGAGCCGAAGTTGCCGGCGAACGCCTTGGCCGCGCTGGACGCCGAGGTCAGCCCGGAGCACACCACCGCGAACGCCACCATGAACGTGACGAAGTGCAGGCCGAACGCCTTGTGCGTGTAGAGCGCGGCGCCGGCCGCCTGCGGGTACTTGGTCACCAGTTCGAGGTAGCTGAACGCGGTCAGCAGCGCGACCACGAACGCCAGCAGGAACGGCAGCCACACCGCCCCGCCGACCTCGGTGGCGACCTTGCCGGTGAGCGCGTAGACCCCGGTGCCGAGGATGTCGCCGACCACGAACAGCAACAGCAGTCCCGGCCCGATCACCCGTTTCAGTGACGGTTCGTCGGTGGTCGCGCTCATCGCACCTCCTCGGGGATTCGGTGCATGTACCCGGGCGTACCGGAACAGCAAACGCGGTGGTCACCGTCCAGCGGACGGTGACCACCGCGCGGTTCTGCTTACGGTACGGGGTATTCGTTCACATAGACCGGAACGCCCACCTTCGTGGTGTCGGCCGCGTCGCCCACGCCGTTGACCACGTGGTCGATCACGCCGGCGCTCAGGTTGACCGTCATGATGTGGTGCAGCTTGACGCCCGGGGTCTGCGGTACCTCGAAGCCGTTCTCGGTGTGGATCGACGGGTTGTTCTGGTTGAACACGTAGACGCCACCGCCGTACAGGTTGTGGGTCTTGACCTTGGCGCCGACCTTGTAGCCGGCGTAGCCCTCGACCGAGCCGTTCATCCAGTCCGCCTGCGTCGGCGGGTCGTACGGCAGCTCGTTCTGGTAGAGCACGGTCGTGCCGCCGTTGCCGTTCCAGACCGTGTTGTACTTCTGGAAGTGCTCGACGAACAGGCCGGTCGCGGTCACGTCGTCACCGTTGATCACCGCGCCGTACAGGCCGGTGTTGGTCTTCCACCGCTCGGTGTCGCCGCCGGTGAAGCCCTCGACACCGTGGTCGCCGCGCCACACCCAGGTGTGGTCGATCAGCACGTCGTCGCTGTTGACCTCGAGCGCGGTGGTGGTCCGGCCCACGTGCGGGCCGCCGACGCGGAAGTACACGTCCTGCAGCGTGGTCGGGTTGCTCGGGGTGGTGAAGCCGTGGCCGTGGGAGCGGCCGACGCGCAGCAGCGCGGAGGACCTCTGCAGGCCGGCGTCGATGGTGACGCCCGCGACCACCACGCCCGGCACGTCCTCGATCTGCAGCGGGGTGGAGCCCTTGACCGCGGTCAGCGTGGCCTGGCCGAGGCCCAGCACCACGGTGTTCGGCCGCCACACGTCGATGCTGCGGTCGATGTCGTAGACGCCCGGGGTGAACAGCAGGTGCTTGCCCAGCGCCAGGGCCAGGTTGATCTTCTTGGCCGAGTCGCCCGGCTTCGCGACGTAGAAGTCGGACAGCGGGACGGTACGGCCCGGGGAGTCCCAGGTGACGCCGGACGTGCCGCGCTGCGCGGCCGGCACGCGGACCTGCCACCTGCCCTTGGCGTCGACGAACAGGAACGGCTTCTGCCGGCTGACCGGCGTCTTCGCCAGCGTGGTGTACGGCGGGTTCGGGAACGCCGAGTCGTCGGGCGCGCCCACCACGCCGGCGAACACCTGGTTCCACACGCCGTTGGACCAGCTGGCCACCTCGCTGTTGCGGGTCAGCCACTGCTGCTGCGAGCCGTTCGTGGTGGCCGGCAGCTTGGCGTCGGCGATGAAGCCGCCGCTGCCGTACTGCGGGCCGGCGGTGCAGTAGTCCATCAGCGACAGGGTGCCGCCGGTGAACTGCACCCGGCGCAGCGACACCGCCTGGGAGACCGCCCAGAAGTTGGCGGTCTGCCGGCAGCCGTCCTGCCCGGCGCCGTTGATGTTGACGGTCAGGTTGGAGACCGTCCGCCAGAAGTTGACCAGCGCCAGGCAGTTGCTGGTGCCGCCACCCTCCAGGCAGCGGTTGTACACCTCCACCTTGCCGTTGATCACCACGTCGCCGGGGTTCGCCCCCAGGCCGGTGAGCTCGGTGTAGTAGCCGACCTTGACCTGCAGCGGCTGCTCGGCGGTGCCGTAGGTGCCCGGCTTGAAGAGAAAGGCGTACCGGTCGGTGCCCATCTCGTTGTCGACCTGCTTGGCGTTGGCCGCGTCCAGGGTGGCCTGGATCTGGCTGACCGGCATGCTCGGGTCGAAGACGGTGACGTTCTTGCCCAGGTCCGGCGTGGCGGAACCGGGTTGTGCGGCGGCCGGCGCGGCCTGCGCCGCGACGCCCGCGAGGGCCAGGCCGAGCGCGAGCGCACCGGCGGTGGTGCGGCGCAGCGGGGTACGGGTACCCGCGCCGAGCCGGCGGATTCTCGTCATACGGAGGAGCCCCTTCCGAAACAAGATCGCAATGATCCAGGTCACCGAAGCAATCGGTTGAGCTCCATGTCAAGCCCGGTGAAACGGCATACGCCTGCCAACCTGGGCAAGCCACCCAGGTTCCGGAACCAGAACGGCCGATCGGGCCCCGGAACCGGTCCCGGAATCGCTTACGGAACCGCGTCCGCGTACACCACGATGTTGCTGCGATAGCTGCCCCGTTCCCGGTCGAAGGAGCCGCCACAGGTGATCAGGCGCAGAGCCGGGCCGGGCGTGTGGCCGTACACCTCGTCGGCCGGGAACGCCTTCTTCGGATAGCTGGCGACCCGGGTGACCCGGAAGCGGGCCACGGTGCGGTCGGCCCGGCGTACCGAGACGGTGTCGCCCGCGTGCAGCTCGCGCAACCGGAAGAAGACCGCCGGGCCGTCCCGCGCGGTGTCGACATGCCCGACGACGACCGCCGGGCCGGGCTCGCCCGGGGTCGGCGAGCCCCGGTACCACCCGGCCGGCGCGTCGGAGCGCAACGGCGGCACGTCCAGGGTCCCGTCGGCACGCAGGCCGATCGCGGAGAGCGAGGTGTGCACGCCGATCGCCGGGACGTCCAGCCGGACCGGGACGGAACGGTGTCGCCCGCCGGCGCCCGCGGGCCGTCCGGCAGTGACACCGCGTGCCGGCGCCGGAACGTTCTGCCAGGCCGGCGCGGACGGTGGCGGCATGGCGTCCTCGGTCCGCACGCCGATCGCGGTGACGGTGGCCCCGAGCGCGGCCAGCACGGCGGACAACGCCGCGGCGCGACGGTTGCGTATCCGCAGCCGCCGCTCCCGTCCGGACCCGGCAATGCCCGGTCGGCTCATCGTCGGCATCGATCAGTCGCGGGCCGTGCGGCCGACCGCGTACCGCGCGGTGAACAGCGCTGCCAGCAGCAGGAACACGCCGGTGACCAGCAGCGCCAGACGCCGCCCGGGCAATCCGGCGCCACCTCCGGCGTCCACCCCGCCGCTGGGCGTCCGCGACGGCCCGGCCGTCGCCCGGACCGGCGTGGAGGTGACCGCCGGGGCGCCGGCCGGATCCTCGGTGGCCGGCCGCGCGCCGGTCGAGCGGGGGGACAGGGTGCCCGGCGACCCCGGCCCGGTCACCGGCGGCAGGGTCGAGGCGACGGCCGGTCCCGGCTGCGCGGCGCCGGTGGTGTCCGCGTCGCTGCCGCACGACGACAGCACCAGACCCAGCAGGACCAGCAGCAACGCCGCCGCGCCCAGGGCGACCAGCCAGTTCCGGCGTGCCGCTGAGGATACGGCCATGGTGGTGACCTCCCGGGGGACGCCGGCCGGGTGGTGATGCGGGTGCGCGGAGGAACGTCGCATCACGGATGGAGCGCTACGCTAGCGGCCGGCCCGCCCGGCCCGCACCCTTCTATCCGTGATCGGTCACTTCGGACGCCCACCGGCCGCCCCGGCCGGGCGCCGTCGGGTGGACCGCCCGGCCGCCGGGTCCGGACGTCAGCGCGTCAGCGTGACGGCGGCGACGGCGGCCAGCAGCACCGCGATCAGGCACGCCAGCAGGAGCGGACGGGTCAGCGGGCCGCCGGCGTGGCGGGCGGCCGGCCGCCGGTCCGTGCCGGGCGGCGCGGCCGGCGGGGGCGTGGCGCCGAACGCCGACAGGGCCTCGGCCGCCGACACGTCGGTGGCCGGCGGTGCGGTCAGCGCGGCCGACGCTCCGCCGAAGCCGGTGGGCAACGAGGTGGTCGCGGCGTCGACCGGCGGCATGGCGTACTCGATCTGTTCGGCGGCCGGGGCGGGAAGCGCCCCGCCGGGCTGCGTCGCGGCGGGCGCGGCCCCGGCGGCGGTGCTCGACCGGCTCGCGAAGATCTCCGCGGCCGCCGGGTCGGCCGGTTCGACGGTGTGCGGGCCGGGCACCGGCGGCCCGCTCGGCGCGGCCGTCGGGTAGTAGCCGCCCAGCCCCGCGGTCGGCGGCAGCACCGCCGGGCCGGGCTGGATGTGGTCGGTCCACTGCCGGCCGTCCCACCAGCGGGTCGCGGGCAGGCCGCTCGGGTCGGCGTACCATCCGGCAGGCTGCGCGGGACTGGTCATCGGTGCAGATCCTCGTTTCGGTTCCGGCCAGGACGGGGGTGCTCATCGGGCCGGGGCCCGCGGTCCTGAGAACTCCTGACGCTTTGTGGCCCGCACCGCGGATCGGCGGCGGCCGGGCCGCCGCGCCGGCACACGGGCGGCGAAACGGCAGGACCCCCGGCGGGTGGCCGGGGGTCCTGTGCGCGGGCCGGGTGCTCAGGACTTGGTGATCACCACGTTGTCGACCGCGGCCTCGATCAGCGACGCCGTGCCGGTGTCGGCCGCCTCGACCTGCAGCCGCACGGTCTGGCCGGCGTACCCGGAGAGGTTGGCGCTGGCCGTGGTCCACGCCGCGGCCTTGTTGCTGGCCGCCGCGCTGAGGCTGAGCACCGTCGTGCTGCTCGTCGCGCCGACCACCCGGACCCGCAGGTAGTCCGCGCTGGTGGCGTTGTTGAGGTACGCGAGGTACCAGGACAGGCTCAGCGTGAGCGTGCCGCTGGGCAGGGTGATCTGCGGCGAGGTCAGGGTGGTGACGCCGCCGTCCAGGTCGTTGGCGCCCGCGCTGGCGCCCGCGGCCGCCCCGGTGATCAGGCTGTACGTGCCGCCGGCCGCGGTGCCCAGCTGCGTGGTGACGCCGGAGCTGCTGGTCGCCTCCGGGTCGCCGCGCTCCAGCCGGCCGGAGGTGGCGGTGTCCGCGGCGCCGGCGGTCCAGCCCTTCGCGGTCTCGAAGTCGTCCGACCAGACCGTCGTGCCGGTGGGCGGGGTGGTGCCGTCGTTCGCCAGGGTCCAGACGGCGTACGCGATGGCGTCGGAGTTGCGGTCCAGCGCGGTGTCGTTGATGTTGGCCGTGGTGTCGCAGGACGCGTGGTAGCACGGGTCGAACGCGGTCGCGGTGCCGCCCCAGAGCGCGACCTGCGCGGACGTCTTGCGGCCCTCGGCGCCGGTGAAGATGCCGCCGGCCGGGATGCCGGCGCTGATGAACGGCCCGTAGTCGCTGCGCCCGTCGAAGTCGGTGCCGCGGGTCGGCACGCCGATCGAGGTGAAGTACGCGGCGAGGGTCTGCTCGATCTGCGCGGAGCCGGCCGGGCCGGGGCCGGAGCCGGTGTTGTCCGAGTTGTCGCCGTCGTAGAGGAAGTAGCCCGGGTTGGGTGATGCGACCATGTCGAAGTTCAGGTAGCCGGTGATCGCCGACTTCTGCGCGCTGGTCAGCGAGTTGACGTACGCCGTGGACCCGCGCAGCCCGAGCTCTTCCGCGCCCCACCAGCCGAACCGCAGGTGCCGCCGCGGCTGGAAGCCGGACCGGGCCACCTGCAGCGCCACCTCCAGGTTCGCCGCCGAGCCGGAGCCGTTGTCGTTGATGCCCGGACCGGCCGTGACGCTGTCCAGGTGCGCGCCGATCATCAGGGTGTCGCCGGTGTCGCCGCCGGGCCAGTCGGCGATCAGGTTGTAGCCGGTGGCGCCGTTGTAGGTGAAGCTCTGCTGGGTGGTGGTGAAGCCGGCCGCGTCCAGCAGGCCCTTCACGTAGGTCACCGAGGCGAGGTAGCCGGGGCGGCCGTGCGCCCGGTTGCCGCCGTTGGCGGTGGCGATGCTCTGCAACTGGGCCAGGTGGGCCTTGACGTTCGCCACCGGGATGTCCGGGGTGGCGGCCGCGGCCTGAGCGGGGGCGGCGGCGAGGCCGGTGATCAGCACGGCGGCGCCGATGAGGGGGAGTGGTCGCACGGGGTGTTCCTTCCTGTCAATGCATCGACGAGCATCTCAGGGCGCGACCGGTCCGCCATCATATCAATCAGTACCTATCTCCAAATCTCGCATCCCTTGATCCGCTCGGAAAATAGCCGTAACGGGGGTGCCACATCTCCATGTCTGAATGGCTAGTCTGCGAAGATCGCCCCGGCCGCGCTGTGCGCGAAACGCGTCCACTCCGGCCGGTGCGGCGTATCGACAACGGAAGGCAAGGGATGCGGAAATTCCTGGCGGCCACCGTCGCCGCCTCGGCCGGTCTCCTGATCGGTGCCGGCACGATCCCGGCTGCCGCGGCGGCCCACGGGGGCCACGCGAGCGGCTACACCCCACCACCCATCGACTGGGGCACCTGCACGCGGCCGAGCCTGCAGGCTCGTAACGCCGAGTGCGGCTTCCTGGTCGTCCCGCTGGACTACGCCAAGCCGAACGGCACCAAGATCAAGATTGCGGTGTCCCGGATCAAGCACAAGTCCAGCGACGCCCAGTACCAGGGCGTCATGCTCACCAACCCGGGCGGCCCCGGCGGCTCCGGCCTCGGCCTGCCGGTGATCGGCGAGTCGGTGCCCAACGGCGCCGGCGACCTGTACGACTGGATCGGCTTCGACCCGCGCGGCGTCGGCTCCAGCGTGCCGGCCCTCTCCTGCGACACCGAGTACTTCGGCTACAACCGGCCGTACTTCGTGCCGGTCAACCGGAAGCTGGAGAAGACCTGGCGCGCCAAGGCCGCCGGGTACGCGAAGAAGTGCGACAAGGCCGGCGGCGCGCTGCTGGACCACGTCAAGACCACCGACTCGGTCGCCGACATGGAGAGCCTGCGCAAGGCCCTGGGCGCGAAGCAGATCAACTACTACGGCTTCTCGTACGGCACGTACCTCGGCCAGGTCTATGCCACGCTGCACCCGGAGCGGATCCGCCGGGCGGTCTTCGACGGCGTGGTCGACCCGACCCGGGTCTGGTACGACGCCAACCTGGACCAGGACGTCCAGTTCGACAAGAACATGGATGTCTACTTCGGCTGGATCGCCAAGTACGACTCGGTCTACCACCTGGGCAAGACCGGCAAGGCGGTCGAGGCCAAGTACTACGCGACGCTGCAGGCGCTGCGCAAGACCCCGGCCGCCGGCAAGATCGGCCCGGACGAGTGGAACGACATCTTCGTCTCGGCCGGCTACTACGTCTACGGCTGGCAGGACGTCGCCGACGCGTTCGCCGCCTGGGTGAACGACAGGGACCCGTCGCTGCTGCTGGCCAACTACGCCGAGCCCGGTGGGGTGGCCGCCGACAACAACTACGCGATGTACCTGGCCACCCAGTGCACCGACGTCAAGTGGCCGCAGAACTGGTCCAAGTGGCAGCGGGACAACTGGAAGATCTACGCCAAGCACCCGTTCATGACCTGGAACAACGCCTGGTACAACGCGCCCTGCCTGAACTGGGGCGCCAAGCCCGGCAAGCCGGTGCAGATCTCCGGGAAGAAGGCCCCCGGGATCCTGCTGATCGCCGAGACCAACGACGCGGCGACGCCGTTCACCGGCGCGCTGGAGGTGCGTAAGCGCTTCGGGAAGTCGGTGCTGATCGAGGGCGTCGGCGGTACCACGCACTCCGGCTCGCTGAGCGGGATCGCGTGCACCGACGACACCATCGCCACGTACCTCGCGACCGGCGTCCTGCCCAAGCGGGTGCCCGGCAACCGGTCCGACAAGCGGTGCGCGCCGGTGCCGCAGCCGGACCCGACGGCCGCCGCGGCGCTGCGTGCCGACGTGGCCGGCAAGCAGCCGGCCCGCCCGGTGCCGAGCGTCGGCCGCCCCGCGCTGGTCAAGTGAGACGGGACGGCCCGGACCTCCGCGCGGAGGTCCGGGCCGTCCCCGGCCGCGGCCGCTATTGCGGTACGGCCCTCTTCGCCAGCTGGATCTGCTCGTAGACCCGGGTCCGCAACTCGACGAACCGCGGATCCGCCCGGGTGTGCAACTGGTCGCGTTCCGCGGGCAGGTCCACCACCAGCTCGTCCTGCACCACGGTCGGCGACGACGACAGCATCACCACCCGCCGGCCCAGGTAGACCGCCTCGTCGATGTCGTGCGTCACGAACAGCACGGTCACCTTCAGTCGCTGCCACAGCGCCCGGACCAGGTCCTCCAGGTCGGCCCGGGTCTGCGCGTCGACGGCCGCGAACGGCTCGTCCATCAGCAGCGTCTCCGGCTCGTACGCCACCGCCCGGGCGATCGCCACCCGCTGCTGCATCCCGCCGGACAGCTGCCACGGGTACGCCGCCGCGGTCCCGGCCAGCCCGACCGCCTCCAGGGCGGAGTCGACCAGCTCCCGGCGGCGCGCGCGTGCGACCCGCTTCTGCCGCAGCGGCAGCTCCACGTTGTCGCGCACGCTCATCCACGGGAACAGGCTGCGGCCGTACTCCTGGAAGACCACCGCCATGCCCGGCGGCGGCCCGGTCACCACCTTGCGGTCCACCCGCACCTCACCCGAGGTCGGCGTCAGCAGGCCGGAGACGCATCGCAGCAGCGTGGTCTTGCCGCAGCCGGACGGCCCGACCAGGCACACCAGGTCGCCGCCCTCGACGGTGAAGGTGAGGTCGCGCAGCGCCTCCACCTCGCGGTTGCCGGCCCGGTAGACCTTGCGCAGACCCTTCACTTCGAGCATCGCGGCCCTCCTAGCCGGCCCGGCGCCGCGCCGCGCGCAGCCCCTCGTACCATCGCAGCGCCCGCCGCTCGGCGAGCCGGAACAGCAGCGAGAGCGCGAAGCCGAGCAGGCCGAGCAGGATGATCCCGCTCCACATCTCCGGGATCGCGAAGCTGCGCTGGAACTGCACGATGGCGAAGCCCAGACCGTTGCTGGACGCGAACATCTCGCTGATCACCATCAGGATGATCGCGATGGACAGCGCCTGGCGCAGCCCGGCCGCGATCCGCGGGGACGCCGACGGCAGCAGCACCCGGGTCAGCCGGGCCGGGCCGGTCACGCCGTACGCCCGGGCGGTGTCGAGCACCACGCTGTCGGTCGCACGCACCCCCTCGACCGTGTTGAGCAGGATCGGCCACACGCAGCCGAACACGATCACGATCACCTTCATGCCGTCGCCGATCCCGGCGAACAGCATGATCACCGGTACCAGGACCGGCGGCGGGATGGCCCGGAAGAACTCCAGGACCGGCTCCAGCACCGCGCGCAGCCGCGGGTGCAACCCGACCGCCACGCCCAGGCCGACGCCGATCAGCGCGGCCGACAGGTACCCGGCGACCAGCCGGAGCAGGCTGGGCGCCACGTCGGCGCGCAGCCGCTGCGGCCGCCAGGTGTCGGCGAACGCCTGGAGGATGGCGCGCAGCGGCGGCGCGTAGTAGCTCTCGCTGCCGGCGCTGAGCCAGTACCAGCCGGTGAACAGGACGATCGGCAGCGCGGTCGCCAGCACCACCCGTTTCAGCATGTTCATCAGACGGCCACCTCACCGCGGACCGACTGGTGCCAGGCGAGCAGGCGGCGCTCACCGGTCCGGGTCAGCAGGTTGATCACCACGCCGAGCGCGCCGGTCACCACGATCAGCGCGTACATGGTCGGCACCGCGTCCGAGTTCTGCGCGGTCGCGATCTCCCTGCCCAGTCCGGGCGCGCCGATCACCAGCTCGGCGGTGACCGCCAGGACCAGCGCCACCGAGGCGGCCAGCCGGATGCCGGTGAACACGTACGGCAGCGCGGTCGGCCAGAGCACGTGCCGGACCCGGCCCCAGGCGGAGAACCGGAAGCTGCGCGCGGTCTCCTCGGCGACCGGGTCGACGTCCGCCACGCCGTACAGCACCTGGACCAGCACCTGCCAGAACGCGGCGTAGCAGACCAGCAGCAGGGTGGAGCCCAGCTCGGTGCCGTAGAGCAGCACGGCCACCGGGATCAGCGCCACCGACGGGATCGGGCGCAGGAACTCCACCGTGGACGCGGTCAGCGCGCGCAGCACCGGCGCCGAGCCGATCACCAGGCCGGCCAGCACGCCGGCGACCACCGCGATGAGCAGGCCGGTCGCCCAGGCGTACAGGGTGTCGGCGACGGCCTGCCAGAACGCCGGGGTGGCCGCCTCGGCGGCGAGCGCGGTCGCGATCCGGCTGGCCGGCGGCAGGTACCGTGCGTCGACCAGGCCGAGCCGGGGCAGCGCCTCCACGATCAGGAGCAACCCGGCCGGCCCGGCGAGGGCGAGCGGGACCGGGTGGCCGCGGCGGGCCGTCGTCACGGCAGCAGCTTGTCCAGGTCCGGGGCGGTGGTGAAGATGCCGTCCGTGGTGCCCAGCTCGGCGATCTTCTGCACCGACGCCCGGTTGATCTGGGTCGGCCACTTCGGCAGCACCAGCTTCGCGCGCAGGCCGTCATCGATCTTGGTGTACGAGGTGAGGATCTGCCGTACCTCGTCCGGGTGGGCGTCGGCGTAGGCCAGGGATTCGTCGATCGCCTCGGTGAAGCGCTTCACCAGGCCGGGCTTGTCGGCGAGCAGCTTCTGCGAGGTGAAGTACGCCGCGATGGTGAGGTTCGGCGCCGCGTCGACGAACGTCGAGGCCACCTCCCGGCCGCCGGCCGCCTTGATCGTGGTGAGCTGCGGCTCGACCGCCCACGCCGCGTCGACCTGGCCGCCGGCCAGCGCGGCCGGCATGGCCGGGAACGGCATCTCGACGAACTCGATCCGGCTCGGGTCGCCGCCGGCCCTGCGCACCGACTCGCGGGTCACGGTGTCGCCGATGTTCTTCAGCGTGTTCACCGAGATCTTCTTGCCGGCCAGGTCCTTGGCGGTCCGGATCGGACTGTCCGCCCGGACCACCAGCGCGCCGAAGTCCCGGCCCCGCACACCGGTGGAGGCGACACCCGCCGCGACCGCCTTGACCGGCACGTTCTTGGTCTGCGCGATCATCAGCGAGGTCAGGTTGCTGAACCCGAACTGGAACTGGTTGCTGACCACGCCGGGCACGATGGCCGCGCCGCCCTGGCCGGCCTCCATCGTGACCGCGATGTTGCGCGCCGTGAAGAAGCCCTTCGCCTGGCCCAGGTAGATCGGGGCGACGTCGACGATCGGGATGACCCCGACCGTCACGTTGTCCACGCCGTCCGACGAGCCGCCGGAGCTGCCCGAGTCCTCGTCGGAGCTGCAGGCCCCGACCGTGCCGGCCACCAGGGCCAGGGTCAGGCCCGCGAGGGAGCGCCGCCGCATGTGTGTCCTCCGGTCAATCTGTGCGCACATCGAACAAAAGTTCTCAGAGAGAACGCTAGGATGTGGCTCGTGTCACGTCAACGATCTGTGTCGATCATCCGATGACGCGGGAACCGTACTACGTCCAGTCGCTGGAACGTGGACTTGCGGTGATCCGTGCATTTGACGCGGAACACCGGGAACTGACCCTCAGCGACGTCGCCCGGCAGTGCGGCCTCACCCGGGCCGCCGCGCGCCGGTTCCTGCTCACCCTCGCCGACCTGGGCTACGTCCGGACCGACGGGCGGCTGTTCTCGCTCACCCCACGGGTGCTGGAGCTCGGGTACGCGTTCCTCGACGGCCTGACCCTGCCCGAGGTCGCCGAACCGCACATGGATCGACTCGTCGGCGCGGTGCGCGAGTCGTCGTCGCTGTCCGTTCTGGACGGTGACGACATCGTCTACGTCAGCCGGGTGCCGACCAGCCGGATCATGCGGGTGGCGATCAACGTGGGCGCCCGCTTGCCGGCGTACGCCACCTCGATGGGCCGGGTCCTGCTCGCCGGCCTGCCCGGGCCCGAGCTGGACGCCTACCTCGCCCGGGTCCGGCTGGCGCCGCTCACCGGGCGCACCATCCGCTCCACCGGCGAGCTGCGCGCCGAGCTGGACCGGGTCCGCGCGGCCGGGCACGCGCTGGTCGACCAGGAGCTGGAGGAGGGGCTGCGGGCCATCGCCGCGCCGATCCGGGACCGCTCCGGCGCGCCGGCCGGAGCGCTCAACATCTCCGTGCACGCGGCCCGGGTGGACGTCGAGGCGATCCGGGAACGCCTGCTCCCGCCGCTGCTGAGCGCCACCGCGGCGATCGAGGCCGACCTGCGGATCGCCGCGCCGCGCCGGTCCGGCTAGCGCGCCGCGACCCGGTGCCGCGATGATGCGGTCCGTGCGGAAGAGCATGATCGCGTACCCCGTCGCCGTTTCGCTGCTCACCGGCGTGGCGTTCGCCGTCCTGGTCCACCCGGTGAGCGGCGGGCCGGTGCCCGGCGACCGGGTGCCCGGCGGGCTGACCCTGCCGTGGATGTGGCAGGCGACCGTCCAGCAGGACCCGCCCGGGCCGGCCTCCGTGCTGGTCGGTGGGGACAGCGTGGGCTTCGAGGGCACCGACCTCTTCGACTCGGAGGGCAAGGTCGCCGCGGTCGGCCGGGGCGGCGACTACCGGATGCTGCGCTACTCCGGCTGGAACGGTGTCACCCCCGGCGAGGACGTGCTGCTCTCCCCGGACGGCCGGTACGCCGCCCAGGAGTGGCTGGAGGGCTCGACCAGCGACGGCGACGGGCTGGACATCGTCGACCTGGCCACCGGGCGCAGCGTCACCTACGACGGCGGCCTGACGAGGATCAGCGACCAGTGGGGCAATGCGACCGTGCCGTGCTGCGCGCCGGCGGCCTGGGCACCGGACGGCAGATCGCTGCTGGTCGAGACGTTCGGCACGGACTACGAGGACCCGCAGACCTCGATCATCCAGGCCCGGCGCCGGCTCGGGCTGCTGGACCTGGCGACCAACCGGATCACTCCGATCGGCGCCGAGCGGCCGGGCGGGGCGGTGCGCAAGGCGTCGCGCGGGGCGTTCGCCCCGGACGGGCGGCACCTGGCGGTCACCGCGGGCGACCGGCTGGAGCTGATCGACCGTACCGGGAAGGTCGGCTGGACCACCGACCTCGGTGACCGGCGCCATCTCGCCGGAGCCGGCGCGTTCAGCCCGGACGGCTCCCGGATCGCCGTCGCCGAGCTGGACGGCTGCCTCGACGCGTGCGACCGGGCCGCCCTGGCGACCCGGCGCTGGCGCATCTCCTATCTGGACGCCGCCACCGGCCGCCCGGCCGACGGTCCGGACCTGCCGGTGGTGACCGCGATGAGCGTGCGCGCGCTGGGCTGGACCGCGGGCGGCGAGCTGGTGGTGACCCGGCACGAGCCGGAGCGGGACGCGCGGAAGCGGCCGGACCAGGAGTGGAGCGACACCGGCTGGGAGCAGACCGGGCACATCACGCTGGTCGCCCTCGGCGCGGGCGGCGCCGTCCGTACGCTGCTCGACCCGCCCGCCGACGTGCTCACCCTGGACGTGGCCGCGGACCTGATCCGCGCCGGGCGGTTCGGCGGGCCGACGCCGGTGGCCGGGGCGTTCCCGGCCCGGCCGATCATCGGGTTCGCGCTCGTGCCGGTGGCCCTCCTGGCCGCCGCGGCGCTGCTGGTCGTCCGGCTCGTCACCCGGCTCGTCGTGCGGCGCCGGCGCCGGGAGCCGCCGCGACCGATGCTGATCACCGGCTGACGTTGTGACGCGTCGATTGCAAGCGTTGTGACGCGTCGATAGTTGCAGCTAATCGAAGCTGGCCGAGGACGGGAGTCTGAGGGGAGACGCCCGCCATTTGCTTCTGTCCGCGCTCGACCGCCGCCGCACCGTGGCTCGGGCCGGCTTCGACCACTGGCTGATCCCGCCGGCTGCGCGCGCCGTGCACCCCCGCATCGGCCAGATCTACGCACCAGCATGTCCCGGCCTGGCAGGCCGCTGGCCGCCACCGCGCACGTGTCGGCGGCCAACGCGATCAGGGCCAAGGCGTTCCGGTATGCCTGTTTCGGCGACGGGGCGCCGTTTCCGTGTCCCGGGTCTGCCCGGTGTGCCTGTTTCCGGCGAGGGGCGCCGCTGTCCGCGGTCCCCGTGTGCCTGTTCCGGGAAGGACCGCTGCTTCCGTTGTTCCGGATCTGTTCGGTGTGCCCGGCTCGTCGGGGCATGCCGCCGGCTCCGCCCCCGGTCACCGCAAACCGCCCGGTCTGAGCGGAATCTCCCGGCCGGACACCACTTGGAGACGTCCGCCGAGCCACGGAGACTTCGCTATCGCCTTCGTGGAGGATTCCGTGGTCGGAATCCTTTGTCAATCTCCTTTCGTTGCCCCGCACAAACCCGGTGATTGCGGCGCTCAGGAATACCACTCCCGCCCGAACCGGCGCGGTGGATCCTGGCCGGTTTCCGCTCAGTCGTTTCATGACAATTTCATTCGTTGCCTCAGTCTTTCCGTTCGGCCCCTATCGGGGATCCGCCGACTCCGGCTCGGCCGCCTCTCCTCTGGCCCACTTCCGCTTGGCAGCCTCGGGCGTGGCCGGCTTCTGCTCGGCCGCCTATGGAGTGGTGGGCTCGTGCCGGTCTTCGGTGGGTGTGGCTGGGTCGCTGGTCTTCGGTGGGTGTGGCTGGGTCGTGCCGGTCTTCGGTGGGTGTGGCTGGATCGCGCTGGTCTTCGGTGGGTGTGGCCGGGTCGTGCCGGTCTTCGGTGGGTGTTGCTGGGTCGCGCTGGTCTTCGGTGGGTGTGGCCGGGTCGTGCCGGTCTTCGGTGGGTGTGGCTGGGTCGTGCCGGTCTTCGGTGGGTGTGGCTGGCTCGTGCCGGTCTTCGGTGGGTGTGGCTGGGTCGCGCTGGTCTTCGGTGGGTGTGGCGGGCTTGCGCTGGCCTTCGGCGGGCGTGCTGGCTCGGGCCGCACCGCGTATGGCTTGGCCGGCTCGTGCCGGCCTTCGTCCTGCCTGGCCTGGTTGCGGCTGGAGCTCGCCCCGCCTGGCTTCTCTCACCTCGGCCGCCGCCCGTCTCGGCCACCTGTGCTCGGCCGGACCCTGCCTGGCTGATCGTCGCAATTGCAGCCTGAGCCATGTCGGCTCGGCTGGCGTCCGTGGTGGCCGTCCCGCGGCCCGCGGAGGCGACCGGCCGCTCGGGCCTCCGCGGCTGGGGCTGGACGGCCGGAAGGCGATCAGGTGGCCGCACCGGGTCATCGTGCCGGGAGCGGGCCGGGTCCGGCGTGGGGAGGGGCGGATCGGTTCGGCGTAGCCGTGCGGCGTGTCGCCGCCGCAGACCCCAGGAGCGACGGCGCTCCTGTGCGCGGCGGAATTCGTCAGCTGCCGCCGAATGTTTACGCGGCCTGGTCCGGTCACGCATGCCGTTCAGTTCGGCTCTGCCGAATAGCGATAGCTGCCGCATGCTTCAATTGTCCCGCCCTTCGGCGTCACCCGGTAAGCATTGGATCATGCCAATCTGGCGCGCTTTTCCGCGTTGCGGGAAATGGTGATTCCCGGCCGCGCGCGACTTGTCTTTCCTGGCCTGAAAGGCAGAGCGGCGACAGTGGCGACCGGTGCTGACCGCGCTGATCGTGGTGGCTCGACCGGATGGGGGATCGGCGGGGGGCCATGCCGGGGCCGTCGTTCCGGCCTGGGCCGACCGCCGCCGGTGACCGCGTGCCCGTGAAGCTTTCCGAGGGTGTGGCGGGACGTCCCCGGCGGACCCGGACCGGGCGCGGGCGAACTGGTGGATCGGGCGCGGGCGGACTGGCGGATCGGGTTCCGGCGAACTGGTGGACCGGGTGCGGGCGAACTGGTGGATCGGATGCGGGCGAACTGGCGGATCGGGTTCCGGCGAACTGGTGGACCGGGCGCGGGCGAACTGGCGGATCGGGTTCCGGCGAACTGGTGGACCGGGCGCGGGCGAACTGGTGGATCGGATGCGGGCGGACTGGTGGATCGGATGCGGGCGGACTGGCGGATCGGGTTCCGGCGAACTGACACGGTCCGCAACGAGCAGCCGCCGGTGGCGAGCCGTCAGGCGGACGGGACCGGTGCCGGGCCCAGAACCGGCATGTCGCCCACCCGCGTGCCGGGTTGCCACGGCCAGCGATGGTGCCGATCAGGCCACACGATCTGCAGCGCCGCCACGGTGGCGCCCGTGGCGGCGTAGAACTGCGCGGCCACCGGCAGATGGCGATCAGGTTCGGTCACCGCGACCAACTGGACCGGGTGACCCTCGACCACGTCGTCGGCGCGCTGCCCGGCGACGTAGGTTCGCCGCCCCGCGATGACGTCATCCGCCACGGCTCGGAGAGTGGGCCGGGAGATGTCCGGCGGTAGCCCGTACAGGATCAGCTCTGGATGATCGTGGTCGGTCAGACCGATCGTGTACCAGCATGTCTCCAGGGCGGTCGGCTGCGGCACGAATTCCAGGTGCACGCCGGAACGCGCGATGGTCTCGCCGATCCGGCGAAGTGCGGTGTCCTCGCGTCCGGCCGTCATCCGGCTCACCTTCCGCCCGTTCCTGTCGATCGCGGTCTCGCCTGCCCGCGTCCGCATACCCGCGAGCCCGCCGGCCACACCCCGATGTTCCGGCGGGGCCGTTGCGCACGGCGGACGCGATGAGCGCCGGTGTTCCCGGGCACCCGGTCCGGCATGGTCACCTTCGACGCCCGTGGCCGTCCGGCCTGGACGGTGGCTTGCGCGCTGGCGTACCGGGGGAGCCTGCGCCTTGGCAACCATCTGCGCGACGAGCGGAGCGATCGTCTCCGGGGACCGGTCCACCGATGAGATGCCGGGTTCGGATGCCATCACCAGGCCTCGCAGACCGCAGTTCTGCGCCTGCATGAGCATGAGTCCGGCGACATCCGCGACGAGGCGCACTGCGGGCGCATCTCGCGGACCGCGCTCGACTCGAGGAACCGGACCAGACCGCGCCAGCCGTCCGGGTCCGCCGCGGCCTTTCGGGCGTTTCTCGGTCGCGCGCCAGGTGATCTGAGCATGTCCGGGCGGCCGGTCCGCTCGCGTTCAGTGCCGCAGCGCGGCCGCGACGGCCTCGTCCACGGTCGGGTGCAGCAGCAGGAGCCGGTCGAGGTTGGTGGCCTGGATGGCCGCGGCGACCAGGTACTGGACGCCGGCCAGGCGCAGTTGTCCGCCCAGCGCGCCGGTCGTCTTGTGCAGCTGGACGAACAGGCTCAGCCCGCCCGAGTCGCAGAACGTCACGTCGGTCAGGTCGATGACGATCCGCCGGCAGCCGCGCCGGATCGCCCGCTCCGCGGCGTCGCTGAGGACCCGGCGGCTGTCGTGATCGATCTCGCCGGCTGCGGCGAGCACCGCGATGTGCTCGTTCGCGGCCGTCGTGGTGACAGTGAGCGGCTCGTCCATGTCAGAGTCCGGGTTTCGCCGGATCGGGGTGCCCGATGTGCGGGACGGTGCTGGACGCCGCCGGCGTGGACCAGTGCACGAGCATCAGGGTGGCGTCGTCCGCGGGGGGTCCGGACTGGTGAGCGACCACGGCGTGCGCCAGGCGGCGCAGGGTCTCCGGGGCCGGCAGTCCGGCGGCCTCGTGCTGCCGGACCAGGTCGACGAGGCGGTCCAGGCCGAACCGGTCACCGTCCGGGGCGCGTGCCTCGGTCACCCCGTCGGTGTAGAACAGCAGCCGGTCGTCCGGTTCCAGCATCTCCTCGGCGACCTGGACGGCCGCGTCGTCGAGGCCCAGCGGCATACGGCGTCCCGCCGACAGCTGCCGGACCAGCCGGCCGTCCCGCAACAGCAACGGCTCGGGATGTCCGGCGTTGATGTACCGCAGCCGCCCGGTGTCCAGGTCGAGCTCGGCGAGCACCGCGGTGGCGAAGCGGCTGTCCGGGAACTGTTCGAGCAGCGCCGCGTCCGCGGCGCGGGCCTGGTCGTACAGCCGTCCCCCGGCGCGGCGGGCGGCCCGGACCGCGGCCAGCGTGACCGATGCGGCCAGCCCGGCGCGCAGTCCGCGGCCCACCGCGTCCAGGATGAGCAGGTTCGCCGTGGTGTCGTCGAGGGCGTAGTCGAAGGCGTCGCCGCCGACCTCGTAGCACGGTTCCAGGACGGCGCTGGTGACCACCCGGTCGCTGCTGGAGGTCAGGGGCGGCAGCAGCCGCCACAGCAACTCCGATGCCGGCGACATCGGGCGCGATCGGCGCGTCACGTCCACCCGGTCGCCGCGCTCGTTGATGGTGGCGATCAGGTGGCCGATCAACCCGGCGACCAGCTCGCAGTGCCGTACGAACGGCCGGTCGTCGCTGTCCACGGCTGCGTGCGTGACGAACTCCACGACGCCGAGGCGGTCGGTGCAGTCCACCATCGGCAGCCACCACCGGTGGTCGGCGCCCTCGCCGCCACCGGGCATCGACACCACCCGGGAGAAGGCGCGCCCGGGCAGCGAGCCGTCGATCGACACCGGCTCGGGGGTGCGCTGGCCGGGCTCGGGCAGCGCGCGTAACGCCACCTGTTCGTAGTCGACCAGCCAGATCCGCACACGGATGCCCAGCGGGGCGATCGCTTCGTTGACCGACGCGGTGATGTCGTCCGGCGTCCACAGGCGCGAACGGTCCAGAACCGTACGCAGCGTCTCGAACCACCGCAGCTGCTCCAGTCCGCCCATATCGGTGAGCCTAGGCACCCTGACCGGCCCGTAACGCGGCGTGACGGAATTACTCCCCCACAAACGCCGCGCGGCCGGCGCCGGAGGTGACGAGCCGACGGGGGCGGCCGACCGGGGACGCCGCGCGGCCGGCGGTGGGCGCTTGGAGCCGGTGGTGGGGCGGTGGGCTGGGGATGCGGCGCGGCCGGCGGGGGCTTGGAGCCGGTGGTGGGGTGGTGGGCTGGGGATGCGGCGCGGCCGGCGGGGGCTTGGAGCCGGTGGTGGGGTGGTGGGCTGGGGATGCGGCGCGGCCGGTGGGCGCTTGGAGCCGGTGGTGGGGTGGTGGGCTGGGGATGCGGCGCGGCCGGCGGAGGGCTTCGAGCCTCTGGTGGTGGGCGGCGCGCTCGGAATGCGGCGCGGCCGCCGTGGAACGTTACGAGCGGACGGTAGGAGCGGCGGCGCCGAGCGCGGCGGACACGTCCCGCGCCGCGGCGATCACCTCGGCCGCCCGCTCCTCCAGGCCGGCCATGTCCATGTCCAGTGCCAGGGTGGAGACGGAGATGCCGCCGAGCACCTGCCCGGTGTGGTCGAAGACGGCGGCGCCCACGCACCGGATTCCCGGCTCGTTCTCCTCGTCGTCGACCGCGTAGCCGAGGGCGCGGACCCGGGCCACGTCGGCCAGCAGGTCCGCCTCGCTGGTCAGCGTGCGCGGCGTGCGCCGGGGCAGCCCGGTGCGCCGGCAGATCCCCCGCACCTCGTCGTCGCCGAGCTCGGCCAGGATCGCCTTGCCGATGGCCGTGGTGTGCAGGGCGATGCTCATGCCGATGCGGGACGGCATCTGGTACGGCCGGCGCCCCTCCTGCTTGTCGACGTAGACCGCCTCGTCCACGCTGCGGATCGCGAAGTGGGTGGTGAAGCCGGTGGCCTCACGCAGGGCGAGCAGCGCGCCGGACGCCTGCCGGGCCGGGTCGAAGCGGTGCATCACCCGGCCCGCCAGGGTGAGGATGCGCGGGCCGGGCTCGTAGCTGCCCAGGCCGTCCGGACGGGCGAAGCCCCACGTGACCAGCGCCTGCAGGATCCGGTGCACGGTCGACTTCGAGACGCCGGTCGCCGCCGCGATGTCGGTGACGCGGTGGTGCTCGGCGAGCGCTTCGAGCACCGCCAGCGTCTTGTCGATGGAACTGCCTTCCCTGGCCACCGATTCAGCCTACTGGGAGCCGGTCGGCGGGCCGGGCTCGGCGGCTACCGGGCGAGCCATCCGCCGTCCACCGCGAGCACGTGGCCGTTGACGTAGTCGGAGGCGGCGGAGGCGAGGAAGACCACCGCGCCGGCCACGTCGTCCGGCCGGCCCCAGCGGCCGGCCGGGATGCGCGACCTGATCTCCGCCTCACGCACCGGGTCGGCACGCAGGGCGGCGGTGTTGCCGGTCGAGATGTAGCCCGGGGCGACCGCGTTGACCTGCACCCCGTCGGCAGCCCACTCGCAGGCCAGGGCCTTGGTCAGCCCGGCGAGGCCGTGCTTGGCGGCGGTGTATCCGGGGACCTGCACGCCGCCCTGGAAGGACAGCATCGAGGCCACCGAGATGATTTTGCCGCGGCGGCGGGCCAGCATGCGTACGCCGATCGCGCGGCTGAGCTGGAACACCGCGTCCAGGTTGACGTCCAGCACCGAGCGCCAGTCGGCGAAGGAGTGCCCGGCGGCGGGCGCGCGGCGGATGATGCCGGCGTTGTTGACCAGGATGTCCACCTCGGGCAGGTCGGCCACCGCGGCCGGGATGCCGGCCGTGTCGGACAGATCGAACCGCCACCGCGAGGCGGTGCCGCCGGCCTTGCGGACCTCCTCCTCGACGTCGTCCAGATCATCGGTACGGCCGTGCAGCACCAGATCGGCGCCGGCCTGCGCCAGGGCCACCGCGATGGCCCGGCCGATCCCGTTGCGCGAGCCGGTGACCAGGGCGGTCCGGCCGTGCAGCGAGAACATCGACGCGGCGGCGCCGGTCACCGCAGGTCGCCGATCGCGACCGGCTCCACGTCGTCGTACGCCTGGTTCTCCCCGCCCATGGCCCAGACGAACGCGTAGCTGCGGGTGCCGAATCCGCAGTGCACCGACCAGTACGGCGAGATCACCGCCTGCTCCGGCGCCACGATCAGGTTGCGGGTGGCGTCCGGCGGGCCCATCAGGTGCACCACCCGGTCGGACTCGGGCAGGTCGAAGTAGAAGTAGACCTCGGTGCGCCGCTCGTGGGTGTGGCACGGCATGGTGTTCCACATGCTGCCCGGTTCCAGCACCGTGACGCCGAGCACCAGCTGGCAGCTCTGGATGCCCTTGAGATGGATGTACTTGTAGATGGTGCGTTCGTTGGAGTTCTCCCGGGAGCCCAGGCGCACCGGCTCGGCGTCGTCAAGGGTCGCCTTGACCGTCGGGTGGCTGGTGTGCGCGGGCGTGGAGACCAGGTAGAACCGGCCGTCGAAACGGACCTGGCGGGCGCCGCGGCCGATGTAGAGCACCTCCCGGGCGGCCAGCTCGTGCCGGACGCCGTCCACGGTCACCGTGCCCGGGCCGCCGATGTTGACCACGCCCAGCTCGCGGCGCTCCAGGAAGTACGCCGAGCGCAGCGCGTCGGGGCAGGGCAGCTCGGCGGCGCCGGACACGCCGCCGACCACGATGCGGTCCTCGTGGGAGTAGGTCAGGCGTACCTCACCGGGACGGAACAGGTCCTCCACCAGGAAACGGGCCCGCAGCCGCGCGGTGTCCATGGTCGCCAGCTGGTCCGGGGCCGTGGGGGGTCGTGAGTCCATCAGCACTCCTCGCATCCCGTTACATGAAACAAACTATCGCTACATGGAACAGCATATCGGCCTCGTCCGGCGGCGCGCGGACCGCCGGGTCAGGCCGTGGTCACCGGCCTCGCCTCGTCCGCCGGGTCACTGTCGAGTGAATCGATGATGGTGTCGCGCTCCATCGTGCGTTCCGGCTTGAGCAGGCCGATCGCTGTGTACAGCACCAGCGAGGTGACCAGCGGGACGCCGACCACCATGGTCTGGCTGGTCTCGTCCAGGATCCACTTGACCACGACCCAGACGCCCAGGCCGGCGGCCCAGGAGGCGATCGCCGCGGTCGGCCCGCAGCGCCGGAACCAGGGCAGCAGCCCGAGCATCAGCGGGATCGAGATCGGCCCCATGGTCGCCGCGACCAGGTCCACCACGATCTTGAGCACCACGCCCTGGCCCTCGGTGCTGATCGCGATGACCATGCTGATCGCCACGAACGCGAACGTGGTGATCCGGGCGAACGTGAGCGCCCCCCGCTCGCTGAGGTGGCGTACCGCGCGCACCAGCACCGGGGCGATGTCGCGGGTGACCACCGACGAGATCACGTTGGCGTCCGACGACACCATCGCCATCGTGTGCGAGAAGAACCCGGCCAGCACCAGCCCGATCACGCCGGGCGGCAGCAGGGACTTCGCCAGCTCGACGTACGCCTGCTCGGGGTTGGTGAGGCCCGGGACGATCAGCGGCGCGGCGAACATCGGCATGAACAGGATCAGCGGCCAGACCAGCCACAGCGCGCTGGACAGCAGCGCCGACCGCTTCGCCGCGGAGCCGGACGGGGCGGCCATGTACCGCTGCGCCAGGTTCCACATGCCGCCGTTGTACTCGAAGGTCTTGATGAACAGCAGCGCCAGGAAGAACGTCAGGGTGTACGGCCCGTGGAACGGGTCGCCGTGCCCGGCGGGCAGGTCGTCCCACATGTTCCACAGCGCGGAGACGCCACCGAGGTGCCCCAGGAAGGCGAGGAACATGGCCACCCCGGCCACGCCCTGGATGACGAACTGACCGAAGTCGGTCAGCACGTCGGCCCAGAGGCCACCGGCGGTGATGTAGACCAGGGTGACGGCGCCGGTGATCACGATGCCCCACAGGATCGGCACGCCGGCGAAGCCGCGCAGCAGCACGGCGATGGCCACCCATTTGGCCGCGATGTCCACGACCTTGAGCAGCGCCCCGCTGTAGGCCAGCACCTGCTGTGTGGGCACGTTGTAGCGGCGAGCCAGGTACTCCAGCGGGGAGGCCACCCCGTGCCTGGAGCGCAGCCGGTTCCACCGGGCGGCGAAGAGGAAGGCGCCGATCCCGACGCCGAGGCCGATGGTCAGGGCCCACCAGACGTACATCGCCAGCCCGTAGGTGTAGGCGACGGCCGCGAACGCGACGAACATGATGGCGCTGTAACCGGACATATGGTGCGAGATCCCGGACAGCCACCAGGGGATCATGCCGCGGGCGGTGAAGTAGTCGGCGACGCTGTGGATCCGGCCCTTGGCCCACAGGCCGATACCGAGCATCACCAGGAAATATCCGCTGAGTACCAGCCAGTCGAGCGTGGTCACGTGCCCTCCTCCGGTGCGTGACACGGGTCACAGGGGACGTTGCGTTTCCTGGATGTTCTGCTACATGGAACACCTTGTCAATACATGGAACAAATCAGATCGGTCTATGGACAGACTCTTGACCTTGTTCCGTGTCGCGGGACAATGTTCCCTTCTATGGGAAACAGGAGGGTCCATGCCCAACATCACCGTTGAACTGCTGTCCGGCCGCACGCTCGACCAGCGGCGCGAGTTCGCCGAGGCGGTGACCGCCGCCGCGGTCGACATCCTCAAGGCCCGGAGGGCTGCGGTGCGCATCCGCTTCGACGAGATCGAGCGCGAGGACGTCGCCAACGGCGGCACCCTGGAGTCCGACCGGACCTGAGCACCGCCGGTGGCGGGGCCTCCGGCGGTGCGGCGGCCGGGTCGACGCCGGGACGACCGAGGTGGTCCGTCCCGGCCGGTCGCTGTCGCAATCCGTCCCGGCCGGTCGCTGTCGCAATCCGTCCCGGCCGGTCGCTGTCGCGGTCCGTCCCGGCCGGTCGCTGTCGCGGTCCGTCCCGGCCGGTCGCTGTCGCGGTCCGTCCCGGCCGGTCGCTGTCGCAATCCGTCCCGGGCGGTCGCTGCCGCGGCCTGTCGCCGGCCGGTCGCTGCCGCGGCCTCTGCCGGCGGTCCGTGCCGCGGTCGCGGCCGGGCCGCTGCCCCCGGCGGGCCCGGAGTGAACAGCTGGAAGCCGTGCCGAGGGCTTGTGTAATGTCCGGATCATGCGATCGACCGGTTCGGGATCGCCGCTCGTGGAGGCGGTCATCTTCGACATGGACGGCACCCTGATCGAGTCCACCGACGTGGTCACCGCCGCCTTCCGTGCGGCCGTGGTGGCCGGTGGCGGCCCGGTCTTCTCGGACGCCGACATCGTCGCCGCGTATCCGCTCGGACCGCCTCGGCGGATCCTGGAGCACCTGCTCGGCCGCCCGGTGACTTCCGGAGAACTCGATCTCTACTACTCGCATCTCGCGTCCGGCCGGGTGCGGACCTACGACGGCGTCGAGCACGTCCTGTCGCTGATCGCGCAGCGGGCCTCCGTGGCGGTCTTCACCGGGGCCAGCCGGAAGGCGGCTCAGATCCTCCTGGGCGGCGCCGGGCTTCTCGGATTCTTCGCGGTCGTGGTCGGCGGAGACGAAGTCGCCCACCCCAAGCCCGAGCCCGACGGCATCCTGCTCGCCTGTGACCGGCTTGGCGTCGAGCCGGGCTCGGTGGCGTACGTCGGGGACTCCCCGCTCGATCTGCGGGCCGCCCGGCGGGCCGGCGCGCTGGCGGTCGCGGCGGCGTGGGGCCATCTCTACGATGCCGGCCAGGCCGCCGACCGCACCGCGCGACAGCCGATCGACCTGTGCGCGCTGGTGTCGCCGCAGGCGAGCCGGGACACCGTTCTTCCGGCGTAGAAGCCGGTCCCGTGGTGATGCTTCGCCCGCCCGGGTCAGGGGATCGCTCCCGCCCGGGCCGCTGTCGTCCGGCGAGGTGAGCCTCGCCGCTTCACGAAGACGGAACGTGGTGCCGCTGGCCGCCGGCCGGATCGCCCGCGGCGGTCGGCCGCCGCGGGCCGGGCCCGAATGTCCCCGGCCGCGGTTCGTGCAGGCCAACCCTTCGTCGGCTGTGAGATGAACCACTTATGGCCCCGACCTGTTAGGTAGGTTAACTGAAGGGGAAAAGCGAACCGGCAGCTGACGCGCCCGGCGGATGGCTGATCGGTCTGTGCAACCGGGCGATCTGCCCGGTTGCACAGGCCGAGACGGAGATCATCCAGAAGGAGTAGAACCAAAGGGGTCCGTGGGACTTAGGCGAATCGCGACGAAGCTCAAGCTTTGCCGCTTTTCGTCCGTTCGGCGGTGGGAGAGGCGTCGTAGCCGGTCTGGCCTGGAGTCGCGCCGGTGGCTACATCATGCATACGTCACGGGGAGCGGTGCATTGGACGACATAACACCGACCTATTTCGCTGAGCTGAACGGCGCGCTGCCGGCGGGGAAAGCCGAGCTCGTGCCGATCGCGTCGTTGTCGTCGGCATGGACGCCTCGACAGACCGCCCTGGACGAGCGGCACGTCCAGCTGTTGGCGCAGTCGGAAGCGCCGTTACCTCCGATCCTGGTGCAACGGTCCACCATGCGGGTCATCGACGGGGTGCACAGGCTGCACGCGGCGCGGCGCAACGGTGCCGAGGAGATCCTCGCCCATCTGCTCGAAGACGACGACCGGGCCGCTTATCTGCGCAGCGTCGCCAGCAACGTGGCGCACGGCCTGCCGTTGACGCTCGCCGAGCGCCGGGCCGCGGCGAAGCGGCTGCTGGAATGGTTCCCGCAATGTTCGGACCGTTCCATCGGTCGGGTCTCCGGGCTCTCCGGCAAGACCGTCGCCGCGCTGCGCAAGCGGTCCGGCACGGGTATGCCTGCCGAACGGATCGGGCGGGACGGGCGGGTGCGGCCGGCCCGGCCGGGAGCCGATCGGCTGCTGGTGGAGGAGCTGATCACCCAGCATCCACATGCCTCGCTACGCGATCTCGCCCGGCGCGCCGGTGTCTCGCCGAACACGGTACGCAATGCCCGGCTGCGCATGATCCATCGAGGGCCCGGTACCGATCGGCCGGCCGGGGCGCCGGGCGCGGAGGGGGCTCCGGCCGGCCAGGACTTCGCTCCCGATGATGTCGTGCTGACCAACCTGAGCCGAGATCCGTCGTTGCGGTACACCGAGACGGGACGGACCCTGCTGCGGCTCCTTCACCAGCATCTCGGGACGTCGCTCGACGGGCAGGTGGTGGAGTCACTTCCGCCGCACTGCCTGCCGCTGGTCTCCAAGGTGGCCCGCAGCGTGGCCATGCAGTGGAAGCAGTTCGCCGAGATCGCCGAGGGGCGGGCGAACGCTTCGGCTCTCTAGCCCGGCGCCGGGTCCGCCGGTCGCACCGCTCGGACCGGTGGGCGCACCGTTCGGGCCGGTGGGCGTGCTCGCGCCGGCGGGTGTGTCCCCTCCGTGAGGCGGCTCCCGTCCGTGGGGGCCGCTGATCACGACGGCGCCGGTCGGGCGGCCGATGCGGGGTGGCGGGTTTCCGCCCCGGCCTTTCTCCGGAATGACCCGGCGGTCCGCAGCGGCGTGCAAGTGCGGAAAATGCGCGGTGCACATCCGTACCGCGATGAAAAGCGTCGCGGGCCGGCACGAGGGTCGGGTCGTCATCCCCGGCATGGCCAGCGGCAATGTCCGCGGTAAAAATTTTGCGCGTGTCCGGCAATTATGTCGATCGGCAAACGTCTTTCTCCGGCGATGACCGCAACGGCGTCGGCGTGCTAGTTTTCCCCGTGGCGGCCGATGGTTAGAGGCGGCCCTCGGCAGTGCCGCTCGATATGACAATGCGAGAGCGGCGAGCTGCCGCCGTCAGCGCGGTATGGCGCTGAGGAGCCATTTCGGCGTCGGTGGAGGCGCAGCCGTGAGCTGCCGCGCCGAAGGCACACGGTCCGCGTCCCCTGAAGGAGGTGCATTGTGCGTCTAGGAATAGCTCGCACGCTCGCCGGCTGCGTCGTCGCGGGAGCCGACGACGGCGCAGAAGATTACTGCCCGCCATATTGGCGGTCGAGCGAGCCGTTGTTTCGCCGAGCCCACGACGTGGTGGCCGCGGTGGCGGCCCGGTATGCCCCGGTGGCCTCGGGGCTGGCCGGCGTCGTGTCCGGGGGCCGGCCGGCGGCCGGCTACCCGCCCCTGGTGGAGGCGCTCGAACGGTACGCACGGGAGCCCGGATGGAGCCGGGAGCACCGGGACCTGGCCGCCTCGATCGAGCGGTCCGTGCGGCTGCTGTATTTCGAGGGTGCTCCGGAACCGGCGGTGCGGCCGGCGCCGGACCGGCTCGCCCCGGCGGGCGCCCTGCCGGCCCTGCACGTCGTCATTCCGTTCCGGGCGCCGCGGGGCAGCCTGCGCGAGCGCAATCTGCGAGCCTGCCTGCGATCGCTGGCGCAACAGGCGTCGGGGTCCTCCGGCTTCTATGTCACCGTGGTCGAGAGCGACGATCGGCCGCGGCATTCCTGGGTCGGATCCTGGGCCGACAATTACGTTTTCGAACCGCAGAGCGGCCCTTTCAACAAGTCATCGTCGGTCAATTTTGGTGCGCGGCGGTCACGTTCTCCGCGGGACGTGATATGCGAGTTGGACGCGGATATGGTCGTCGACCCCTGGTTCATCACCAGGGTGCGTGTGCAGGCCGCGGTATCACCCGCCTTTCTGCCCTATGAAGACGTCCACTGCCTCGATCCGGAAAGCTCGGCGCGGCTGGTCTCGGAACGCACGGCGGGCGCGGGAACAGTGGCCGGTTACCTGTTGCGCCGGCCGCCGGGAGGTTGTGTGGTCGTCACCGCCGAACTGTTCCGCGCGGTGGACGGATTCGACACGTCCTTCACCGGTTGGGGTGGCGAGGACAGAGACTTCGTCGACCGCCTGTCGGCGTTCTCCCCGGTGGCGCGGTCGGCGGCCACGATGATCCATCTCAATCATGAACGACCGTCCATGAACCGGGCGGCCCAGTTCGCTACCGGAGACCGCGAGGCGGTCACCCAGGAGGTGGGCTGACGTGCCCGAGCTGGCGCAGCACCAGGACCTCGTCGTCACACGGGCCGCCGGCTTCGCCGACCTGGCGGAGCAGGTCAGTGCCCGGGTGGTCGAGCACATCGATCGGGTCCTGAGGCAACACGAGTTCTGTACCGTCGCCCTGACCGGTGGCAGCACCCCGGCGGCCACCTACCGCTCGCTGAGCGCTGCCGACCTGCCATGGGACCGGATCCATGTCCTGCAGACCGATGACCACATCGTCGCCGACAGCGAGACGGGGCCGTCCTGGAGCGTGATCGAGCGGGATCTCCTGCACCGGTGCGCGGTGCCGGTCGCCAACCGGCATCCCATGCCGGTCCGGACCGGACCCGGCCTGGCCTCGGCGGTGCGCCGCTACGACATGCAGATCCGCAGTCTGCTCCGCGGACAGAGCCCGGACGTCGTGGTCCTGGGACTGGGCGAGGACGGTCACACGGCATCGATCTTCGACGGGGACCCGAGCGCCCTGACCGCCGACCGGGTGGTGGTGACCACCGCCCCCTATCACGGTGTCACCCGGATGACCCTCACCCTGCCCACCCTGGCGCGGGGCGGCCTGAGAGTGGTCCTGGCCTGCGGAACCGCCAAGGCCGCCGCGGTGGCCGGGCTGCTCGGCGAGGGCGCGCCGAGAACCTCGGCGGTGGCGGGCATCCTGCGCGGTGGCGGAATGCTCTTCGTGGACGACGCCGCGATGTCCGTCGCCGATGCGGCGACCGGCTAGGCGGCGGGCGGCATGGATCCGATCCTCTGCCTGGATCTGGGCGGCACGTGGTTCCGCGCCGGCATCCTCGGCGCCGACGGCCGGCTCCGGCTGGTACGCAAGACGCCGGCTCTGTCGGTCCGCAACCACCGTGAGCCGGTGGCGAAGCTGCAGCAGCGCCTCGTCGACCACATCGTCACGGCCACGCTCGAAGCGGACGCGGCGTGCGGCGTCGCAACGGTCGGCATCTCACTCGGCGCGGCGTTGAACGGCCGCACCGGGGAGGTCTTCGGCAGCGCGCCGCTGTGGGGCCCCGGACGGCACCCGATGCCGTTGACCGACCTGCTGGCCCGGCGGTTGCCGGACGTACGGTTCGGGCTGCTGAACGACGTGACCGCCCTCGCCCACGCCGTCCGGGCGAGATGGGCGGCCACCCGGCCCGGCCGGAGAGCGGCGGCGGTGACGGTCAGCAGCGGTATCGCGTACCGCACCATCGTGCTGGAGTCCGGCCGGATCCCCCTGGAGCCGCGGTACGGCCTGCAGGGCGAGATCGGCCATCTCCCGGTCGACGTCGAGTGGCGCGGCAGCGTCCTGCGCGGCCGCTGTGACTGCGGCGGGGAGAACCACCTCAGCGCGTTCTCCTCGGGCCGCGGACTCGAACGCCTGCTCGCCACGCTGCCCGAGGCGAGGGCGTTCCGTGAGCTGCCCGGCCAGCCGGTGGCGACGTTCTCCCGGCGCGTCGCCGGCGCCGACCCGGCGGCCCTGGAAATCCTCGACCTGTTCACCCGCCCGCTGGCGAAGGTCCTGCTCTACCAGGCGACTCTCGACCCCGAGGTCGGAGCCACCGTCCTGTTCGGTGGCGTCGTCGAAGCGCTCGGCGCCCACTACCTGGAAAGCCTCGTACGAAATCTGGAGGAACTCGGACTGTATGGCATCAGCGATCGTGACCCGCAGTATTTCCGCACCCGGATACACCTTGGCGACGACGACGGCTTGGCCGCCATGCGCGGCGTGGGGTCGTACCTGCGAGACCGCCTCCACCGCAACGACTGAGGAGATGCCATGAACGGCTGGACGGTACGCTGCCGGCAAGACGTCACCTACCGCATCAACGCTGTCGTCGACGTCTTCTCCCCGGCCAACGAGGCGCTCGCCGAAGCCGCCGATGTGGCCGACGGGAAGAGGTACCTCGTCGTGGTCGACCGGACGGTCGACTCCCTCTACGGCGACCGGATCGACCGCTACTTCGGTGCCCGCGGCGCGCGCACCGTCAAATACACCCTCGGCCCGGGGGAGCGGGTCAAGACCGCGGACTCCCTGCTCGACATCGCCCGCACGGCCGACCAGGCCGGGATCAGGCGGCGCTGCGAACCGATCATCGCCGTCGGCGGCGGCGTGGTGACGGATCTCGCCGGCATGGCGGCGAGCCTCTATCGGCGTGGCACGCCGTTCATCCGTGTCCCGACCACGCTGGTCGGCCTGGTGGACGCGGCCATCGGTGCCAAGACGGCGATCAACCACAACGGTCACAAGAACCGGTTGGGAACCTATTTCCCGGCGGCACACACCCTCCTGGACCCGACGTTCCTGCGCACTCTGCCGGCCCGGCACGTCCGGAACGGTATGGCCGAGATCGTGAAGATCGCGGTGATGAAGGACGCCACCCTGTTCGCGCTCCTCGAGGCGGACTCCGCCGACCTGGTGGAATCGCGCATCGCGACGGCCCACGGTACGGAGATCATCGAGCGCAGCGTCACCGCGATGCTCGGTGAGCTGGAGGCGAACCTGTGGGAGCACGAGCTGCGGAGGGTGGCCGACTTCGGCCACACGTTCAGCCCGCAGCTCGAGATGTGTGCCGGTGACCTGCTGCACGGCGAGGCGGTCGCGATCGACATGGCGCTGTGCTGTGCCATCGCGCACCTGCGGGGCCTGCTCAGCGATGACGCGCTGCGCCGGGTCTTCGCCCTGCTGCAGGGCCTGGGGCTGCCCACCGAGCACGAGGCGTGCACCTCACGGATGCTGCTGGGCGCGTTGGCCGACACCGTTCGGCACCGGGACGGCCACCAGCACCTTCCGTTGCCGACCGGGATCGGCAGCGCCGTCTTCGTCGAGGACGTCACGCCGGCGGAGATCGCCGCGGCCCGCGATACGGTGAGACGTCTCCAGCCGATCGCGGCGAACCGGTGACGGGCCGGGACGATCTGCGGGTGCTGCGCGCCGGCATCTGTGGCACCGATCTGCAGATTTTCCGCCGGGTGCGCCCGGACCGCGCCGGCATCCTCGGTCACGAAGGCGTGGCGGAGCGCGCGGCCACCGCGGACGGCCGGCGCCGCTTCGTGGTCTTCAACCCGGTCGATCCGGACGACCAGGACAGCATCCTGGGGCACAGCTATGACGGCATCTTCCGTCGTCACGTCCCGGGCGGCGCGGAACGGATGCCGCGGACGGTGCCGGTCGATCCGCGGTTGCCGGCGGATCTCGCCGCCCTGGTCGAGCCGCTGGGCACGGTGCTCTACGGCTGGGAGCTCGCGTCGTCCGCCGCGCCGTTGCGCAGCGTATCGGTGTGGGGCGGCGGCACCTCGGCGTTGCTGGTCGCCATCGTGGCACAGCTGCACGGCTGCGACGTCGAGCTCGTCCACCGCCGCGGCGAGCGCCTGCGCTTCATCGACGGGCTCGGGGTGCTCGACGGGGCCCGGCTGCGACTGCCCGGCGCGGCCCCGGCCGTGGCCGGCTGTGACGGCGCGTTCCTCTGCCTGCCGCGTGAGGGCGCCGCGGCCGGGCTCACCCAGGCGGTGGACCAGGTGCGCCCGGGTGGGTGCATCGACCTGTTCGGCGGCTTCGGGCCCGGCGACCGGCATCCGGCCACCGGGAGGCTCGACCTCGGCATGGTACGGCGTGCCAACGTGTGCGGCCGTCCGGTGGGATCCGCCACCGCCGAGGTCCGTACCCCGGCCGGCAAGCCGGTGTCGCTCACCGGCCATCGAGGAACGGCGGAGCGGCATCTGACCCGGGCCGCGGAGCTGTTGCGCACGCACGCGAGCCGGTTCGGCGCCCTGATCACGCACGTCGTCCCGCTGGCCGAGGCCGGCAGCTACCTGTCCGCGATGGCGTCCGGATCACGCGCGCCGGCGCCGCCGTACGAATACGTCAAGGTGGTCATCGACATGACGCTGGTATCGGCCGGCACCAGAGGTCCCGACCTGTCGACGCGGCTCGCCGACCTGCCGGTGGAGTGCCCGGTATGAACGGGGTCGCATACCGGCGCATCGGGCACCGCGACGGTGTGGCGTACCTGGAACGCGCGCGCACCGGCCGGTTGACCGACCAGCCGGCGCGGGTGGTGATCGCGCCGCTCGTCGTCGGCGTCTGCCGGTCGGACCTGCGCGAGCTGGACGGGACACGGCATCTGCGCCGCGACTTCGGGCACGAGATCGTCGCCGAGGTGCGGTATTCCACCCTGGCGGACACCCTGCCCGTCGGCCGGCGTGTCGTGCTCGATCCCCATCCGGTGGTGCGGCGGACGTCGGGCTTCGCCGATCTCGTGGAGATCGAGGGTACGGTCGCCGATGTCGCGGCGGCGCTGCGGCCGGTCCCCGCCGACAGCGACCCCCTGGCGGCCCTGTTCACCGAACCGCTCGCCTGCGCGGCACATTGCCTGGCCCGGGTCGATGCGGTCATCGCCGCGACGGCCCATGCCCGGCCGTCCCCGGTCGCCGTCGTCGGAGCGGGCATCGCCGGCACCCTGATGGCCGGGATCCTGCGGTCGCGCGGCACCGAGGTGCACCTGGTCAACCGGGGCGGGCAGCGCCTGCGGTTCCTGGCGGAACGCGACGTCCTCCCCGGCGTCGACCTGCACCCGGCCGACCGGCCGGGCCGTGGCGGGTTCGCGTGCGTGGTGCTGGCCACCGCCGCGGCGACCGGCGCCGCGCTGGAGCTCGCGGCCGGCCTGACCGGGGACGACGGAGTCCTGATGATCTATGCGGGCACGGAGCCGGGCAGCCGGTTCCTGGGGCAGGACATCGACGCGATCCGCCGCGGTGAAGGGCGGGTGACCGTGCACGACGGCCGCAGGAGGATGCACCTGGCCGGGTCGCACGGCGCCACCGCCGCGGACTTCGCCGTCGCCACCCGGCTGCTCCAGGACCGGCGCGAGGGGCCGGCGCTGCGGCGCACGGTCCGCCGCCTGATCGATGTCGAAGCGCCGCTGGACGAGGGCCCGGCGCTGCTGCGGGAGATGGTCAGCCGTCCCTACGTCGGCAAGGCCGTGCTGACGCCCGGGGTTCCCGATCGTGGATGAAGGAGGAACGATGAAGATCGCCAAATACCATTACGCCGCCCAGTTCCGGCACCTGCCGCGGGTCGTCCGGGCCATCGACGACCTGCTGGTGCGCGGCGACTACGTCCTGGGACCGCACGTCGAGCAGTTCGAGCAGGACTTCGCCGACTACATCGGCGTGGAGCACGCGGTCGGGGTCAACTCGGGTACCGACGCGCTGGTGCTGGCGCTGCGCGCGCTGGGTGTCGGACCCGGTGACGAGGTGGTCACGGTCGCCAACACGTTCCACGCGACGGTGCTGGCCATCACCACGGTGGGGGCCCGCCCGGTGCTGGTGGACTGCACGCCGCACGACTACCTGATGGACCTGGAGCAGGTCGAGGCGGCGATCACCGGCCGCACCCGGGCCATCATCGCGGTCCACCTGTTCGGCAAGGCCCTCGACATGGCGGCGGTGACCGCCATCGCCGAGCGGCACGGGCTCGCCGTGGTCGAGGACTGCGCCCAGGCGGTGGGCGCGTCGTGGCAGGGCAGGCGGGTGGGCTCGTGGGGTGACATCGGCTGCTTCAGCTTCCACCCCTCGAAGAACCTGGCCGCGGCCGGCGACGCAGGCGCGGTGACCACCGACCGCGCGGACCTGGCGCGGACCATCCGCACGCTGCGGGGCCTCGGGCAGGCCGCGCAGAACGATCACGTCGCGTTGGGCTGCAACTCGAAGCTGGACGCGATCCAGGCGATCGTGCTCAGTCACAAGCTGCCGGAGCTGGACGGGTGGAACGCCGGTCGCCGAGCGGTGGCGGGCCGGTACAGCCGCGCGCTGGCCGGCATCGCCCGGGTGCCCGAGCCGGCCGGGCGCGAGCATGTCTTCCACCTCTACCAGGTCGGGGTCGAGCAGCGGGACGAGGTTCTCGCCGAGCTGGTCGGCGCGGGGATCGACGCGGTGGTGCGGTACCCCGTACCGATCCACCGGCAGCCGGCTTTCGCGCACCTCGACCTGCCGAGCCGGTTCCCGCACGCCGACTGGCAGGCCGCGCACACGCTGTGCCTGCCGGTGCGGCCGGACCTGACCGGGACCGAGATCGACTACATCGTCGACCAGGTCACGTCCGCCGTGGCGAAGCGGACGGGGGCGTGACCGTGGTCGAGGTTCTTCCGGCGCTGCTCGGCGCCGACCCGCTGGCCCTCGGTGCGGCGACCGACAGCCTCGTCGGCGCTCCGGTGCGATACCTGCACCTCGACGTCATGGACGGCGCATTCGTCCCCGACATCAGCTTCGGCGCCCGTACGGTGACCGCCGTGCGGCGGCGTACCGAGCTGCCGCTGGACGTCCATCTTCAGGTGGCGAACCCGGAGGCGCACCTGGATGCCCTGCTCGCGGCGAAGGTGGATCTGGTCACCGTGCATGTCGAGTCGACCGCCCACGTCGCGCGGCTGCTGCGCCGGCTGCGGCTGGCCGGGGTGGACGCGGCGCTGGCCGTCAACCCCGGCACCCCGCTCGGATCCCTCGCCGAGCTGCTCGGCGAGATCGTCCAGGTGACCGTCATGACCAGCAATCCGGGCACCAGTGACTTCCTGGAGTACACCCTGGACAAGATCCGCCGGCTCAGGGCGCTGCTGGCGGAGAGCCGTCTGGAGCACGTCCACATCGCCGCCGACGGCGGGGTGACCGAGGCCCGGGCCAGGGCGTTGCACGAGGCCGGCGCGGACCGCCTGATCGCCGGTTCGGCGGTCTTCCAGGCGCCCGGTGGCGTCGTCGACGGTGTGGCGCGGCTGCGCGAGGCGGCCCTGTCATGACCGGGGTGCATGCCCGTGGCCTGCTGTTCGACCTGGACGGGGTGCTGGTGGACAGCTCGGCGGCGATCCGCCGGGCATGGTGGGAGTGGGCCGGCGCCAAAGGGCTCGATCCGGCTACCACGTTCGCCGCCGGGCACGGCCGTCAGACGATGGATCACATCCGGGCGGTGGCGCCCCACCTCGCCGTGCCGGCCGAGGAACGGCGCATCGACGAGCTGGAGGCGAGGTACGCCGACGCCGTCGAGCCGCAGCCGGGCGCCGGCCCGCTGGTGGCGAGCCTCGCCGAGGTGCCCTGGGGCGTCGTGACGTCCTGTTCGGCGCAGGCTGCGAGAACCCGGCTGGAGCGGGCCGGTATCGGCGTGCCGCCGGTGCTGGTGCACGCCGGTGATGTCGGACGCGGCAAACCGCACCCCGACGGCTACCTGCGCGGCGCCGAACTGATCGGGGTCGATCCGGCCGAGGTGGTGGTGTTCGAGGACGCGCCCTCCGGTATCGAGGCGGCCGTCGCCGCCGGGATGAGGGTGGCCGGGGTGTGCACCACGCATGATCCGCATCAGCTGGCCGGGGCCGCATGGCTCGTCGAGGACCTCAGCACGGTCCGGGTCACGCGGTCCGTCGACTCCGCCACCCTGCTTGTCCACCTGAGAGAGTGCGATGCTGCGCGTCGGTGAGGTCTCCGCGGACTACGTCCGCTTCACGAGGTCCGCGCTCAAGCTGCACTACGGGATCGACCTGCCGGAGACCGCCGTGGCGGCGAAGGCCGCCCTGGCCCGGCCGGGCGGTTTCCTGACCATCGGCGATCCCGGCGTGATCGGCGCGGCGGCGATCTTCCCGTTCGACATGACCGTCGCTCCCGGTGAGACGCTGCCGGTCAGCGGGATCGGGGATGTCGCCGTGTCGCCCAACCACCGCCGGCGCGGCTGGCTGGCGGCGCTGATGCGCGAGCACCTGCGATCCGCGGCGGAGCACGGCGACGCGCTCACCGTGCTGACGGCGAGCGAGGCGGCCATCTACGGCCGGTTCGGCTATGCGCCGGTGACCGAGGCGGCGAGCTGGTCGCTGCATACCGAGGGGCTGGAGCTACGCAGCCGGCCGGTCACCGGAGCCGTGGAGCTGCTCGACGATCCGAGCGCCGCCACCGCGGTGCCGGAGGCCTTCTCGGCGTACCAGCGTGGGGCGCCGGGAGAGCTGGCTCGCAGCGCCCGGTGGTGGACGACGCGCTGGAACGATCCCGTGGCGGTGGGCGCGCCGGCCGACACGTTCGTCGCCCTGTACCGCGACGGCCAGGGCCGGCCCACCGGATACGCCACCTGGTCGCGCGGCGGGCCGTGGACGCCGTACCACGGGCCCGGGGTCGTCGAGGTCGACGAGTTCGTCGCGGCCGGCCCGGAGGCGGCGTACGCGCTGCTGGCGTTCCTGCGGTCACTGGACCTGTGCCGGGAGATCGTCTTCCGGAAACGCCCGGTGGGCGAGCCGTTGCGCGAGCATCTCGCCGACATCCGGAGACTGCGGATGGCCGAGCGCGTCGACAAGCTGTGGGCCCGGGTGGCCGACGTGCCCCGGGTGGTGCGGGCCTGTACGGCCGGGATCGACCGGGTGGTGACGATCGCCGTGCACGATCCGGGCACGGGTAGCACCGGACGCTACACGCTGACGCCGGACGGCGACCGCGTCGCCTGCCGGCCCGGTGCTCACGCGCCGGACCTGACCCTGAGCTCGGCTGATCTCACCGCCTGCCTGCTGGGCGCGGTGTCCATCGTCGAGCTGGCCCGCCGCGGCCGGATCGACGGCGGGGATCGCGGCGCGCTGCTCGCGGTGGCGCGCGCCCTGGCCGGTCAGACCACGCCGCACTGTTCGACCGGCTTCTGACGCCGGTGATCTTCACGCGGAAGGATGTCCCACGCTTTGATCATCTCTACGAACACCCGGGTGTGCCTGGCCGGGGAGGACCTCGACTGGCTGGGGTACCGATCGGTCTGCGTAGCCGTCGATCTGCCCACCAGGATCGCGATACGTCCGGACTGCGCCGACGAGAGCGGCGGCGTCACCCGTACGGCGAACGCGGTATGGCAGTTCCTGCGGCAGCGTGTCGAGCGCGTGCCGGCCCGCCGGCCCGGCGTCGTGGTCGACGCCGACGCGCCCCTGGCGAGCGGGCTGTCGTCGTCCTCGTCCCTGATCATCGGGCTGTTCCGCGCCTTCGCCGGACACCTCGACCTGCCGCTCGGCGACGAGACGCTGCTGTCCTGGTCCTTCGACTTCGAGTACGCGATCTGCCACGGCGGCGGCATGGACCAGACCGCCATCATCCGGGGTGACACGGTCCTGACCGCCGGGCGGGACGGTACGCCACCACTGCTGCTGGGACACGCCCGGTTCCCGGCCGACTGGCGCCTGATCGTCGTCGACTCCGCCATGCCGAAGTCCACCGTCGGTCACCTCGCCGAGGCCCGCCGCCGGCATGCCGAGGGCGACAGCCGGCTGTCCCGGTACATCGCCCACGCTGATCGAGCCGCCGCCTCCGCCTGGGATGCCGTTCTGGCCGAGGATCTCCCGGCGCTGGTGGCGGCCATGGAGCGCGCGCACCGGGCGATGCGCGAGGTCGGGATGTCCAGCGCGGTGCTGGAGGACCTGCGGGCCATCGCCCGAGCCGAGGCCGGCATCTCCCTGAAGATCACCGGCGCCGGTGGTGGCGGTGCCATGATCGGCGTCTGCCGGGACGTCGACGCGGTGAGCGTCGCAACCCGCCTGCGGGCGGCGGCCGGCGCCAGGTACGCCGGATCCAGCGTGCTGATCGCGCGTGCCGCGGCCGGGCCGGCGGTGCTCTCGGCCGCTTCCGAGTCCACCGTGGCGGGCTGACCGTGCCGACTCCCGATTTCATCCTGGAACTGCGCAAGAGCATAGGTACCGCACCGCTCTGGCTGTCCGGCGTCACCGCGGTGGTGCTGCACGAGGGCCGGATCCTGCTGAACCGCCGCTCCGACAACGGCCGGTGGGCGTTGCTGCACGGGATCCTGGAGCCGGGGGAGCAGCCCGGTGTCGCCGTCGTCCGCGAGGTCTTCGAGGAGACCGGCGTGACGGTATCGGTGGAGCGGCTGTCGAGTGTCTTCTCGCTGCCGCCCGGTGTCTGTGCCAACGGCGACCGGGTGCAGTTCCTGGACCTGACCTTCGTGTGCCGGCTGGTCGGCGGCGAGGCGCGGGTCAACGACGACGAGTCGCTGGCCGTCGCGTGGTTCCACCTCGACACGCTGCCCCCGATGGCCGAGGCCGACCGGTTCCTGCTGGACAAGGCCCTGGCGGCAGAGGCGTCACCGTGGTTCGTGACCGATCCCGGCGACCTACCGTGACCAGCCGCCGCCGAGCCCGCGACGATACGAGAGGTGCCCGCCATGGTCTCCTGGCGACCGGCGGCGGTTCTGCCGGTGATGCCCAGCCGGGGCTTGCGCCGGCTCATGCTGTCGGTTCTGGTGGACACCGCCGGGGCCGGCCTGTTCCTGCCGCTGAGCCTGTTGTTCCTGGTCGAGGTCAGAGCCATCGCGCCGGCCGTCGCGGGGACCGCCGTGACCGCCGGTTCCCTGGTGTCCTTCCTGGTGATTCCGGTCGCGGCCCGCCTGATCCAGCGATACGGCGCACGCCACTGCCTGATGGCCAGCAACGTGCTGACCGCCGGGGGCTACGGCCTCTACTTCGTCGCTGACGGATTCGGCTCGGTGCTGGGCGCGGCGCTGCTGGTGATGAGCGCCGACCGGCTGTACGGGGCGGCCTGGCCGACGGCGTTGGCACGCGTGGCGGACGGCGAGGAGCTGACGCGGTGGTTCTCGTTCGTCAATTTCGTGAAGACCGCGTGTCTGGGAACGGGCGCGGTCGCCGCCACCGGCCTGCTCGCCGTGGCCGGGCGCTCCGGCCTGTCGGTGGCGCTCGCCGTCAACGCGATCAGCTCGGTGGTGGCCGCGGCGGTGCTGGTCGGCGTCGCGCTGCCGGAGCGTGGAGCGGACCCGGCCGGTTCCGGCGGCGGCCGGTCCTCGGTGTGGTCGGCGCTGCGCGATCAGCGCTTCCGCTCCCTGGTGCTCTCCCAGACCCTGCTCTCGTTCGCGTGGCTCATCCCCACCATCGCCTTTCCCGTCTACCTGGTCAGCGTGCTCGGGCTGCCCGCCTACTGGCCGACCCTGGTGGTGACGGCCCGGTACGCCGGCATCGCGGTGCTGCAGATGCCGTTGAGCCGGCTGACCGCGCGATCCACCCGTGCCCGGGTGCTGGCCGGCGCCATCGCACTGGCCGGGTGCGCGGTCGCCGTGACCGCCGCGATCCCGCTCCTGCCCGCCGCGTGCACCGGAGCCGCGGCGGTGCTGGTGGCCGCCCTTCTCGCGGTGGCCGAGCTGACCTCCAAACCGACCGCCGCGGCGGCTGCGGTACGGCTGGCGCCGCCCGGTGACGAGGGACCGTACATGGCGGTCTTCCAGCTCACGTGGACGGTGTCGTACGCGGTCGGGCCCGCGATCATCGGGATCGGCCTGGGCCGCCCGCTGCTGCTCTGGATCGGCATCGGGCTGGCGGTGCTCGGCAGCGGCGTGGCGCACCTGCACGGCCGGGCCCGGGTCCGTACCTGAGCTTCCCCCGCGCCTCGGCGGACCCGGATTGCGCCGGGCCGTCGCACATCGTCGGAGTTTCCTGTCTGGAGAGGAACGCATTTTGCTGTCGCATGACGGATACCTGCATCGTGCCGCCTCGCACCGGCCGTACTTCAGCCGCGACGGTGACACCTACCTGGCCGAGACACCGCTGCGCGACCTCCGCAAGGCGCACCAGCTGAGGGTGCTCTCGGAGGAGGACTTCGCGTTCTGGCAGACCTACGGATACATCGTCGTGCGCGAGGCCGTCCCGTCGGAGCACGCGCGCCGGCTGCTCGCGTTCGCGTTCGCGTTCCAGGGGCTCGACCCGGACCGCCCGCAGACCTGGTACCCGGAGCGGGAGTACGCCTCGGAGCTGGAGCGCGACCTGTACATCTACGGGTTCGTCGAGGCCTACCAGCATCAGCTCATCTGGGACAGCCGGCAGTCGCAGCGGGTCTACGACGCCTTCGTCGACGTGTGGGACGTCCCGGAGTTGTGGGTGACCCTGGACCGGCTGAACATCAATCCTCCGAACGTCGGCAACCGGGACCGGGCACTCATCCCGGCGACCGATCGCGGCTTCGACATCGACCTGCACTGGGACGTCGACACGACCTTGCCGGTCATGCCGCAACGGGTGCAGGGCCTCATCGCCCTCAACGACACCCGGCCGGAGCTGGGCGGCTTCCAGTGCTCGCCGGAGCTGTTCCGGCGCTTCGACCAGTGGCGCGTCCAGCAGCCCGCCGACCGCGATCCGGTGCGCCCGGACGTGGACCGGTCGGAGTTCCCGGTGATCCAGCCCGAGCTCCGGGCCGGTGATCTGCTCATCTGGAACGGCCAGGTCGCGCACGGCGTGCTGCCGAACCGGTCCCGGGACGGCGTGCGCGCGGTCCAGTACCTGTCGATGATGCCGGCGCTGCCGGGACACCGGGAGTTGGTGCGCTCGCGCATCCGTTCCTGGCGGGAGCTGAGCACCCCCGAGTGGAACGCCACGCTGATCGGCGACCCGATCCGGCACGAATCCCAGCGGTACGGTCCGGCGAAGCTCACCGATCTGGGCGAACGGCTGCTGGGCTGCACACCGTGGGACACGGTGGCCGGGTCCGGGCCGCGGGAGCGGTGAGCCGCGACATGCGCCGCATCTGTCTGGCCCTGCCCACGCACCGCTCGTGCGGCCCGGTGATCAGCGCCGTGGCGGCGGAAGCGGCCCACGCCGCCCGGACGTTCGCCGTCGAGGTGACCATGCTCGTCCTCGACTCCGCCGATCCGGTGGCGTACGCCGGGCATGCCGCGGTGATCGCGGCACTGCCGGCGGCGCCCGGCGTCCACGTCGTCCACCTGGACGAGGCGGCGCAGCAGCGCTTCCTGTCCCGTGTGACCGTGGCGGCCGAGGTGACGAAGCCCGATCTGGTCAACGCCCTGATGCTGCCGGACGGGGTGTCGTACGGCGCCTGCACGAACCGGGCCTTCCTGATCGCCGCCGCCCTCGGATGCGAGTCCGTGCACCGGCGTGACTCCGACTTCGCCTACCAGCGACATGCCGGCGCCGAGGTCTTCCCGATCGACCAGGAGCTGCGCTTCCTCGGCCGGCCCGCCGCGCAGGCGGCCACCGGGGTCACCGAGGTCCGGTTGGCGGCGGCGGACCGGGACAAGCCGGTGGTGCTGGTGGGCGGCTCGTTCGTGGGCGACCTGTCAGTCGACATCGACGACGTCCGGCAGCGCGACCCGCAGGCGTACCACGACATCGTCAGCCTCTGGGCGCCCGAGGACGCCTCGGCACGGGTCCGGCGAGACCTGGTCGCGGAGTCCTTCACCGGCGCCGGAACGCGTCCGTTCAGCGGTGACCACACCGTGCTGGATCTGGTGGATCCCATGCGGGTGGACATGTGCAACATCAGCTTCCACCAGGTCCAGGAGCGCGTCCCGCTGCCGCCGATGACCGAGACGATAGGCAGCGACTACTTCCTCATCCACCTGGTACGCAACAGCCGGCTGCCCGGGGTGCTGCACAACCGGCACATCGTCAACTTCCACACCCCGGACCGCCGGGCGTTGCCGGCGTTCCTGGCGTACCAGCTGCGCCTGGCCAAGTTCTTCCTCTCCATGCACTACCTGCACGTGATCTATCGGCGGATGGCGCAGGCCGGGGAGGCGCTGCTCGACGAGCGGCACCGCCCACGCAGCGCGGCGGTCGCCGGCCTGGTCCGCGACGCGGTGCTGCTCGACCGCACCGCCAACGTCCGGCGGTTGCACCAGCTCGACAGCGCCTACCGCAGGCTGGGCGGCCGGTACACGGCCGCGGCCGACCGGCTGGCCGGACGCCGCGACGCGTTGCTGGCGGAGGTCGCCCAGGACTTCGAGGACTTCGCGGTGCTGATCGAGGCGTGGGGTCCGCTGATCCGCGCGAGCCGGTCGATCGGCGCCGGGGAGCTGCGGAGATGACGATGGCCGCATCCCGACTGCTGCGTTCCGCGCTGGCCGCCGCCACGGAGGACCAGCTCGTCATCGATCTGTCCGGGGTCTCGGCGACGTACCGGGCGCTGACCGGCGAGCTGCCCGGCGTCCGGGTACGGTTCGCGGTCAAGGCGTGCCCGGTCGACGAGGTCCTCGCGGCGCTCGCCGCCGACGGGGCGGGTTTCGACGCGGCGAGCCCCAACGAGATCCGCCAGGCGCTGCGCACCGGGGTGCCCGCCGGCCGGATCCACTACGGCAACACCATCAAGTCGGACCGGGACATCGCGGCCGCCCACCGGCTCGGCGTCCGGGACTTCGCGACCGACAGCGAGGCCGATGTCCGGGCGATCGCCCGGCACGCGCCGGGCGCACGCGTGTTCTGCCGGCTCGCCACCAGCGGGGCGGGCGCGTTGTGGGGGCTGAGCGAGAAGTTCGGCTGCACGACCGGTGAGGCCGTGGCGGCGTTGTGCTCGGCGCGGGAGCACGGACTCACGCCGGCGGGCCTCTCACTGCACGTCGGCTCCCAGCAGATGAGCGCACGTGCCTGGGACGACGCCTTCGCGGCCCTGGCCGTCACCGTCCGCGCGCTCGATGCCCGCGGCGTGCGGCTCGACCACGTCAATCTCGGTGGTGGCCTGCCCGCCGCGGGTTACCTGGACCGGCGTGGCCGGGCGCTGACGCCGCGGACCGGCCGGATGCTGGCCACGATCCGCGCCGGGATGCGCCGGCTCCGGGAGATTGCCCCGGCCCCGCTCGCCTTCGTGGTGGAACCGGGCCGATATCTGGTGGCCGAGCACGGCGCCATCCGCGCCCACGTGGTCCGGCTGACCCGCCGGCGGCACCGCGACGGCGGTGACCGGCACTGGCTGTACCTGAGCTGTGGCCGCTTCAACGGCCTGTACGAGACCGATCAGCTGCGGTACCGGCTGGAGTTCCCGGATCACCGGACCGGTCGGCTGGTTGCCGCCGTGGTCGCCGGGCCCACCTGCGACAGCGATGACATCGTCGCCGACCGCGCGTCGGTGCCCCGCGAGCTGCGATCCGGGGACCCGGTCTGGATCTTCGCCACCGGCGCCTACTCGCTCAGCTACGCCACGCGGGGCTTCAACGGCTTCGACCCGCTGCCGTATCGAGCCGTGCGGGACACCCCGGTCCTGGCCGGATGCGCGGGGAGCCGGGCGTCATGACACCGGTCGTACGGCGCCTCACCGCGGCCGACTGGCCCCGCGTCATCGCGCTGGAGAGCGAGGCGTACCGCGGCCGCGGGCTGTCGGAGAGCCCCGCCGCGCTGCGGTCGCGGGCGCGCGTCTCCCCGTCCACCGCGCTGGTCGTCGACATCGGCGGCGAGGTCGCCGGGTACCTGCTCGCGCTGCCCTACCCGCCGTCCGGCTGCCCGGACCTCACCCGCTGTGAGACGGCCGTCCACCGGTCGGCCAACCTGCACCTGCACGACCTGGTCGTCGCCGGGCGTGCGCGCCGCACCGGCCTGGGCGGCCTGCTGCTGGGCCACCTCGTGCGGCAGGCGCGCGATGCCGGCTGCGAGCGGATCTCGCTGGTCTCCGTCGCCGGAAGCAGCCGGTTCTGGGCCGCCCGGGGCTTCGTCGCGCAGCCCGGCGTGCGCGTGCCACCCGGCTACGGCGCCGGAGCGATGTACATGAGCCGACGTCTCGACAAGGAGGGCTGACCCGTCATGCCGTACCTCAGCGATCCGTTCCGCCGGGCACAGGTGGCCACCGGCGCGCTCTTCTGCTTTCTCGGTTTCCAGTACGGCAGCTGGGTGTCCCGGGTGCCCAGCCTGCAGGACCGGCTGGACCTCGACGACCGGGAAGTCGGCCTGCTCCTGCTGGCTCCCGGCGTCGGCGCGGCCGTCTCGTTCGCCGCGGTGGCCTGGCTGATGCGCCGCCTCGGCTCCCGCCGTCTGGCGACCTGCGCGGCCCTGGCGCTGCTCGCCGTGCTGGCGGTGCTGCCCGTCGCGGTGACGTATCCGCTCGCGCTGGTGATCCTTCTCGGCGACGGCGTCGCCGTCGCGTGCCTGAACGTCGCCATGAACGCTCAGGCGGCGGCACTGGAGGCGCGGTACCAGCGGACGACCATGGCGAAACTGCACGCCGTGTTCAGCGCGGGGGTGTTCAGCGCCGCGCTGCTCGCCTCCGCGGCGACGGCGGTGAGCCGGACACTGGCGGTGCATTTCACGCTGGCCGGCCTGATCCTGGTGCTGTTGCTGATCGCCGCCACGACCGGGACGGCGCCGGCCGACCGGCATCCGGCGGCGCCCGCCGCGGGGGAGCGCGGACGCCTTCGCGGATTCGTGCCCTCGCTGACGGCGGTCGTACTCACCCTGGCCATGGTGCTGGCCGAGCTCACCGAGGGGGCGATGAACGACTGGTCGGCGCTCTATCTGCGCGATGTGGCCCACGCGGCCCCGGCGCTGACCCCGCTGGGCATCGCCGTCGTTTCCGCCGTGATGCTGGTGGCCCGGGTGTTCGCCGACGGCTGGCGTAAACGCTGGGGCGACAAGCGGGTCGTCGTGGCCGGCGTCGCGGTGGCCTCGGGTGGGCTCGGCTCGGCGTTGCTGCTCGGGGGCGCGGTGCCGGCCTTCGCCGGGTTCGCGTGTGTCGGTCTGGGCATGGCCGCCGTGACACCGTGCCTCTACGTCGCCGCGGCGCGCCTCGGCCCGCAGACACTCGCGCTGGTCGCCTCGGCGGGCACGGTGGGCCTGCTGGCCGGGCCACCCCTGATCGGGTTCGTCGCGCACGCCGCCGGCCTGGTGTGGGGCATGAGCGTGGTGGTTATCGCGGCCCTCGCGCTCGCCGCCTGCGTCGGACCGGTCCGCTGGCCCGCCGAGGAACGGGCGCCGGCCGGCCCGGGAGCCGGCTCCGCGGATCGCGCGGCCGGTCTCAGCGGCTCCTGACCGGCCCGTACCGGGTCGGCCGTGGCTCCGCGGCCCGGCCCGGCCCGGCCGCGCGATCAGCCGGTGCCGGTGGGGATGGTGATGCAGACGGTGGCGCCGCCGCCCGGGGTGTCGCCGATCTGAAGCCGTCCACCGTGGGTGTGCACCAGGCGGGTGCAGGTGGACAGGCCGATCCCGTGTCCGGGGCTGTGCCCGGGGTTGAGGCGGGTGAACGGTCGGGTCACCTGTTCGCGCTGGTCGGCGGGGATGCCGATGCCGTTGTCGGCGACGCAGACGCGGTACCACGCGGGGTCGGTGGTGGCGGTGACGGTGATCTGGCAGCGCCGCTGCGGATGGCGGTACTTGACCGCGTTGCCGATGAGGTTCTGCAGCAGGATGTGCCATTGGGTGCGGTCGCCGGGCACGGTGGGCAGTTCGCCCACGGTCACCTCGGCGTCCGCCTCCATGATCTGTACGGCCAGGTCGTCGAGGACCTGGCGGGTGATCTCGGCGAGGTCCACGTCGACGGGGTCGCCGGCGTTGGCCGCGGTGGCCTGGGCGAGCACGTCGTCGATGAGCGTGCCCATCCGCAGCGCCGCGGCGGAGACGCGGTCGGTGCACCAGGAGGCGTCGGCGTCGGCGTTCACCGTGGGCATCAGGCGCAGCTCGGCGGTGTAGGCCAGGATGCCGGTCAGCGGGCTGCGCAGGTCGTGCGCGAGCTGGGCGGCGAAGTGTCGCAACGTCTCGTTCGTGCCCTCCAGCGCGGCGCGGGTGCGCTGGTGCTGGCGCAACAGGTCGGCCACCAGGAACCCGTGCCGGCGCAGCTCCAGCACGTCGACGGCCATCCGGGCGAGCCGGTCCAGGGCCGCCCGCTGCTGCTCGCCGAGCACGCGGGGGACTTCGTCGAACACACACAGCGTGCCCAGCACGAACCCGTCCGGGGCGCGCAGCTGGGTGGAGCCGTAGAAGCGGAACCGCTGGAACTGGCCGGTGACGAACGGGTTGGCCACGAATCTCGGGTCGGCGCGGGCGTCCTCGACGTACATCGGCTCCGGGGTGACCATGGCGACCGAGCACATCGAGTCCTCGCGGCGGCACATCGCGGTGTCGATGCCGACGGCGGCGACCTGGTGCTGATGCTCGGCGTCGATGACGAACAGGATCGAGATCGGGACCTGGCACAGCTGCGCGGCCAGCTCCACGACCGCCTGCAGGTCCGGCTCGGGCGGGCCGTCGAACAGGTGATAGCGCGCCAGCGCCGCCGTGGCCTGCGCCCGCTTGTCCGTCGGTGGTATCGGGGTCACCGTGGTCGCCTCTCGCCAGCTCGTGTCTCGCAGCGCCCGCGCACCTCACCGTACGCCCGGCGCGCGGCGCGGTGGCCGGAACCGATCGAGCGCGCCGCACTCTTCAGGAGGTTTCCAGTAAGTTTCCGCATCGATATTGACAACGTTGTCAGGAGCGGGTGACGCTGGCGATCTCTCGTGCCGGCATCCACTGTGCACCCGCGCCCCTTGGAGTACGCATGAAATCGATCGGCGGCTCCCTCGCTGCCTCACCCCTCCGGCGGTGGCTGACCGTCGCCGGCACGTTGCTGCTGCCGCTCGGGGTGCTCGCCGTGCCCGCCACGGCGCACGCCGCGCCCCGGCCCGGCGACTTCCGCTCCTCCGTCGAGTCCGCCGACCCGCAACCCGCGGCCAGCACCGCCGAGGTCGACGCGACAGGCGCGCCGATCCAGGGCAATCTGACCGGATCGATCCGCGCCGGGCTGCCCGGCAGCGTGCGGGATCGGGTCACCGAGGTGACCGCCAGCGCCGAGAACGCGCCGAACGAGACCGCGGTCAAGCTCGCCGACGGCGACACGTCGACCAAGTGGCTGGCGTTCAGCCCGACCGGCTGGGCCGCCTACCGCCTGGCCACCCCGGCAACCGTCGTGAAGTACTCGCTGACCTCGGCGAACGACGCGCCCGGCCGGGACCCCAGGGACTTCGTCCTCCAAGGCTCGGCCGACGGCGCCGGCTGGACCGACCTGGACAGGCGGACCGGGCAGAGCTTCAGCGGGCGGTTCGCCACCAACACCTACACCTTCACCAACACCACGCCGTACGCCTACTACCGGCTCACCATCACCGCGAACTCCGGTGACTCGCTGATCCAGCTCGCCGACTGGGACCTCAGCGACGGCACGGACGTCCGGCCGCCGGCCACCCCGATGGTCAGCGTGGTCGGATCCGGCCCGGTACGCGGCGCCAACATGAAGCCGGGCGCCGGGTTCACCGGGGTGGCGTCGCTGCGGTACGCCGGTGGCGCCCTGGCCGCCGGCCGGTCCTACGCGACGAACCGGCTGTTCGACGTGCACATCCCGGTCGGGCCGAAGACCCGGCTCAGCTACCGGATCTTCCCCGAGCTCACCGGCGAGGACCTGCGCTACCCGGCCACGTACGCGGCGGTCGACCTGCACTTCACCGACGGCAGCTACCTCAGCCGGCGGGCCCCGCTCGACCAGCACGGCTACCCGCTCACCGCGGCCGGCCAGGGCGCGGCGAAGGTGCTGTACGCCGACGAGTGGAACGCGGTGCAGTCCGACATCGGCGCGGTCGCGAACGGCAAGACGATCGACCGGATCCTGCTCGCCTACGACAACCCGGCCGCCACCGCCGCCACCCGCTTCCAGGGCTGGCTCGACGACGTGACGATCACCGGGACCCCGGCGCCGGTCGACGGCTCCACCCCGGGCTACGTCGACACGCGCCGCGGCACGAACGCCTCCGGCGGTTTCTCCCGCGGCAACAACCTGCCGATCACGGCGTTGCCGAACGGGTTCAACTTCCTCACGCCGGTCACCAACGCCACCAGCGACTCGTGGGAGTACGTGTACCAGCGCGGCAACAACGCCGCCAACCTGCCGATGCTGCAGGGGCTGGCGATCTCGCACGAGCCGAGCCCGTGGATGGGCGACCGCAACCAGATGTCGGTCATGCCGGTGCCGGCCGGCGGCAACCTCACCGGCCAGCCGAGCGAGCGGGCGCTGGCCTTCCGCCACGACGACGAGACCGCCCGGCCCGACCTGTACCGGGTCGAGCTGCAGAACGGCCTGATCGCGCGGATGTCGCCGACCGACCACGGCGGCATCCTGGAGTTCACCTTCGCCCCCGGCGCGGCCACCGGCAGCCTGGTCTTCCAGAACGGCACGTTCACCATCGGCACGGACGGCGCCGTCACCGGCTGGGTGGACAATGGCAGCGGCCTGTCCGCCGGCCGCAGCCGGATGTTCTACGCCGGCACGTTCGACCGCGCGCCGACCGGCTCGGCGGCCACCTCCGCCACCTTCGACCTCGCGGCGAGCCCGCGGGTGACGCTGCGGTTCGCGACGTCGTTCCTCTCCCTGGAGCAGGCCCGCCACAACCTCGGCCTGGAGGTCGCCGGCCGTAGCTTCGAGCAGGTCCACGCGGCCGCGACCGCGGCGTGGCAGGACCGCCTGGACCGGATCGAGGTGCGCGGCGCCACCGAGACACAGCTGGTCACCCTGTACTCCAACCTGTACCGGCTCAACCTGTACCCCAACTCGCAGTCGGAGAACACCGGCACCGCCGCGCAGCCACGCTGGCAGTACGCGAGCCCGGTGTCCGCGCCGACCGGCACGTCGACCGCGACCACCACCGGCGCGAAGATCGTCGACGGCCAGATCTACGTCAACAACGGCTTCTGGGACACCTACCGCACCGTGTGGCCGGCGTACTCGCTGCTGTACCCGGACGTCGCCGCCAAGATCGCCGACGGGTTCGTCCAGCACTACCGGGACGGCGGCTGGATCGCCCGCTGGTCGTCGCCCGGTTACGCCGACCTGATGACCGGCACCAGCGCGGACGTCGCGCTCGCCGAGGCGTACCTCAACGGGGTCGACCTGCCCGACCCGCTGGCCGCCTACGACGCGGCGGTCAAGGACGCGACGGTCGCCTCCGGGCGCGCCGCCGTCGGCCGCAAGGGCATCGAGACGTCGCTGTTCCTGGGCTACACGCCGACCTCGACCGGCGAGTCGGTGTCCTGGGCGCTGGAGGGCTTCGTCAACGACTACGGCATCGGCAACATGGCCGCCGCGCTGGCCAGGGACCCGGCCACGCCGAAGGCCCGGCGGGCCCGGCTGGCCGAGGAGTCGCGGTACTTCCTGGAACGCGCCCGTAACTACGTCCACCTGTTCGACGCCCGCAGCGGGTTCTTCCAGGGCCGTGACGCCGCCGGCAACTTCCTCGACGGCGACCCGCTGGACTGGGGCGGCGTCTACACCGAGACCAACGGCTGGAACTTCGCGTTCACCGCGCCGCAGGACGGTCGGGGGCTGGCCAACCTGTACGGCGGCCGCAAGGCGCTGGAGCGCAAGCTCGACGAGTTCTTCGCCACCCCGGAGAAGGCCGACCACCCCGGCGGGTACGGCGGCATCATCCACGAGATGCTGGAGGCGCGGGCGGTCCGGATGGGCCAGCTCGGCATGAGCAACCAGCCGTCCCACCACATCCCCTACATGTACGCCTACACCGGCGCGCCGGCGAAGACGCAGGCCATCGTGCGGGAGATCCTCCAGCGCCTGTACGTGGGCGGCGAGATCGGCCAGGGCTACCTCGGCGACGAGGACAACGGCGAGATGTCGGCGTGGTACGTGCTCAGCTCGCTGGGCCTCTACCCGCTGCAGGTCGGGTCGTCGCAGTGGGTCGTGGGCTCGCCGCAGTTCACCCGGATGACCGTGCGCCGCGCCGGCGGCGACATCGTGGTCACGGCGGACGGCAACAGCACCCGCAACGTCCACGTGCAGAGCGTGAAGGTCAACGGGAAGCCGCAGCGCGGCGTCTCCATCGACTCGTCGGTTCTCGCCCGCGGCGGCACCGTCGAGTTCCGGATGGGCCCGCACCCGTCGTCGTGGGGGACCGGCGCCGACGCCGCGCCGAAGTCGCTGACCAGGGGAGACCAGCCCCCCAAGCCGTTGCAGGACACCACCGGTCCGGGTCTGGGCGCGGCGACCGCCGGCGTCCAGGACGCGGCGAGGCTGTTCGACGACTCGTCGGCCACGCAGATGACGTTCCCCTCCGGCACGCCGCAGGTGGACTGGTCGTACCGGGGCGGCCGGCAGGCGCCGACCTACTACACCCTCACCTCGGGCGCGAAGCCTGGCGATCCGAGCGACTGGAAGCTGCAGGGCTCCCGCGACGGGATCACCTGGACCACGGTGGACTCCCGGCGTGGCGAGACGTTCGCCTGGCGCAACCAGACCCGGCCGTTCCGGATCGACCGGCCCGGGCGCTACACCCGGTTCCGCCTCGCGGTCACCGGCACCACCGGCGCCGAACAGGCCAATCTCGCCGAGATCGAGCTGCTCGCCGGCGGGGACGTGCAGCTCGGGGGTGGCTCCGTCGCGGTGACCGGGGCGAGCGGCGTGGCGGCGCGCTCCGGCGCCGAGGTGTCCGTCCCGCTGGCCACCGTCACCGGCGGCGCCGCCGGCACCTACCGGGCCACCATCGACTGGGGCGACGGCTCGCCGGTCAGCACCGGCGCCACGACCCTGAGCTCGCGGGCGGTGTACCGGGTGAGCGGCTCGCACACGTACGCCCGGCCCGGTCACTACCAGGCCGCCGTCACGGTGACCGACGGGACCGGCCAGGACTCCGCCACGGTCGGCGTGGACGTGGCGTACGTGCCGGAGTCCGGCCTCACCGCCGCGTTCGACACCGTCTGCATCGGCGACGACGGCGTGCTCGGCGCGAACTGCGACGCCAAGTCGTGGGCGTACTCCCGGGCCGCGCTCGCGGCGGCCGGCGTCACCCAGGGGCAGCCGGTGTCCGTGCCCGGGACCGGACTGCGGTTCACGCTGCCGGCGACCCCGGCCGGGCAACCCGACGACGCGACCGGCAACGGCCGGACGATCGAGCTGAACCTGCCGGCCGACGCGCGCACCATCGCGTTCATCGGCGCCGGCACCCAGGGCGACCAGAGCACCACCGGCACGGCGACGTTCAGCGACGGCAGCACCGCGGCCATCGACATCCGGATGAGCGACTGGACCCTGGGCGGCAACCCCACCGGCACGCCGTCGTACGGCAACATCGTCGTGGCCCGGGCCGGGTACCGGCTGCACGGCACCGACCGGGACAGCGCGCAGCCGTTCCTGTTCGCCACCGCCCCGTACCGGATCCCGGAGGGCAAGACCCTGGTCTCGGTGACCCTGCCGAAGCAGACCGGTGACCCCGGCTCGGCCGGCCGCATCCACGTGTTCGCGGTCGCCGACGACGGCACGCCGCGCCCGGAGCTGGCGCTGACCGCGGCGGCCGACCGGACGGCCACCGCGGGGCAGGAGCTGTCCGCCGCGCTGGGTGCGGTGACCGGCGGCGTCCCCGGCGCCACCGGCTACCACGCCCGCGTGCAGTGGGGCGACGGCACGGTCCCGGAGAACGCCACGGTGGACGCCGCCGGCGCGATCGGCGGGAAGCACACGTACGCCCGGCCGGGCACCTACCGGGTGCACGTCACCGCGTGGGACCGGCTGTCCAGCGGCACGGCCACGTTCACCGTGACGGTGGCCGCGGCGGGGACGCGACCGGCCGTCTCGGCGTCGCGGTCCGCCACCGGCGCCGGCGTCGTCCCGGGCGCGACCGTCAGCGTGCCGGGGGCGGCGCGGCCGGCATCACGCTGACGGGCGCCGAGTCGGCGACCCGGGTGGGACTGCCGAGCCCTGGTCACCGGGTGACCGGGGCTCGGCGGACGTACCCGCCGGGGAGCGCGCCGCCACGGCCCGCTCCCCGGCGGCGCCCGGTCAGCCCCGGGGGCGCCGGGACTGCGCGCGCACCACCAGGATCAGCCCGACACTCATCAGCCCGGCCAGCATCGAACCCAGCAGCATGTACCACAGCCCGGCCCGCGCGTCGGCGCCCGGCAGGCCCTTGACGTTCGCCCCGTAGAACGCGGCGATCAGCCCGGGAGCCACGAAGACGGCGGCCAGGATGCCCACGGTGGCCTGGAACACGCCGTCGCGATCCGCCCGCTCCTGGGCCAGCCGGAACTGCTGGCCCGAGGTGGCGTTCGCGATGAGGTCGAACGACTGCCGGACCGCCCGGCGCTGCCCCTGCGACTGCGTCAGGAACCGCTCGCAGCTCTGCCTGACCAGTTCCCGGATGTCGTCGGTCATCCCGGGTTGGATGTCCTTGCGGCGCACCAGGGTGCGGATGGCGTCACGGTTGAGCGTGGCGCCGCGCCCGAGCAGGGCGAGGTGACGCTGCAACCGGTCGAGATCCGGGCCGACGAACAGGCCGCCGTCGCCGGACGCCTGCTCCAGGAAATAGTTCTCCCAGGTCTCCAGTTCCAGATCGACCGAGTCCACCGACCACTCGATGTGTCCCACCACCGCCTCCAGGAAGCGGGTCATCCGGGCGTGGCCGTCGCCGCCGCGCACCCCGTCCGACGCCCTCCGGTCGGGCAGCCCCCACGTGCGGTACGGCGAGCCCTCCCCGCCGGACCGGGCCGTCCAGACGATGACACACCAGCGGGCGGCCCAGACGATCCGGGCGTGCCGGTAGTACGCCACCGGGTCGGCGGTGGCGTCGCCCTGCCGCCAGTTCACCGACGGGACCAGCACGTCGAACCACGACGCGCCCTCGCCGGCCAGGGCCGGCGGCACGGGCGAGATCCACTCGGCGTGCCAGGGCATGGGTCGCCGGGCCAGCTCGTCCGCCAGGGCGGTCAGCTCGTCCACCGCCTCGGCCGGAAGCAGCTGCGCGAGGATCAGCCGCACGGCGCCGGTCGTCTCCGGCCCGGGCTCGCCGATCTCCAGGTCCCATCCGTCGGCGCCGGGGGCGAGCAGGGTGGTCAGGTCGGCCCCGTCGGTGATCCACCCGGACCCCAGCAGCTCGTGCCGGAAGTTGTCGGTCTCGGGGATCGTCCGGTTGCGCCGCGCGATGTCCGCGCGGGCGCCGGTGACCAGGCGCAACTCCTCGTCGCCGCGGGTGACGCGCAGCTCGCAGGTGGCCGGCGGCGTCATGCCGCGCGGACCTGACGCGCGATCTCCGCCTGCCATGCGGGCGTGGTGAAGGTGCTGATCTCCGCGGGCGTGGGCAGCGGTGGCTCCAGATCCCGCAGCGTCCGGGGATCGTCGCCGCGCAGGGTGCGCAGGGCGACCAGCCGGTGGTGGCTCCACCGGCGATAGTCCTCCCGGTTGGCCTCGAACCGGGCGGACCGCACCGTCTGCCCGGCGTGCTGCCGGTAGAGGTAGACCGGGCGTGGCTCGTACCAACCCGGGACGAACGTCGAGACGGCGAAGAGGACATCCTGGTCCTCCATCTCGGTTCCGGCCGGCCACCCGCCGGCCGCGAGGAGCCACGTGCGGTCGTACATCGCCGCGCCGGGGTGGAAGAACAGGTTCTTGTGCAGCCGCCAGACCTCCTCCGGACGGCCGCGCGGCACCGGCCCGGGCGCGTAGGGGCGGCGCGTGAACCTGGCCAGCCGCTTGCCGTCCGGGAAGAGATCGATGCTCTCGCCGAAGGCGTATCCGAGGTCGGGCCGCTCCCGCAACGGCTCGCACAGTCGCGCCAGGGCGTCCGGGAAGTACTCGTCGTCCGCGTCGAGCGGGGCCACCCACCGGCCGGCGGAGCGCAGCAGGGCGCGGTTGCGCGTCGCGCTGATGCCCAGCCGCTCACCGTTGGCGGCCACCCGTACCCGGTGGTCCGTCGCCGCGCCCGGGATCCGCTGCTCGACCGGCTCGTCGGCGGCGCCGTCGATCTGGATCAGCCACTCCCAGTCGACGTCCTGCCGCAGCAACGCGTCGTAGGCCCGGGCCAGCAGGTCGACGTGATGCGGAAGAGCCGGCGTGATGACGCTGATCATCCTTCGATCCTAGTCACGGCGTCGTGCCGGGCGCCGTCCGCAGAGGACGGTCCGAAGGCGACGGTCGGCGCCGGGCCGATCCGCTACCGGGCGGCTGCTGATCTCGGGGAGCCCCGATCCGGCGGGCGGTTCGACCGGTACGCCGGATGCCTCCGAGGCGGCCCGCCGCGTCGCCGCGAGCCGTGGCCGGGCCGGTCGGCGTATCGCCTTCCGTGTCGCCTGTGGCCACGGACAGTCGTCGAGCCGGTACGGACCCGTCCCACCGTAGAAATCGGGGAGCGAACCGCCTACAGTGTGCGGACCGAGCGACCTAGGAGGGTGCCGTGGCCGAGCTGCCACCGGAGCAACGAGATCCGACGGACCCGGCGCGGCCGGTGGCGGGCGCGCACACCGACGCGCCCGCCGCGCCCGCGCCCCCACTGCTGGTGATGCCGCCGACCGACGCGCTCCCGTCGATGGTGTGGCCGGGGCCGGACGGCGCGCCGGCGTGGGCGATCCCGGTCCAGATCCCCTCCGGCACGCGGGGATACGCCCTGTTCGTCCCGATGGTCCCGGTGCAGTCGCCGGCCACCACCGACCCGGCCGGCCCCGGCACGGCCCCAGCCACCGACCGGGTGGCCGACGAGGCCGTGCCGGGAAGCGCGACCGCCGCCCGGATGGCCACCGGGGCGGCGCCGGACAGCGCGGTCGCCGCCCGCCCGACGGTCACAGCCGGTCACCGCGAGCCGTCCGGCGCGACCGCCTCGGAGAAACCCGCCTCGGCGCAGCCCGGCCCGGCGCAGCCCGCCTCGGAGCAGCCCGGCTCGGAGCGGCCCGGCCCGGAGCGGCCCGGCCCGGCGCAGCCTGGCCCGGGGCAGCCGGGCTCGGCGCAGCCCGGCGCAGGTTCGCCCGGTGTGAAGGAGTCCGGCGCGGATCCGGCCGGTCCGGAGGGATCGGGTGCCGGCCCGGCCGGGGGGAGCGGGGCCGGCACGACGGCGACCCGCCGGCCCGCCGCCACTCCCGCGCCCGCCGGGCCGACCCCCGAGTCACCCCGGCCGCGACCCGAACCGGCCCCGGCGTTCCTGACACGGAACGACCCGCGGACCGCCCCGCCACCCCCGCCGTTTCCCCGGGGCCCCTACAAGCCGGAACCGACGGCGTGGCAGCGGTTCCGCGACAAGCACTGGCCGGGCCCGGCCACGACCCGGGGCCGCGCCGTCCCGGCCGGTGTGCTCGCCGGGGCGCTGGGCTTCGCGTTCCTCGTGCCGCTGACCCGCACGGGCATCGGCTGGTTCCTCGGCTGGCTCGTGCTGACGCTGGGTGTCGTGGGCGCGGTCCGGCGATCCGCGGACCTGCCGCGCTCCGAGCGGTGGATCCGCTCCGGCTGGGCGGCCGCGGCGCTCGCCCTGCTGCTCGTCCCGGCCTTCCGCAACGCCTGGTGGCTGGTGACGTTCAGCGTGCTCGGCGCGCTCGGATGCGCGGCGCTGGCCATCGTGGGCGGCCGGCTGGTCCGGTCGATCCTGTTCAGCCTGGTGGCCACCCCGTACGCGGCGCTGCGCGGACTGCCCTGGGTCCGCCGGCACCTGCGGGGCGCCCGTGACCCGGGACTGGTCCGGCGGATCGGCTTCTCGGCCGCGCTCACCGTCGTGGTCCTGCTCGTCTTCGGCGCCCTGCTGTCCTCGGCCGACGTCGCGTTCTCGGCGTTGCTCGACGAGGCGGTGCCCGACCTCGACGGCGGGTCGGTGTTCCGCTGGATCTTCCTGGCCGTGACCGGTGCCCTGATCGCGGTGGCCGGCATCTACACCCTGTCGGCGCCGCCGGCCACGTCCAGCCTGGACACCCCCGGCCGGGGCCGGTTCGGGCTGATCGAATGGGCGCCGGCCGGCTCGGCCCTGGTGCTGCTGTTCGGCGGGTTCGTGGCGGTGCAGTTCACCGTGCTGTTCGGCGGGCGCCGGCACGTGCTGAGAACGTCCGGGCTCAGCTACGCCGAGTACGCCCGCAGCGGCTTCTGGCAGCTGGTCGCCGTCACGCTGCTGTCCCTGGCCGTGGTCGCCGCGCTGGCCCGGTGGGCCCGGCGGGACCAGCCGATCGACCGGGTCCTGCTGCGCGTCCTGCTCGGCCTGCTCTGCGGCCTGAGCGTGGTGATCGTGGCGTCCGCGCTGTCGCGCATGTGGGCGTACCAGAAGGTCTACAGCTTCACCGGGGAGCGGATCTTCGTGATGTCGTCCGAGATGCTCCTCGGCATCGTCTTCGTGCTGGTCGCGGCGGCCGGCGTGCGCTGGAACGGCCGGTGGATCCCGCGCGCCACGGTCGGGCTGGCCGTGCTCATGCTGCTCGGCCTCGCGGTCCTGGACCCGGAGGGCTACGCGGCACGCCGCAACACGGTCCGCTACGAGCAGACCGGCAAGATCGACGCCTGGTACCTGCGGGCGCTCTCGGCCGACGCGACGCCGGCGCTGACCCGCCTGCCCGACCCGGTACGCCGGTGCACGTTGAGCTGGATCGCCGAGGACCTCGCCGAGCCGGACCCCTGGTACGCGTGGAACCTCGGCCGTTCGCGGGCCCGCGAGGCGCTGCGGGACCTGGGCCCGGGCGCGATCGGCGACCACGCCGACTGCCGCGCCGCCGACCAGTTCGACCTGCCCAAGAAGCGCCGCTGAGCGGCTCACCCGGCCCCGCGCCCGGCGCCCGCTCCGGCGGCGCCGGGCGCGCCCCGTCAGCGGCGCGGGATGACCATCGGCCGCCGCGGCCGGACCGTTCTGCCCGTGCGGCGCCGGCGGTGTCCGAGGCACGATCGTGTCCATGTCCACCAGCCTCGAGCCGTTCATGCTCAGCCCGGCACAGATGGCACAGGCCGCCGAGGACGCCGCGTACGTCAAGGCCACCAGCAAGCCACTGAAGTCCTTCCTCCTCGGCCTGACCGCCGGCGGGTACATCGCTCTCGGGTTCGTCTTCTACACCACCAGCCAGGTGGGCGCGGCGAACGTGACCTGGTCGGGTGGGGCGAAGGTGCTCGGCGGCATCGTGTTCGCCACCGGGCTGGTGCTGGTCGTGCTGACCGGCGCGGAGCTGTTCACGTCCTCGACGCTGACGCTCACCGCGCGGGCCAGCGGGCGGATCACCTGGGGCCAGCTGTTCCGCAACTGGGGGGTCGTCTACCTGGCGAACTTCCTGGGCGCGGCGACCATGGTGGCCCTGGTCTACGCCGGTGGCGTCTGGCACAACGCCGACGGCGCCTGGGGCGCGGTGGTGCTCCACAGCTCCCTGACGAAGGTGCAGCACGGTCTGCCCGAGGCGTTCGTCCTCGGCATCCTGTGCAACCTCATGGTGTGCCTGGCGGTCTGGGCGGCGTACTCCGGCCGCACCACCACCGACAAGATCCTGGCCGTCACCATGCCCGTCGCCCTCTTCGTCTCCGCGGGCTTCGAGCACTCGGTCGCCAACATGTTCATGGTGCCCCTGGGCCTGCTGATCAAGGACAACGCCGGCGCCGACTTCTGGACCGGCGCCGGCCTGGTCCCGGCCGACTTCACGGACCTGACCTGGCCGCACTTCCTGCTGCACAACCTGGTGCCGGTCACCCTGGGAAACATCGTCGGCGGCGGCATCATGATCGGCATCTTCTACTGGACGATCTTCCACCGCCGGCGGGTCGAGCCGGCCGAGAGGCCCTGACCGCACGAGCGCGTCACACCGCGCGACAGCGGCCGGGTTGCCTAGGATCAGGCCGGGACAACGTCGGGAGGTCGGGATGCTGGTCGTCCACGTGCACGTTCAGGTCAAACCGCAGGATCTGCCGGCGTTTCTCGCCGAGACCCGGCGCAACGCCGCCGCGTCGCTGCGGGAGCCGGGTGTGCGCCGCTTCGACGTGCTGCAGCGGGAGGACCAGCCGGAGCACGTGGTGCTCAGCGAGGTCTACGCCGACCAGGCCGCGGCGGACGCGCACAAGCAGACCGAGCACTACGCGCGCTGGCGCGACGCGGTGGCGCCGATGATGGCGGCCCCGCGCGCCTCGACGCGGTTCGCCGCCGCCTTCCCGGAGGCGGACGGCTGGTGAGCGGGTTCGATCTCGCCCTGCCCGGCCGGGTGATGTTCGGCCCGGGCCGGGCCGGCGAACTCGCCGGGCTGCTGCCGGCGATGGGGTCCCGGCTGCTGCTGTGCACCGGCCGGGACCCGTCCCGGCACCGTGACCTGCTGGGCGGGCTGGAACCGGTCGCCGTCGTGACCGCCGCCGGCGAGCCCACCGTCGACGACCTGCGCTCGGCGACCGAGCGGGCCCGCGCCGCCGGCGCCGACCTGGTCGTCGCGATCGGCGGGGGCAGCGTCCTGGACCTGGGCAAGGCGGTGGCGGTGCTGCTCGGCAACGGCACGGACCCGCTGGACCATCTGGAGATCGTCGGCCGCGGCGTGCCCGTCGAGCGGCCGGCGGCGCCGTTCGTCGCGGTGCCCACCACCGCGGGCACCGGCGCCGAAGCCACGGCGAACGCGGTGTTCCGGGTACCGGACCGCGGTCTCAAGGTCAGCATCCGCAGCCGGCACATGCTGCCCGCGGTGGCCCTGGTCGACCCGCTGCTCACGCTGACCTGCCCGCCGCCGGTGACCGCCAGCAGCGGGCTGGACGCGCTGACCCAGTGCCTGGAGCCGTACGTCTCGCCGAAGGCGACGCCCGCCACCGACGCCGTCGCGGCCGAGGGTCTGCGCCGCGGCGCCGCGGCGCTGCGACGCGCCTACGAGCACGGCGACGACCACGCCGCCCGCGAGGACATGGCGCTGTGCAGCCTCTTCGGCGGCATCGCGCTGGCCAACGCCAAGCTGGGCGCGGTGCACGGGCTCGCCGGTGTCATCGGCGGGATGGTCGACGCGCCGCACGGCATGGTCTGCGCCGCGCTGCTCGCCCCCGTCGTCGAGGCGAACGTCCAGGCACTTCGCGAGCGCGACCCAGCCTCGCCGGCGCTGGCCCGGTACGCCCACGTGGCCCGGCTGCTGACCGGCAGCCCGGACGCCACCGTCGCCGACGCGGTGGACTGGCTGCGGGGGACCGTCGCCGCGCTGCGGGTCCGGCCGCTGAGCGCGGCGGGGCTGCGGCCGGAGCTCTTCGCCGAGGTCGCCGCCAAGGCCGCCGGGTCCAGCAGCATGCAGGGCAACCCGGTGCCGCTGAGCGAACCGGAGCTGACCGCGGTGCTGCGCGCGGCCCACTGACCCGCCCCGCCGGGCGGCCGGAAGCCCGCCGCCCGCCATCCGGCGCCGCTCAGCGGTAGATGCCGCGGACGAACGCCCGGTCCTGGGCCGACAGCTCGATGTTCTCCGGGAACGTCATCGCGTCCAGCGTCCAGCTGGGCGGGAACGCGTAGAGCATCACCGAGTCCGGATCGAACGCCGTGAACTGGGTCTGCTCCGACCGGTACCGCGCGAACACGTTGTCGGCGACCTCCTGCGGCGTCCAGAAGTTCGGGGGGCCGGCCAGGGCCGCCAGCACGTGCGGCCGGTTCCAGCGGATCCCCGCCGACGGGCTGGAATGCTCGTGGATCAGGCCGATGGCGTGGCCGAACTCGTGCCGGGCGAGCTGGGCGATGCGTGCCGGCGCCGCCCCGGGCGCCTCGCCGAGGCACATGGTGGGCGCACCGGCCGGGAACATCTCGGTCTCCCGGCTCAGCGTGCCCAGCGCCGACCAGTTGCCGGCGCCCGCGAAGGTGACCCGGATGTCCGCCCCACCCGAGGTGACGACGGTGAACGACAGGGCGGTGCCGGCGGTCCAGTCCGCCGCGGCGGCCATCACCCGCTCGCGCAGGTCGCGCGGTCCGTCCAGGAAACGTACCCGCAGGTCGCCGCCCGCGGTCCAGAAGTGGCCGGACAGGCCCGCGGCCTCCTCGGCGTGGCCGGCCCGCCGGTCCAGCCGGTCCTGCAGCGCGACACCCGGGACACGATCGACACAGATGAAGGACACGAAGTCTCCTCTCAGAAATCGGTGAGCAGGTCGAAGTCGAAACGGCGTGCGGTCAGATCGGCGTGGATCGCCTGGACCGGTACGGCGGTGTTGCACGCCGCCGGGCCGGAGTCCGCTGCCCCCGCCCGGTGCACGGCGATCAGCCGGAAGTGGTCCACGTCGTAGCAGGGCGAGCCGGAGGAGCCGGTCATCGTGTTGACCCGGTGGGTCAGCCGGGTGCCGGCCCCGTCGACGCCGAGCACGTCGCCGAACGCCTGCTTGAGCATCACCCCGCGGGGATGCTGCAGGATCACCAGGCGCATACCGCGGCTCGGCCGGGCGATCGCGGCGCCGGACGGGCAGAGCCAGCCGCGGCGCTCACCGGTGGGCAGCTCGTCGTAGCCGGGCACGCCGTCCAGCCGGGCCAGGACGTAGTCCAGCTCCTCCGGCGGGCTCGCGGCGAGCCGCCAGTCCACCGCCAGGCGAAGCGGCGCCCGGCGGGTGAAGCGGGCGTCGCCGTGCTCGTGCAGGTCGAACGTGAACGCCACCCGGGCCGGCGAGCCCGGTTCGTCGAGCACGTCGCGCAGCACGTGGTAGTTGGTCAGCACGATGTGCGGACCGACCAGGAAACCGGTGCCCGCCGACCGCCGCGAGCCCGAGGTCACGTCGATCTGGCACACCTGCGGACAGGCACGTACCAGCCGGGCGGCGAAGGCGAACGGGTCGGACAGCCCGTTCGCCTCGTCGACCATCGACTCCTGGTCGAACCGCGGCATCACCGGGTCCAGGGCCGGCTCCCGGGGGTGGGCGAAACGCACGGCGGTCAGCAGGTCGGTGAGCCAGCCGTACGCCCGTGCCGTCCGGATGACCTCGTCGACGACCCACCGCATGTCGGCCGGCGGCGAGATGTGGAACAGCTCCAGCCTCAGGTCGTCGGCCAGCAGCAGCTCCAGATCCTCGTAGCGGGGGCAGGCGGCGTGGACGGCGCGGACGATCGCCGCCTCGTCGTAGCCGGACCGCTGGACGTCGCGGACCACCGGGCCGGCCGGCCGCTCCCAGGTCAGGTGGACCGGCCCGCGCGGCAGCCGCGTCGTCGGGTCCTGCACGACGCGGCCGTTGAGCCGCACCGGCAGCGCGGCCGGGTCCCCGGTCCGGTAGTACCAGCGGCCCCGCCGGGACACGAAGTGGCCGAGCTCGCCGGCGCCGCAGCGCCGGCGCGTCGGCACGAGCCCGTCCCGCTGCCGGGTCAGGTACCAGACGTCCGCCTCGGCCAGGCGGTGGCTGACGCCGTCGATCCGCAGCAGCAGGTCCGTCATCGCAGGCTCATCCCGGCCAGCAGGCCGATCAGCAGCAGCGCCACCGCGGTCACGGTCAGCACGAGCAGCCGGGCCGGACCGAGCGGCTGCCGGTGGGCCGTGCGCGACAGGCCCCCGTCGCGCATCCAGCCGTCCAGGCCGGGCATCCGGCACTCGTCGTAGAGCGGCGGCTCGCTCCCCAGCACGTCGCCGGGCCGGCCGCCCCGCCAGGCGTCGCCCAGCAGCCGCCAGATCGCGTCCGCCTCGTCGCCGAGGGTCATCCTCCGGGCGGCGCAGAGGAAGGCGGCGGTCTCCCGCCCGACCATCCGGACCAGCTCCGGATCGTGGTCGTCGATGTCCACCACCTCGGCGTCGAACAGGCCGCAGATGATCGCGTGCGCCAGGCGGGCGAAGTCGGTGGCCGCGGTCGGATCGTCCACGTCGCCGACGACGTCGCGGACGTCCTCCGGGGCGGCGTTGCGCGGCAGCACGGGCGCCCAGTGCTCGCCGACCATGGAGTCGCAGTCGACCAGGTGGATCCCGTCGCCGGCCGCGGCCACCAGGACGTTCGGCGCGGCCAGGTCGTTGACCACGACGCCGCGGTCGTGGAACCAGGTGACCGCGGCGATCAGATGGCCGAAGGCGGTCCGTTTCACCCGTTCGTCGCCGGCCAGCATGTCCAGCGAACGGGGCTTGCCGCCGGTGATGAAACCGGTGGGCGCGAGCGGCACGAGCAGCCCGACGAGCCGGCTGCCGTCGTACACCATCGCCTGCGGCCAGGCGGCGATCCCGCGCAGCGCGGCCCGGTCGGCGGCCGGCAGGTTCCGCCCCCAGCGGATCAGCCTGGTCAGCTCCGCCGCCGAGGCGCTGTCCTGGTAGCGCTTGAAGACGACGGCGCGACCGCGGTACTCGACGTGTTCGACGGTGGCCGTGCCGCCGTCGTCGATGGTCAGCGCACGCTCGGCCAGCGGCCGCAACTCGGCCAGCGCGACCGCGATCGGCACCGGCCGCACGTCAGCTCACCCACACCGCGACGACGCCACGGTCGTCCTCGTCGTCGTTCTCCGGATGCGCGACCAGGTGCGCCAGACCCATCGGCGACGTCGTACGGCGTAGCCGCTCGGCCAGCAGCCACGGCGAACGGCCGGCCGTCGAGTCGATCCGGCAGGCGAACCCGTCGGTGGCCAGCAGCAGCATCCCGCCGGGCGGGACCCGCTCGGTACGGCTGCGCGGCCGGCAGAACGTCGGCAGGTCGCGGGTGGCGTTCTCCTCCTCGGCCGGGTCGCGCTCGTGGTGCAGCGCCCGCCACCGGCCGGCGCTGAGCACCCAGGCCTCCGAGTCGCCGACGCCGTGCACGGTCACCCGGGCGCCGTGGGCGTCCGGCACCACCTCGGCGACCACGAGCGTCGTCCCGCCGTCCACCCCCGCCTCCGGGCCGAAGCTGCGGCGCAGCCCGGCGGCGACCGCGCCGAACAACCGGTCGCCGATGTGTGCGAACGGCCGGTCGTCCCCGCGCGTACGGCACAGTTGCAGCGCCGCGGTCACCGCGTGCACGGCGTACGCCCCGGACCTCGGCAGCGAGCCCAGCCCGTCGGCGACCGCGACGAACAGCACGCCCATCGTGTCGTCCCAGGCGGCCCCGGCCGCGTCCTGCCCCTCGTCGCCGGCCTCGACGTGCGTCTCGCCACGCCAGGCCACCCCGCGGACCTGGAGGCTGTGCCGGCCGGGCTCGGGCCGGCACAGCCCGCCGAACACCGAGCCGTACCACCGGCAGTCCACGACGGCCCGTTCCGGCAGCGGCAGCGCGGCGGCCGGGGGCGGCAGCGGTGGCAGGGCCGGCCGGCGGGAGGGCCGTGGCGGCTGTCCGGCGCCGCCGCCGCGGTACTGCTCCCACAGCAGCGGCAGGAACAGCAGCAGCCACAGCATCAGCGCGGCGGCCGCGGCGGTGGGCGCCAGCAGGTCAGCGCCGTCCATCACGACTCGCCCGGCGCATCCCCCGCGGCACTCCCATCACCCGCTCGCCCCGCTGCACGGACCTGGAGATGCTGACGGCCATGCACTGCCGGACGCTGGCCGAGAGCCGGTCCGCCGACGCGTCCGGTTCGGCCAGGAACGCGTTGCGGGCGCCGTGCTCGCGGCCGGTCGCCAGCTCCCACAGGGTGCGCTCGTGGGCCGCCCGGATGCTGACCACGGCGATCCAGGCCTGCATCGGCGCGCCGATCAGGCGTTCCCGCTCGCGTTTCCACGCGGTGTCCGGCTGCTCCCGGCCGCCGGCGTAGGGCGCGCCGTCGGTGATGACGAAGACCAGCGGGCGGCGTACGCGCGCCTCCCGGCCGAGGCGTTCGGCACCGGCCTCGATCACCGCGCGGTCGGCCGGATAGTGGTCGGCCAGATGCGCCAGCGCCCGCGTGTAGTCGGTCCCCCCGCCCCGCCGTGGGCGGCGGATCCGCTGATTGCCCGGCACCAGCGGGGTCATCGGCCGCAGCACCTCGACGCCGTCGCTGAACGCCAGCGCGCTCAGCCACACCCCGGTCTTGACCTTCGGCACCCTGCACAGGTCCTCGACCAGCCGGTCCACCATCGGCAGGAACACGCCCATCGAGCTGCGGCCGTGCCGGTCGGCCCGCCACATCGACGCGGACGAGTCCAGCAGCAGGTACACCGGATGTTTGCCGAGAACGGTCTTGGCCAGGCTCAATGCTCCACCATCCAGTCGGCGTCGTCCGGGCCCGGCGCGGCCGGGACGTCGTGCACGTTGTGCGGGTTGTGCGGGTTGCGCTGGGTGGGCGCGGGCGGGTCGGTCACCGACTCGATGAAGGGCTCGGCTCGCGGCCGGCGCCGGCCCGGCAACGCGAAGGAGACCGTCGGCGCCTCGCGCATCAGCCGGTCGGCCTGCTCGTCGACCTGCTGCCAGATCTCCTCGTTGACCGGTCGCAGCCTCTTCAGGTGCTGCCCCTCCAGCTGCCGGTGCTCCCGCTGGGCCTGCAACTGCAGCCGGAACCGCCACAGCCGGGCGCCGAACCTCTGCCGGTCGCCGCCGGCCCGGTTGCGCTCCAGCGCGCCCGCCTTCTCCTGCTCCAGCCGGTCGGCCATCACCTCGTCGTACGCGGTGAAGCCGGTGAGGAACTTGACCATCACCGGCAGGGCGTCGATCAGGACCAGGAACAGTCGCAGCGCCCACTCACCCGCCAGGGCGTAACCGTTGCGGTCGGTGAGGTGGCTGAGCAGCCGCATCCGGTCGAGCAGGCCGGGTTCGCGCCACCGGTCCCGGGTCTGCGCCATGCGTTGCTCGATGGTCCGCTGCCGGGCCTCGGCGAAGGCCGCGCCGTCGGTGCCGATCCGGCCGGTGATCCCGTCGATCTCGGCCCGCAGGTTGGCCAGCGCCGCCGTGTTCTCCTCGATCCGATGATCGGCGCGGTAGCGGTCGGCCTGCGCCCGTAACCGCCGGCAGCTGGGCCCCACCCCGAACCGGCCGGACAGCCCCTCGCCGGACGTACCGTTGCACTCCCTGCGCGCCAGGCCCTCCAGCTCGGCGTGTGCCCGGGCGTCGGCCTCCACCGTCCGGCCGAGCGCGGTGACCTGCGCCTGCAACTGCGGGATCTGCGCCAGCCGGCCCTCGGCCGCGCTGCCGGCCAGCGAGAGCCGGAAGCCTGCGCAGCGCGGGGCCGCGGCCGGCGAGTTCTTCGCCGCCTCGCTGCCGGGCACCGGGTTGCAGGCCAGCAGGCTGCCCTCCAGGTCCCGCAGTTCGTCGGCGTGCTCGCGCCGCGACTGCTCGGCGATCTCGGAGCGGAAGATGACCAGCACGAGCGGCTCGGCGACCACCACCCCCACCGCGACCGCGAGGATCAGCCGGGGCAGCAGCTTGAGCGCTCTGCGGCCGCGCTCGGAGCTGGCCGCCACCGACATCAGCCAGCGGTCGATGCTGAGCACGAAGATTCCCCAGACCAGTACGAACGGCACCGCCGGCGGCGGGAAGCCGCCCGCCACGAAACCGATCGCGACGCCCATCGACGCCATCGCGATGAGCGCGGTGCCGAGCACCACACCGCCCATCGCCGTGAAGCGGGTCCGCTCGGCCGGCATGGCCGCGAGGATGTCCTCGTTCACCCCGGTCGCCATTCGCAGCAGCCGCCCCACCGGGAGTTCCTCCGGCCCGGCCCGGTGTTGTGCGTTCAAGGCTGACTTCCCCAGGTGTAGTTGTTGTCGCGGTACTCGTCGCCGACGCCGCCGTAGGCCGGGGCGGGCGGGTGGACCCGCAACCCCCCGGACTCGACCGCGAGGGCCCGGACGGCGACGTCGGCCAGGGTGGCGCTGAGCCCCAGCACCGGCACCGGGACGACCTCGCCGTAGGCGAGCAGCATGGCCACCACCCTCTGCTGCAGCTGGTACCAGGCGTACCGGTCGCGCAGTGACATGGAGATGCAGACCATCCGGACCCGCGCGTAGCCGAGCAGGTACTCGGTCAGGGCCGGCCCGATGTCGTGCACGCCGCTGTCCAGCAGGGCGACCGGGTCGGCCACCCGGCAGCGGAACCGGGCCCGGATCTCGATGCCGGTCTGCTGGTCGGCCGACGGCATGACGACGCTGGCCTCGACCAGCCGCTGCTGCGTGGAGACCAGCAGCAGCGCCGTGGCCTCGACGAGCCGCCGGTCGGTCAGCCCGGCCCGCCGCGGGACGGCCTCGTAGGTGTCGTGGAACTGCGCGACGAGCACCGAGCCGACCCCCACCGGGATCTCCTCGGGCTCACGCGCGCGGCGCCGCAGGACGCGCCGTGGCAGCGGTCGCAGCGCCACGGCGGAGATCACCGGATAGCCGACCCGGCCGTCGAGCGGATCCTCGGTCCCGGCCACGGTCCACCCCCCTCGCGCTGATCGTCGGTCGGCGATCGAACTAACTGGCCGTCACGCGAGAGGATTCGGGGTCGTTGTACTTACCCCCGTTGGCCGTCGGCCATCCGGTCGGGGGCCCACCCATGAAGGGTCGAAGCGGTCGTCGGCCGATCGGTCACCGGGCGCGTGCAGACCCTGGACGCCGGCTGGGACATGGCGGCGATCGGCGAGGGTGAGTCGACGCTGCTGAGCCTGGTCGACGCGAAGGGCGACCCGGCGGGTATCACCGGGCTGGCCTACCGCGACGCTGCCGGCGCGGTGACGAGGACCGGGAAGGCGAAGCAGCGGCCGCTCGACGACTTCCCCGGCTTCGCCGTGACGTGGGACCGGTTCAACGCCCTGGAGATCACCCGAGGCTGCGTCTACGCGTGCCCGTAGCAGCTTGAACTACTACATGCACGCCCGGATGTCGCACAACCATTGCTGATCCGCGGGCTGTTGACTGCCGGATGTCAGGGGCGGCGGAGGCGCGTGTCGTCAGCTCTCCCGTGAGACTACGGCTGCGCGTCCTCATACCGCGTCCGGAGGTGGGCGACACCCGGGTCCGCCCCGGCCCCACTCCACGGCTGAAGCGAACCCTAACCGTCTGAGCGGGTCAGACGCCGCCAGATCCAGCTCGCCGGCACACGATGGCCGTACAGGACGTATCGGCTCACCGAGTCGATGGTAACCGTGTCCAGCAGCGCCCGCTGTTCCCACGGCTGCCCGGCGAGCAGGAGCTGGTCGCCGGCCCGCAGCACATAGTCGTCGTCGGGCCCGAGCGTCGCCTGCCCGTCCCGCAGGATCAGCAGCGCGACGATGTCGAGGCGCTGCTCCCGATCGTCGGGGTGGCGCAGGAGACCGCCGAGTGTCGCTCGCCCGTCGCGCAGCCAGCGGCTGAGCGCCGGGGTCTCGCTCGCGTCCAGCGTCGTGCGCCACAGCCCGGGCAGGCGGCGCCCGCAATGCTGCTGCAGGCGCTCGACCATGGTCCGGGCCCATTCGTCGCCGAGGGCCGGCATCTCCCGCAGGAAGCGCCACAGCAGCGGGGTGCTCAGCTGCGCGTAGATCTCGTGCGCGACTACCTCGGCCGGTACCAGCAGGGAGTCGACCTGCATGGCGGCGAACAGCGGCGCCGTCTCCGGCCGGTTCTGCCGGGTCGCGACGAACAGGCCGGGGTTGATGTGGCGGGCGGCGGCGACCAGCGACAGGTTGGTGGTGTCGTTGTCCGTGCCGGCTACGAAGCCGACCGCGTGTGCCAGGTCCGCAGTGGCCATGACGTGCGGCTCGGACCCGTCGCCGACGACGACCCAGGGGTCGGACCCGGCTTCCGCCCGGATGTCGATCGCGGTGACGGTGAGGCCCTCGGCGTGGAGGTCCTCGGCGAGCTCCCGTCCGAACCGGCCGTAGCCGCACAGCACCCAGCGCCCGGCCCGCGGCGGCTGGGCCCGCTCCGGCAGTTCGGCGCCCGGCCCGCTTTCCAGCCACGCCATCAACTGGTACGACGCCGGCGCGCGCAGGGCGAGCCGTAGATGATCCCCGTACCGGTCGAACGGGTTCACCACCGTGGGTGAACCGAACGCGGCCATCCGGTGCTCGACGGCCGGCGACACCGTGCGGGCGATCACCGGCAGCTCCGGGCGCACCAGAGCGGCCGTCATCGTGACCGCCAGGTTCACCTCGTCGTCGTCGGTCAGGGCCAGCACCCCTTCGCAGTACGGGTGGCCGAGCCCGGCGTGCTCCATCGTCTGCGGGTTGCGGGCGTCACCGGCCAACCCCGGCACATCGGAGCGGTAGGCGTCGATATCCAGCGCGTCCACCCGCTCCGCGTCGGTGTCGATCACCACGAGCCGGCGACCGAGCGCGTCGAGCTCGCGGCCCAGCAGCCGGCCGGTCTGCCCGTACCCGGCGATCAGCAGGAACGGCTCGCGAAGCCGGGCGACCGTACGCGTGAAACGCTGCAGCGCGAGCGCCTGCCGGAACGCGCGGTCCTGCAGTAGCGTCAGCAGCGAGCCGATCGCGTAGGCCCATCCGATGACGGTGAGGTAGATGGTCGCCGTCACCCACAGCCGCTGGGCGCCGGTGAACGCGTGCGGGATCTCGCCGTACCCGATGGTCGTGGCCGTGTAGCTCATGAAGTAGAACGCGTCGAAGAAGCCCATCCGTTCCGGCTGCCCGGCGTCGTCCTGACCCGGAATCAGCGTCAGGCCCAGGACGCTGACCGCGAAGATCGTGATGAGGACGATCAGCGGTGCCCGCATCCGGCGCAGGATCAGGAAGACAGTGGGCGGACCCTGCACGGCGACAGCGATCCGCGTCCAGCGGCGGGCCTCGCGGGGGCGCCGCTCGTCGCGGCCGGGCAGCCACCATCGTTTCGATCCGGGCACGGCTGCCGCTCAGCGCCGCTGGAAGGACACGGTCTCGATGACCAGCAGGACGACGGAGACGATGTTGGCCAGCAGGGCGCCGCCGGACAGCGACACCACGGCGGCCATCGACTCGCCGTTCAGGCCGTCCGCCGAGACCTGTGTCGCCCAAGTCCAGGCCAGGGTGGCCGCGATCAACTGCAGGTCGGCCACCAGGCTGGTGGCCAGGTGCACCGCGCCGATCTGCGTGCGGTCGCCGAACTTCAGCACGGTGGCGATCAGGTTCACCACGACGGCGGCGAACAGTTCGTACTCGTTGTGCAGCTTCGGATCGGCCAGGTCACCGATGAAGAAACCGAAGTTCAGCGTCGCCGCGAGCAGCACGAAGAACCCGAAGATCACTTTTTCCAGACTCATCAGCACTCCCCCGGTCGTCAGTGTGCCGCATTACCCCGACGGACACCTGCCAAGCCTTGAGCCGAGCGCCGGTACACCCGTGGCCTGACCGGGCTCCTGTGTCGGGCTCTGCCGCTACCTTCTCGGGTTCGCGTCGACGTGGGACCGGTTCAACGCCCTGGAGGTCACGCGCGGCTGTATCAACGCCTGCGCGTACCAGCCACCACCACACACATGTACCGGAACCTTTGTCAGGTAGCCGGACATGCTGATCGCCCGCCGCGCCGCGAAAAGCAGACACGGCGGACGACCACCGGCGTTCGACGGGCAGATTCCGGCAGCACAACGTCGACGGACGGGATACGGCCTAGACGGCGGGCACAAGGCTCTTCAACATGGCCTTGTAGGCGCTGGGATGAACGATCGGAACGCCGTACTGGCGGGCCTTCTTCGCCTTACCAGACATCGAGTCAGGATCGGCCGCGACCAGCAGGCGCGTCTTCTTCGTGACGTTGTCGCCGGTGTTCAGGCCATGTCTCGCCGCGTCGGCCTCCCAGATCTCTCGTGACGGGTTCATGCTGCCGGTGAAGACGACAGTGTCGCCGGGGTTGAGCCGCCACGATGTACGAGTGGGTCCCGGCGCTTCGCGGGCCACCGTCAACGCGACCTCAACGTCCGCTCCGGTCAGGCCCAACAGACCAGCGACGCTGTCCAAGTCGCGGCGCTCATCGGCGGTGACAATCAGGTCCTCGAACGCGATCGCCGCCAAGCTGGTCAGGTATTGCCGATGCAACAGCTCCACGTCGGCTCGGGCCAAGCCGAGCCGGTCAGCGGTGTCCACCAGCTGGTCCGCCTCGCTCACGGAGATGTGACGATCCAGCAGGGCGTGGTCGAGCAGCTCCAGGTAGGAGTCCGCTCTGGGGTCGCGCAGCCGGGGCAGCCGGTCGACCAGCCGGGTGAGGAAGTGAGGTTCACGGTCCTCCGGCCGGCGGCGTGTCACCGGCGCCACGCCCGTGACGGGCAGATCCGGCCAGGCAACCCGCCGAGCCTCGTGGACGAGCGGCGCCCATGGGGGTGGGCTTGCGGACTCCCGGAGGTAGTGCATGAGCAACTCTGCGGCCGCTCGCGCGTCATGAAGCGCGGAGTGCGCACGGTGGGCCGGCAGCCCAGCGGCTGTGCGGCACGCCTGTAGGCTGCGCGCGGCCGTGGGCAGGAAATGGGCCGCCAACTGCATGGTGCATAGCCCTCGGCCCGCGGCAATCGGCACCTGGTATCCGAGTTTGCCGAATTCCGCTGTCAGAAAACCGGCGTCGAAGTGCAAATTGTGAGCCACGATGGCATGACCGGCGAGGCGTTCGACGATCTGTCCCGCTAATTCAGCGAAGGAAGGTGCGCGGCGTGCCTCGGCCGCAGTGATGCCGTGGATCTCCTGCGGGCCGAGATCTCGATCGGGATTCACCACAGTGCACCACTCGTCGCGGACGTGACCGTACTCGTCGACGCGAACGACGGCGATCTCCACGATCCGGTCGTGCCAGCTGGTCTTGGTGCCGGTGGTCTCCACATCGACGACTGCGTACATGCTCAGCCCTCCGAGCCCGACTCGGCAGCCCGCAGGCGGCCGACCCACCGTGGTGGAAGAATCTGCAATTCGCCCAGCGAACGCAGGTACGGTCGCCGATAGCGGGCTTCCTCGGTCTCCCGCCAGAGATCGATGACCTGACGCAACGTCCCGGCCAGGGTCAGCGCCACGGCCGCAGCGGGGTTGGCCGCGTAGGCGGGACGTCTGGTCAGGACATCGGCCTCGTCGGCCTCGTCGGGCAGTTCTCGTGCCCACTTCAGCGGAGCAAGCTTCGAGGATGTCGAGGCGCTGTACGCGGTGAGCTCCTCCGAGTAATGCACGCGATGCTCACGGATCTCGGCGACCAGGTCCGGAATTGCGAGGCGCCCGGCACGCAGCCGCGCGATCATCTCAGCCGGTAGCAGAGCCTCAATCTCGCCGAGCGCTTCCGTAGCCGCGTCCTCGGTCCAGCCGATCAGGCACCGGCCGCGAACCATGTGCATGATGCGAAGCAGGCGCGCGCTGTCGAGATCAGCCAGCGGCAGGATCCATGCTCCGGTTGCGGCGCCGAGGGCGCTGAGGGTCCAGATCGCCAAGCTTTCCTGGTCGTCCGGCCCGGGCCCAAGAACGAGCACGGCATGCCCGCGTACACCCGGCAAATAATCCAAAACGGTGCTGGACTCGGCGTCCTGGCTTTCCGAAGCAATCATCATTCCACGCCCCGATGTCACGGTGGACGGCCACGTTAACAGCGGGCGGGGCGGCGAAGACTCCGCTGATGGGCAGGAGCTTTCGTATACGACACGCCGAGGTCTGACGGTTGCCGGATCGGCACATTCGGTCTAATGGCTGCGGGCGTCTTCCGCCGGCACTGAAGCTGTAAGGAGCCGATTCGCTTAGATCCATCGTTGAGCGGTGGATCATGCTGTGACCCGGGGGGAGAGGCACCGAAGGTGTTAGGAGATGGTTCGGGTGGCCCGGCCCGGCCAACGATCCGGGTCTCATTGATCATCTCCTGTGACAGCGGTCGTGGTGACCGACGGTTGATCCTCCGTTCGTCGGCACTCTCGGCGTCGTCGGCCACACCGTCGAGCGCGTCCCAGACGATGTCGAGATACCGGCGTCTCGCGGAGAAGCCCGGCCCGTCGCGCCCGGCCGGCTGACGAGCAGCGGACCGGGGGTCATTCCTGCACTACGGTGCGGCCATCGATAGGCGCCTCGACGCGGCCGGTGCACCCACGCAACAACCGCCGAGGGCCCTCAGGACCGCCGGTGGACCGGCAAGTTCCAGCTCGCTCCGCCTACACCTTCTTGGAGAAGCGGATCGAGCTCCAGTTCGACGGCGTGCCATGGGATGAGCCGGCGCCCCGGAGGGCAGATCGTCGATAGTGAACTTGTCCAGAGGCAGTCGACGCTGCGCTGAGAAACCTCCTGCCAAACCTTTGCGCAACCGTTATAGTTCTGCTGGGCAATCGACGCCTATCTATCTTGCCATCTTGGACAGGGGAGACCTTCACATGGTGAAGACCAGTTCCGTGCCCCCGCGAGGGAAGGGGCACGGCAGAGGCTCCAGGAGTCCAGGGCGCGGGCTCTTGGCGTTCGGGCTGGCGTGGGCTGTGGCCGTGGGCTCGCTCGGCGGGTTCGTGCGGCCGACTTCGGCGTCCGCCGACGGCACGCCGGCGTACAAGAACACCTCGCTGCCATTCAGTGTCCGTGCGGCGGACCTGGTCTCGCGTATGACGCTGGAGGAAAAGTACGACCAGCTCATAGCGATGCAGCCGCATGCGACCTGGCGTCCGAAGCCGAAGGCGATCGACCGGCTCGGCGTGAAGTCGTACGGATACTGGGCAGAGGCGAATCACGGGATCTACTTCCCGACCGTCCCCGGTAATGACAACTACACGCAGTATCCGCAGAGCACCTCGATCGCATCGACGTGGGATCCAGCCATCACCCAGAAGATCGCCGGCGGTATCGCCGACGAAGCCCGCGTGACCTACAACACATCCTGCCCGCCGGGCGGGGCCAATCCCGACCCCGTTGGAGGCGCCTGTCACGGCTTGACCTATTGGTCGCCGAACCAGAACCTCAGCCGCGACCCCCGGTGGGGGCGGGCGGACGAGTCCTACACCGAGGATCCCTTCCTGGCAGGACAGGTGGCTGGCGCCTTCGTGACAGGTCTGCAGGGCAACACCTCGTCGCGTCCCGACACGGTTCCCACCGGGGCGCACGACTACGTTCAGGCGGTCGCCACGCCGAAGCACTACTTGGCGAACAACTCCGAGGCGAACCGTGATTTCGGCACGTCGAACTTCACCGAGCGTTCGATGCACGAGTACTTCCTGCCGCCCTTCGGGGCCTCGGCCGGCAAGGCGGGCGCGCGGTCGCTGATGGCCGCCTACAACGCCCTCTCCGTGAAGGAGAACTACACGACGGACTACCCGTCCGCCTCGAGCTACCCGACCCTGTGGAGCCCGCGCGACAATGCCACCCCCGGCGGTACTCCCGGGACGCCGGCCGCCGCGAGCCGATACTCCCTCGAGACCATGCTGCGCCGGTCGTACGGCTTCGACGGTTACGTCGTCTCCGACTGCGATGCGATCACCCGCGTGTACGGAACCGGGACGCAAGGACACTCCTGGCAGCCTGTCCAACTCGGCGGTCAGACGCAGATCAGCAAGACCCTGGGCAACGCCTGGGCGCTCAAGGCCGGCACCGATCTCGACTGCTCGGGCGGTGACTACCCCACGGCGACCGGACTCCCGGCGGCGCAGAGCCAAGGCTTCATCAGCGAGTCCGACCTCGACATCGCGCTCGTCCGCGCCTTCACCGCGCGGTTCCAGCTGGGCGAGTTCGATCCCGTCGGCTCGGTCCCGTGGAACAGTGAGTCCTACTCGCTGTCGGCGGCCGGCGATCCCGATGTCAAGCTGGCTTCGCCGGCGCACCGCGCGGTCGCGCACGAATCTGCCCTCGAGGCGCCGGTGCTGCTGAAGAACGCCGGCGGAACGCTCCCGTTCGCGGGCGCAGCGACCGGCAAGACAGTCGCCCTGGGGCACGTGGACTCGCTCAACGCGTTCCAGTCCGGCTCCTACTCCGGGCCGACGGCGGTCAACACCACCTTCGCCCAGGCGTTGGCCGAGCGGACGGGGTCATCCGCCTCAGCCGTGACCGCGGGCTCCACCACGCCGTTCCTCTCCAGTCATCTGGCGGCGTTCCCCGACGTCCTCAACGCCGACGGCACCGCGATCACCACCTCGGTGTGCGCCAGCAGCCCCTGCGATCCGGTAAAGGACGCGGCGACCGCCGAATACCGGATCTCGCAGGCGGACAACGTCGTGGTGGTGGTCGGTCACCGGAACAACGACGGCGGCGAGGGCACGGACCGCTCCACGGTCGTCATGCCACGCAAGCAGGCCGAGCTGATCCGGGACTCGATCGCCCCGCTCGCCCAGAAGTACGGCAAGAAGATCGTGGTGTGGATCCAGGCCAAAACCATGGTAGACGTCAGCGCGTTCAAGGACCTGCCAAGCGTAGGGGCGATCGTCTGGTCGTCCTTCAACGGCATGTACCAGGGCAAGGCGATGGCCGAGTTGCTGTTCAACGACGCGGTGACGCTCGAGGACGGGCGTGCCGCGGTGGCCAACTTCTCGGGCAAGCTCCCGCTGACCTGGTACTCCGACGTTGATGCACAACTCGGGCCGGCGGCCGACCATGCGATCGAGGACTACCGGATGACCAAGGCGGAAGGCGCCAAGTGCGGCCGGACGTACCTCTACTACCAGGTCGGTCCCGGTTGCGCGGCTCCCCACTATGTGTTCGGTCAAGGTCTGTCGTACTCGCCGTTCGTCTACGGCACCCCGAGACTGTCCTCCCCGAAGATCACTCCCGACGATGCGGTGACGGTCTCGGTGCCCGTGTCGAACCGGGCCGGCAACCGCCCGGGCAGGGCTGTCGTGGAGGTCTACGCGAGAGCTCCGAAGGGGGCCGACGGGAACCGGCGCCCGCTCAAGCAGTTGAAGGGTTTCGTCAAGAGCGGCCTGATCGCCGGGACCTCCCAGCGGGTGAAGGTCACCATTGGCGCCGGTGACCTGTGGTTCTGGGACGACGTGAAGCACAGGAAGGTGTTCCCCACGGGGGAGTGGACCATCCTGGCTGGTCCGAGCTCGGCCGACGCTGATCTGAAGTCGGTGAGCCTGCGGGTGACCGGACACCGCACGGCCGGCGTCGAGGTGGTCTCGGCCCAGCCGGACGCCACCGAGTTGAGCCTGGACACCCCCGACAACCGGATCAACGCCCAACTGTCGGTCACCAAGCACGACATGACGTTCTGGGATCTTTCCGATCGGGCGCTCCAGGTGAAGTACACCTCCTCCAACCCGGCGGTCGCGACGGTCGACGCCAGCGGCTCCGTCAAGCCCGTGACCACGGGCGCCGTCCTGATCACGGCCAAGGCCACCGCCAACCGGGAGAGCAGGTCGACCACTTTCCCGGTCGTGGTGACCTCCGGCGCACCGGACGCCACCGGCTCGGCGTTCCCGAACGCTCACACGTCGCGGGTCGACTTCGGTGATCGGAAAGTGACGCTCGACCAGGCATCCTTGGGGACAAAGCTGTCCGCGAGTGTGGTCCCGGCCAACCCGGCGACGACGTACCGTTACCAGATCGCCCCGATGGACACCAACACCGCCGGAGCGGGCGTCACCTCGGCGGGAGTCCTGACCGCGGCCAGGACCGGGCACGTACGGGTCACCGTCACAGCAATCAGTGCCGGCGTGGAAACGTCGGAGTCGGCCCTGGTCACGATCACACCCAAAAGCCGGTTCGGCGGTGTGGGGCCACCGCCGGACGGCGACGGCTTGCCCCGGGTGCCTCAGTCCCGCTGACGTCTGGATGACGTGACTGGCCGGCTTGGCCTGCGGGTGGCGCCACGGTCGCGTCAGCCGCCGTCCAGGACGCGAGTCGCCGCAAGCGGTGAGTCGACGATGACTCATCCGGGCGCTCCGGGAGGCGTAGGCAGTTCTGCCAGACGCCTCTCCGGCACCGGAGCCGGCATGAAGGTTCATCTATGGAATCAGGGGGCAGCGTCCGGTGGCACGTGGATCAGATGCGGGCGCGGGGGGCTGCGCGACGTCCGGTTCATCACGCCGACCGCGCTGAGCTACGGCACGCAGGCCGAGGAGCCGAACCTCGACGCGGTGGCGGAGCTGCTCGCCAGCTGCCGCGAGGGCATCGGCTCGAACGGCCGGGTCTTCTTCGGCAGCTTCCCCAGCGAGATCCGCCCCGAGCACGTCAGCCGCGAGGCGTTGCGGCTGGTCAAGAAGTACTGCGACAACAACAACATCATCGTGGGCACCCAGTCCGGCTCCGACCGGGTGCTCGACGCGGCCAAGCGTGGTCACGGCGTCGAGGAGGTGAAGCGGGCCGCCCGGCTCGGCATCGAGGAGGGTTTCCGGATCAACGTCGACATGATCTTCGGGATGCCGGGGGAGAGCGAGGACGACGTCGACGACTCGCTGGCGCTGGCTCGGGAGCTGGCCGACCTGGGCGCCCGGATCCACGCGCACACGTTCATGCCGCTGCCCGGCACGCCGTGGCGCGACGCGCCGCCCGGAGACGTCGACCCGGCGACGATCCGTGAGGTGGACCGGTTGTCGCGGCGCGGCGCCCTCTACGGTCACTGGCAGAAACAGCGCGACCACGCCGTCCGGCCGGCCGCGGCCGCGGAGGCGTATCCACGGCCGGGCCGCAGCCGCACCCTGCTGCCCACCGTCGCCGCCTTGACCAGATCGTGCGGTCAGCGCGGCGCGTCCAGGCCGATCGGCAGCCCGGCGTAGTTCTCGGCGAGGCCGGTCGCCCCGGCCCGGCTGGACGTCACCCAGCGCAGCTGGGCCAGCTGCAGCTCGGCGTCGAACTCCTCGCCCGAGGTGTGCAGCATCGTGGTCATCCACCAGGAGAAGTGCGTGCAGCGCCAGACCCGCCGCTGCGCCGTGTCCGAGTACGCCTCGGCCGGCCCGGGATCGCCGTCGCGCAGCCGCGCGATCAGCGCCCGGCTCAGCAGCGCGACATCGGCGATCGCCAGGTTCAGCCCTTTCGCGCCGGTCGGCGGGACGATGTGCGCCGCGTCCCCGGCCAAGAACAGCGACCCGTGCCGCATCGGGGTCCGCACGTGGCTGCGCATCGGCAGCACGCTCCGCTCGGTGATCGGTCCCGGGGTGAGCCGCCAGCCGTCCTGCCCGTGCCCGAGCCGGACGGCGAGCTCGTCCCAGATCCGCTCGTCGGACCAGGTGGCCGGGTCGGTGCCGGTGGGCACCTGCAGGTAGAGCCGGCTGACGGTGGCCGACCGCATCGAGTGCAGGGCGAACCCGTGCGGATGCCAGGCGTAGATCAGCTCGTCGGTGGACGGCGCGACGTCGGCCAGGATGCCCAGCCACGAGTACGGGTACACCCTCTCGTACGTCCGCGCCGCCGGCGCCGCGGCCCGCGACGGCCCGAACGACCCGTCGCAGCCGGCGATCACCTCCGCGTCCAGCCGCCGCGCCGCGCCGTCGCGGTCGGTGAACGTCACGTGCGGGCGGTCCGACGAGACGTCGTGCAGCGCGGTCCCCGACACCTCGTAGTGGATCTCCTGCCCGACCGCCTTCCGGGCCGCGACCAGGTCTTTCTGCACCTCGGTCTGGCCGTAGACCCACACGCTGCGGCCGGTCAGGCCGACGAAGTCGAGATGGTGCCGTTCGTGCGGCCACTGCAGGTAGATGCCGCGGTGCTCGTCGCCCTCGGCCCGTAGCCGGGTGTCCAGCCCGGCCGACCGGAGCACCTCGACGCTGGAGTGTTCCAGGATGCCGGCCCGGATCCGGGCGGCCACGTACTGCTCCGAGCGGGTCTCCAGGACCACGGAGTCGACGCCGCCCTGGGCGAGCAGGTGGGACAGGAGCAGGCCGGCCGGGCCCGCGCCGATGATGGCGACCTGGGTGCGCATGTCCACAACCTCCAGCAGCGGCTACCGCGGGGCAAGGCCTCGTTTCCACTGGGCGGAAGCCAGCGTCCGGCCGATCCCGTGCGCCGCGACCCGCAGCGCGCTCACCATCCGGGGCAGTTGGCGGCGCAGATCCGGTACGACCATCCCGAGCGCCGCCACCACGTCGTCGCCGTTGCGTACCGGCACGGCCACCGAGCACGCGCCCAGGCTCATCTCCTCGCCGGTCGTCGCGTACCCCTCGGCCCGTACCCGGCGCAGCTGCTCCAGCAGCCGCGCCGGCTGCGTGACGGTGTACGCGGTCACCCGGGTCAGCCGGCCCAGTGCCCGGGTGCGCACGTCCTCCGGCGCGTACGCCAGCAGCACCTTCCCGACCCCGGTGGGGTGCAACGGCAGCCGCGACCCGACCTTGCTGATCACCGGCACCGAGTCGTGCCCGGACAGCCGGTCGATGTACAGCACCTCCAGATCGTCACGGACCGCCAGATGCACGGTGGCCAGGGTGGCGGCGTACAGGTCGTGCAGGAACGGGGCGGCCGCGGTGCGCAGCTCGCTCTGCACCGGGGCGAGCAGGCCCAGCTGCCAGATCCGGCGGCCGATCACGTACTCGCCGTTCGGCTCCCGGGCCAGGGCGCCCCACCGCGTAAGCTCGGCGACCAGCCGGTGGGCCGTGGCCAGCGGGGTGCCGGAGCGCCGGGCCAGGTCGCTGAGCCGCAGGCCGCGATGCTCGGCGTCGAACGCCCCGAGCAGGGCCAGCGCACGCGAGGTGACGCTCTTGGCCATCGGAGGGACCCTTCCGCTGAGTGGAAGCCGAGTATCGCCGAGAGGCCGGGCGACCGCCTAGCGTCCGAATCGTGAACCAGTCGTCACAAGCTGACATCGATGGGGAAATCGCCGCGGCGGCGGGGCAGCCGGGCGGCCCGCAGCCGAGGATCGACTATCCGCCGTACCGCAGCAGCGGCCTGCGCCACCCCGAGCAGCCCGCGCACCTGGTCGACCCGGAGTCGGTCGAGCTGTCGGCCCCGTGCTTCGGCCACCGCGACGTCGCGGTCGACGAGGCGGACCTGACCATCCAGCACGCCGGCACCCCGCTCGGCGAGCGGATCGTGGTCACCGGCCGGGTGCTCGACGGCGACGGGCGGCCGGTGGCGAACCAGCTCGTCGAGGTGTGGCAGGCCAACGCCGCCGGCCGCTACCGCCACCAGCGCGATCAGCATCCGGCCCCGCACGACCCGAACTTCACCGGGGCCGGGCGCTGTCTGACCGCCCCGGACGGGACGTACCGGTTCCAGACGATCAAGCCGGGGCCGTACCCGTGGCGCAACCACCTGAACGCCTGGCGGCCCGCGCACATCCACTTCTCGCTCTTCGGCACCGACTTCACCCAGCGCCTGGTCACCCAGATGTACTTTCCCGGCGACCCGCTGCTGCGGTACGACCCGATCCACCAGTCGATCACCGACCCGAAGTCGCGGGAACTGCTGATCGCCCGGTACGACCACGACCTGACCACCCCGGAGTGGAACACCGGATACCGTTGGGACATCGTGCTCACCGGCAGCCACCGCACCCCGCTCGACACCGAGGAAGAGCACGCATGAGCGCCGCGGTTCCCGGCCAGACCGTCGGCCCGTTCTTCCACCTGGGCCTGCAGTACCCGGCGATGAACGAGCTCGTCCCGCCGGCCCACCCGCGCGCGGTGCGGCTGCACGGCCGGGTCACCGACGGCTCCGGCGGCCCGGTGCCGGACGCGGTGATCGAGATCTGGCAGGCCGACGGGCAGGGCCACATCGTGCGGCAGCCCGGCTCGCTGCGCCGCGACGGCTGGACGTTCACCGGCTGGGGGCGCGCCGCCACCGACCCGGACGGCCACTACCAGTTCGCCACGCTGGAGCCGGGTCCCACGCAGCCGGGCAGGCCGGCCTTCTTCGCGGTCACCGTCTTCGCCCGAGGACTGCTCGACCGGCTCTTCACCCGCGCCTACCTGCCGGACGACGCCGACGCGCTGGCCGCCGACCCGCTGCTGTCCGCGCTGGACCCGGCCCGCCGGGCCACCCTGATCACCGAACGGGTCGACCGGGGCCTGGTCTTCGACATCCACCTGCAGGGCGCCGCCGAGACGGTCTTCCTCACGTATCCGCGGCTGCGGGACTCCTGGGCGTGAGCGCGCCGTGAGCGACCTGCTGTGGCCCGGCGACCACCGAGCCGGCGACCTGTTCACCGACGCGGCCGTGGTGGCGGCCATGGTCCGCGTCGAGCACGCCTGGCTGGCCGCGCTGGCCGGCCGGGGCCTGGCCGACATCGCCGTCCCCGGCGACCTGGCCACCCTGGTCACCCCGGAGGACCTGCCCGCCCTGGCGGTCGGCGCGGAATCCGGCGGCAACCCGCTGATCCCGCTGCTGCGATTGCTGCGCGCCCGGCTGCGCGAACGGGACCCGGCCGCCGCCGGCTGGCTGCACAAGGGACTGACCAGCCAGGACGTCATCGACACCGCGATCGTGCTGTGCCTGCGCGACGCGGTGGCGCGCATCCGAGCCGACCTGGGCTCCCAGATCGGCGCGCTCAGCCGGCTCGCCGACGCGCACCGAGAGACCCGGATGGCCGGCCGGACGCTCACCCAGCACGCCATCCCGATCACCTTCGGCCTCAAGGCGGCCGGCTGGCTGACCGGCGTGCTGGACGCCCGGGACCAGCTGGCCACGGCCGCCGGCATGCCCATCCAGATCGGTGGCGCGGCCGGCAGCCTGGCCGCGCCGACCGCCCTCACCGGCGACCCGGCTCGGGCCCGCGAGCTGGTCGACGCCGCGGCGCAGGACCTGGGCCTGCCGGTCCGCGAGCCGTGGCACACCAGCCGCGCCCCGCTGACCCGGGTCGCCGACGCGTTCGTGACCTGCACCGACGCCTGGGGTCGGATCGCCAACGACGTGCTGGTCGGCTCCCGCCCGGAGGTGCACGAGCTGATCGAGGGCGCCGCCGCGGGCCGGGGCGGCTCGTCGGCGATGCCGAACAAGCGGAATCCGGTGCACGCCGTACTGATCAAGCGGGCCGCGCTGGCCGGCCCGCCGCTCGCCGCCCTGCTGCACGCCGGTGCGGCCGCCGCGGTCGACGAACGCCCGGACGGCGGCTGGCACGTCGAGTGGGCCACCCTGCGCACCCTGGCCCGGCGCACCGTGGTGGCCGGCGCGCAGACCGCGGACCTGCTCGCCGGGCTCCGGGTGGACACCGGGAGGATGCTGGCCACGCTGCACCGGGCGCGCCCGGGCATCGACGCCGAGCAGCGGTCGATCACCCCGCAAGCCCCGCCGGAGCAGCCCTACCTCGGCGCGAGCGATGAGATCATCGACGCGGTGCTGACCCGCGCCGCGAAACCGGGGTGACCCGCGTCCCGCCGGGCGCGACCGTCCGTGCCGCGGGAGCGGCCCGCAGCGCGGCGAGCGGCCGGTGCGTACCGTCGGCGGACCCGCATCGCCGGCGCGGCGCTACCACCGCGCCCGCTCGTACCGGAAAGAGCGATGGCCGCGCAGCGGCCGGAAGGACCACCGTGCTGACCGCCACCGTCTTCACCGACGCCCCCGACCGTCCGCTGCTGCTGCTCGGCGCGTCCGTCGGCACCTCCGCCGAGACCCTGTGGGGGCGCTGCGCGGCACGGCTCCACGGCCGCTACCACGTGGTCGGTTTCGACCTGCCCGGGCACGGGCGCAGCGCTGCGGCGCCCGCGCCGTACACCGTCGCCGCCCTGGCCGGGGAGGTCCTGGCGCTGGCCGACCGGCTGCGGCCCGGGGAACGTTTCGGCTACGCCGGTGACTCGATCGGCGGCGCGATCGGCCTGCAGCTGCTGCTCGACGCGCCGGAACGGGTCACCGCCGCGGCCCTGCTCTGCACCGGCGCGAAGATCGGCGAGGCGGGCCTCTGGGCGCAGCGGGCCGCGCTGGTGCGAGCCGAGGGCACCGGGGCGGTGGTGGCCGGTTCCGCGGAGCGCTGGTTCACACCGGAGTTCCGCGACGCCCGGCCCGAGGTGGTCGCGGAGCTGCTCGGCGCGCTGCGCGCGACCGACGACGAGAGCTACGCGCGGGCCTGCGAGGCGCTCGCCGCCTTCGACGTACGCGACCGGCTCCCGGAGATCGCCGCGCCGGTGCTCGCGGTGGCCGGCGCGCAGGACCGGCCCACCCCGCCGGACGGCCTGCGGCTGATCGCGGACACCGTGCTGAACGGCCGGCTCGTCATCCTCGACGACGTCGCGCACCTTGCTCCGGCCGAGTCGCCGGAGGTCGTCGCGTTCCTTCTGGACCAGCATTTCGACGAGTCCCGGGCGGCCGGGACGGCGGTCCGCCGGGAGGTGCTCGGCGCGGCGCACGTGGACCGGGCGACCGCCGGGACCACGCCGTTCACCCGCGACTTCCAGGACCTGATCACCCGGTACGCCTGGGGCGAGATCTGGACCCGCCCCGGCCTGGACCGGCGCAGCCGCTCACTGGTCACGCTGACCGCCCTGGTCGCGCTCGGGCACCACGAGGAGCTCGCCATGCACGTGCGGGCCGCCCGCGCCACCGGGCTGTCGGCCGACGAGATCAAGGAGGTGCTGCTGCAGACCGCGATCTACTGCGGGGTGCCGGCCGCCAACACGGCGTTCCGTGTCGCCCAGCGCGTGCTGGACGACCTGGCCGCGGAGTCCGTCCCGGGCGTCGCCGACATGCCCTGACCGCACGGCGCGCGACGGTTGCCAGCGCGGCGGAGACCATCGGTGGGGATAGTGCCGCGACAGCGTTCGTGCGGCGTGGGCGCCGGACGCGGCGGTCCGGCGACCCGGCGCCGTTGCCGGCGATCAGCCGCAGCGGCGTGCGGGCGACCGGGTTGACCGGCACTACGGGCCGGACGAGCTGATCAGCGCGTGGCGGTGACCGCCCGCGCCCTCAGACCGGCTGCTCGACCGGGTGACGCAGGCCCGGGTGCCCGGCCGGCAGCGTGCGCTGGACGACCCACCAGCTGACCGCGAGGCAGGCGGCGACCAGCGGCCAGCTCAGCGCGATCCGCGCGGCGGCCAGCGCGCCGGCCTGGCCGGCGGCGTAGAGCGGGAGGAAGACCGCCACCCGCAGGACGTACTGCAGGACCCACACCCAGCTGGCCCGCGAGTACGCCCGCAGCAGTTGCGGGTCGCGGCGCCAGCGGGTCCGCTGGCCGAGGACCGCGCCGACCACCAGGCCGAGCAGCGGCCAGCGGATCACGATGCTGATCGCCCAGGCGAGTACGCTGGCGCCGTTGCTGAGCAGCTGGAGCAGGAAGAAGTCCTCCGCCCGGCCGGTGCGCAGCGCGATCAGCGCGGCCACGCACACGCCGAGCAGGCCGAGCAGCACCGCGCGGGGCTTGTCGCCGCGCCGCAGCCGCCAGGCGACCACGCCGAGCGCGCAGAGCACCGCGCCGGCCGCGCCGGCCCAGATGGAGTGCAGGAGCAGCCAGCCGGCCAGGTAGCCGGCCGCCGGCCAGGACGCGTCGACGGCCGCGCGCCGGCCGTTGAGCAATTCCGACAGCGATTCCGGCTGCGCCATCCCCACCCGCCCGTTGAAGAGTTAGGTGAGCCTAACCCGGTACGGGCGGGTGGGGCGTTCCGGCCTGTCGGATTGTGACGGGAAACGGGGTGGGGCGGCCTCGTTCCCCAGGCGGCAGCATGTGGAGTCACGACATGATGGGAACGCTCCCATTACATCGACTGTAGCAAGTGTTACGTATCTCGGCGAGCCGTCAGTCCGGTGAGCCGTGAGTCCGGCGAGCCGTCAGACCGGTGAGCCGTCAGACCGCCGCGCAGGTCACCGACGGGGTGCTGGGCGTGCCGGAGGCGATGAAGCCGAAGCTGGTGGACGCTCCGGCCGACAGCGCCCCGTTGTACGCCGCGTTCGACGCCTCGATCCGGTTGCCGCCGGCCGCCACGGTGGCGCCCCACGACTGCTGGACGGTCTGCCCCGTCCCGTAGGTGAGCGTCACCGCCCAGCCCCGTACCGCCGCGCTGCCCGCGGTGACCGTGACGGTGGCCTGGTAGGCGCCCGACCACTGCGACGACACCGACACCGCCGCGCGGCACGCCCCGGCGGGCGCCGGGGAGGTCGAGGACGGCGGGGTCGACGACGGCGTGGACGTGGGGGAGGAGGTCGGCGGCGTGACGCCGCCGAAGTTCACGTCACTGCAGAAGTAGTACGACTGGTCCAGGTGGCTGGCCTGCCAGATGGTGTACACCATGGCCCGGCCGGAGCGTCCCGGCACGCTCACCGGGATGTCCATCTGCACCCCGTTGCTCAGCTGCCGGGTCCACTGTGCCGCCGGGGTGTTGCCGACCTGGCTGACCAGCTCCAGGTCCGACCACTTCAGCGGCTGCGTGACCGGGTTGTAGGACGGCCTGGTCACGTACACCCGGATGTAGTCGGCGCCGTGCCGGGCGCCGTCGAACAGCTGCAGCGTGAACGAGTTCGCGATGGTGGTGGACTTCCAGTCGCCGACCGTGTCCATCGCGGCGTACCGGCCGTTCTGGGTCTTGCCGGCGCTGCACAGCTGCCCGTCCGGGATGGCGGCCTGATGGTTGCCGGCGACCCCCTCACGGAACAGGCCGTTCCAGTTCCACATCGCCTGCGGGTCGGCCTGCCAGGCCTGGTGGCACAGGGGATCCTGGGTCGCCATCTCCGGCGCCTGGAACCTGTCGCCCCAGCGCTCGAAGCAACCGTAGTTGCGCGAGCCCGGGCTCAGCACGTTGCCGTGCGCCGAGGCGGGGGAGCTCGGCGCGACGAGGACGGCGAGGGCGGCGGCCAGGGCGGCCGCCAGGGCACAGATCAGAAACCTTCGGCGTACGGGGTTGGGCATGCGAAGTCAGCACTCCTCCAGCTCGACGGCCGCGCGCGTGGCGACGGCCGGGTTCGGGGACGGCGGAAGCTGCCCGGGCTTCCGTGGGCCGCGTGACTCCAACGGCGGTGCTGTGGCGCCCAGCCTGCCGCGATGATCGAGCAAAGTCAATGCGTACGGTCGCCGAAAATCGGATGCCCGGGCAGCCCCGAGTTCCTAGGTTGTGGGGATGTCCGCCGAAGCCGCCCGCGCCGCCGAGCTCCTCACCCAGCTGTCCAACCCCGCCCGCCTGCGTGCTTTCGCCGAGCTGGTCCGCCGGGGCAAGCAGGGTTCGACCATCGCCGAGATGGCGTTCCACCTCGACGTCGCCAAGCCGGAGGCGGGCGACGCGTGCGGCCGCCTCGCCGCGCTCGGCCTGGCCACCGGCACCGGTGACGGGGTCTTCCGGGCGAAGCCCGAAGCGCTGCGCGAGGCCGCCCAGGCCCTCGTCGCCACCCAGCCGATCACCCCGCTGCTCGGCGAGTACCCGCAGTTGAGAAGCTTCTTCGCGCACGGCCGCCTGACCGGTCTGCCGCCCACGCTCAGCGAGCGTCACCAGCAGCTCGCCGAGCTGCTCGCCCGCTTCCTGGCGGTCGAGGGGGTGCTCACCGAGGACGAGGTCAACCAGCGCATCGCGGTGCTGACCGACGACGTGGCCGCGGTCCGCCGGATGCTGGTCGACACCGGCTGGCTGGAACGCGACCGGGCCGGCACGTCGTACGGCGCCGGCCGCATCTTCGCGGCCTGACCACTCGCGAGCCGGGTGCTGGTCCACCGGACCGGGCCGGCTCTGACAGGATCTCCGCATGACCGTCTCACCCGACCCGTCCGGAATCACCCGGATGCTCGCCGACGTCACCGCCGCGCTGGGCTCGCTCCAGGCCCCGGCCGCGGACACCCCACCCGCGGAGCATGTGCCGATCGAGGGCGCCGGTGCGGCGCTCGACGGGGCGATCGTCGCGACCGCGGCCATGCCGGGCCGGGTGACGTCGCTGGTCTTCCGGCCGACGGTGATGCGGATGGACTCGGCCACGCTCGCCGAGGAGACGATGACCGCGGTCAACGCGGCGCTCGCCGATCTGCAGGCCCGTGCGGCGGGCGCCGGCCGGCCGTCGTTCGAGGCGCTGTCCGGACAGCTCCGGGAAATCCAGGACAGCGCGTCCAGGCAGTTCAGCGCGTTCACCGAGGCGCTGGCCGACGCCCAGCAGCGCATCGCCGAGCGGGGCGGCCGGTGAGCTCGGGCGGCCTGCACATCGCCCCGGAGAGCCTCCAGGCGTCCGGGCGGCGGCTGGGGGCGGTGGCGCACCGATTCGCGTCCGCGCTCACCGCGTTCCAGGCGGAGATCGCGGGCTTCGGCCAACCCTGGGGCAGCGACGACATCGGCTCGCTGATCGGCGCCGCGCACGAGGAGGTGTCGTCGTTCGCCTACGAGTGCTATCAGAGCGCGCTCGGCGAGATCGCCGCCGCCGGCGCCGACCTGTCCGGCATGGCGCTGGCGTATTCCGCGGCCGAGGAGGCGATCGAGCAGCGCCTGCAAACCCTGCGGGCGGAGCTCGGCCGGTGAGCCTGCAACTGCCGGGAGAGCTGGCCTCGCTGCTGGACATGCTGGGATACACCTGGCCTGCGGCCGCCGAGGACCGGCTCTTCGAGATGGGTCAGGCCTGGATCAGGTTCTCCGCGACCATCGGCGACATCGTCGCGGACGCCGACGCGGCCGCGGGTGCGGTGTGGGCGCAGAATGCCGGGCAGGACATCGCCGCGTTCCAGCAGTGGTGGGGCAGCGCGGACAGCCCGGCGCCGGTGCTGACCGACGGCGCGACCGCCGCGGTGCTCACCGGTACCGGGCTGATCATCTGCGGGGCCGTCGTGCTCGCTCTCAAGGTCGCGGTGATCGTGCAACTGACGATCCTGGCGATCCAGATCGCCCAGGCGATCGCCGCGGCCGGGCCGACGTTCGGCGCGTCGTTGCTGGAGATCCCGATCTTCCAGCAGATCACCCGCGAGCTCGTCGGCAACCTGATCCACGAGGCGATCCTCGACCTGGCGGATGCCTGAGGACCGGCTCGGAGCGCCAGCCGTCAGAGGAGGTCTCCGTGCCGCGGATGGAGGCGGTCGTTCCACTGCTCCCATTCGGCGAGAGCGGCCTCCCTGTCCTCGCCCTCGGCGATGAACCCCCAGTAGTCGTCAATCACGGGGCGTACCTCGGCGATCGGGTAGTCGGCTCGCAACACTGCGCGGTAGTCATTGCGCAGTGCGAGGCTTTCCGCGGAAATGGTGACGTGGAAGGCGTTGCCTCGCCATTCCTCCTGCGACTTGCGGCCGGCAGCGACGTCGTCGAGGTCGGCCAGCACATCGAGACACCCCTGCAGGCTCGCCTGGACGTCCCCGGTCAGCCAGAGCCCGAGCACGGTGAACCGGTCGTCCGCCCGATAGTCGACGACCCCACGCTCGTTGAGGTGGAACGAAATTCCGGTCATGCCGTCCTCCGTGGTCCCAGCACCGGATAGCCGTGCCGCAGCGTATCGGTGTCCGGATCATAGAACCCCTCCAGGACGATGCCCCGGAAGGTGCTTTGCCATCGACCCGTTCGCGGATCCTTCACCGCGCCCTCGCGGAAGGCGCGGTCCACGGCGTTGTCGACCTGTTCCGGCGTCCAGTCGTCCGGGAAGAAGGTGCTCTTCTGCTTCAGGTGCCACTCGCCGTTCCTGCGGTTCGCGATGGCGACCTGGCCCTCGTACACGCCGGTACGCTCGTCCCGCTTGGTGACCCTGATCAGCTTGGCGCCCGCCGGGTCGACACCGTTCGGTCGATGGTGGAAACCGGACGCCCTCCCGTCCCGCTCACCCATCAGCGTGTGGCGCAACCGTTCGGCCGGCATCCGCGTGCCGCGAGCGCCGCGGGCTTCTTTCCGCTTCGCGTCCCGGAGATATTCCAGAGCCTGCCGGATGTATCGCCGGGCTCCGCGGCTTCTCGTACTCATCGCACGCCATCCGTGTCGACGGCACCGGCGTCATGACACCGTGTGCGGCCGGGACCGTCCGCCGGGTTCTTCGCGCCGGTTGCCGCCGGGTCGGCGGGGACGCTGCGGTGCGATGCCGCGGGCCGGGCGGCCGGGACGGGACGTGCGGACATCCGGCCTCCTCGATCGACGATGACATGTGCCGCCGAACCGGCCGGTGGCGGGATCGGCCGCGGACGCGGGCCCGGCGGATGCGCCGCCGCCGTGCCCGCGGAAGGTGCGGCTAGGCCGCGTTTCGTAAGTGCGGGCGAGGTGTGACGTGTCCCGGCGTGGCGGTTGTCGATACGAAGTGAGGTCTCCGGTAAACGGGTTAGCGACCAAGCAAACCTGAACCACCGGAGACCTCGTGCCCAGGGTAGCGGCAGCGAGGCGACACGATCTCACCGACGTTCAGTGGGCGGTGCTGGAACCTGCGCTGCCTGCGGAGCCACGGCGAGGCCGTCCGCCGCGATGGACGAAACGGCAGATCATCGATGGGATCCGGTGGCGGGTCCGGGCGGGAACACCGTGGCGGGACGTGCCCGAGGTGTACGCACCCTGGCAGACGTTGTATCGCTGGTTCCGGCGCTGGCAGCGCGACGGGACGTGGGCGAAGATCCTGGCCCGGCTCCAGACCCGGGCCGACGCCGCCGGTGACATCGAGTGGGCGGTGAGCGTCGATTCCACGATCAGCCGTGCCCATCAGCATGCCGCGGGTGCCCGTCGTGATGGTGACCTGCAGAAGGAACCGCCGGGTGGGGTGTTCGCCGAACCCGGCGATCATGCTCTGGGCAGGTCCCGGGGCGGGTTCACCACCAAGACCCATCTGGCCTGTGAGCAGGGTCGTAAGACGCTGTCGACGGTGATCACCGCTGGTCAGCGGGGTGACAGTCCGCAGTTCATCAAGGTCCTGGAACGCATCAAGGTCTATCGGGTCGGTGGTGGCCGGCCCCGTACCCGGCCGGATCTGGTCCTGGCGGACAAGGCGTACACCAGCCGGGGCAATCGCGGGTACGCCCGCCGCCGCAGGATCAGGGTGTGCATCCCGAGCAAGGCCGACCAGGACGCCTACCGCAAGGCCAAAGGCTCCAAGGGCGGGCGTCCTCCGGCGTTCGACCCGGTCGTGTACCGGCAGCGTCACGCCGTGGAATGCGGCATCAACCAGCTCAAACAGAACCGGGCGATGGCCACCCGGTACGACAAGCTTGCCGTCCGCTTCGAAGCCACCGTCACCATCGCCGTCATCAACCAATGGCTCTGATGACCTTTACGAAACGCGGCCTAGGCGGTGGCGGGCGCCGGCTCGGCGGCGGGGCGGCGCCGGGACACCCAGCGCTCGAAGATCAGGGTGGTGAGCGGCGGGATCGAGGCGAGCAGGGCGAAGCCGGTGCGCCAGAGCGACCAGCGTTCGGTCCGGGCGGCCCAGAGGGTCGCCGCGAGGTACGCCACGAACAGCGCCCCGTGGATCCGGCCGAACAGCCACACCCCGGCCTCGGTGGTGTGCGAAACGTGCTTGAGGTACATGCCGACCAGCAGGCCGGCCCACGAGAACGCCTCGGCTACCGCGGTCACGCGGAACACCCGGAACGCTTGCACCCGCCACCCCTTCCTCGATCAGGATCGGGCCCGCACGCTACCGGCCCCCGGTTGAGCGTTTCCTGGCAGGCCGACGGGTGACTCCGACAAAGCGGGGTATTCCGGCGACATCAGCGATGACGACGTGACAAAGGGGGGTTCCGTGCCGGACATCGTGGAGATCATCAAGGAGCAGCACCGTCAGGTCGAGGAGCTGCTGACCCAGGCCGCGGAGGACAGCGCGGACCAGGCCGCGCTGCTCGCGGAGGTGGCCCGGATGCTGCTGCCGCACTCCGAGGCCGAGGAGGACTTCGTCTACCCGACCATCCGGGAGAAGGCGGCGGAGACCGGCGACGAGGTGCGCGACGGCGTCGAGGAGCACCACCAGATCGAGGACATGTTGAAGAACCTGCTCGACGGCAGCCCCGACGATCCCGGCTTCCGCGGCACGATCGCGGCGATCACCGGTGAGCTGCGCCATCACGTGCAGGAGGAAGAGGAGGAGCTGCTGCCGATCCTGGCCGACCGGCTCAGCGACGCCGAGCGCGAGGAGATGGGCCGGCGCTTCGTCGAGGTGACCACCGGCGTGCCGCCGCAGAGCGTGCACGGCGCCGGCCCGGCGGGCGGCGAGACCCGGCGGGAGCTCTACGAGAAGGCCAAGGAGCAGGACATCCCCGGCCGCTCCAAGATGACCAAGGAGCAGCTGGCCGAGGCTGTCGGCGAGGGATGACGGCGCCCGGCGGCCGCCCGGCGGCGCGAGCCGGGCGGCCGCGATGCGCATCGGGCGGACACCGGGCCAGGCGCCGACGATAATGGCCGGGTGGGCGATCTCCCGAGGGAGCGGATGCGACCCTGCCGCCGCTGCGGCCACCCGACCCGGGTGGACCGGATGGTGCAGGGCTACGGCCGCAACTGCGCCGCCCTGCTCGGGCTGATCGGCGGCACGGTGGACACCGGCCATTCCGGACCGGACCTGCTCGACCTGCTCGAGGTCGAGCCGGAGGACTCCTGTGACGGCGGGGACCGCCCGGCCGACAACGATCTGTTCGGCGGCCGGCGGCGGATCGGCCTCACCTGAGACAGCGGTCCGGCGGGTTGCCGGCTCCACCCGGACTTTTCATCGACGTTCATCTGGGTATGCCGGGCTCATGACGTACCGGAAAATCGGCCGCGTCCTGGCGGCCGCCCTCCTCGGCCTCACCCCGGTGGCCGCGGCCACCGGCGACGGAGAAGCACCCGGCGCGCCCGGCCTCGACCAGCAGTTCCTACCCGCCGACAAGGGCGGGCTGATCACCGCGACCGGCACCGCCAGCAGGGTCTGGGCCACCGTGCAGCGCACCGGCGGCCTGGGCGAGATCTTCTACCCCGACCTGGGCACCCCGAGCGTGCGGGCCCTGGATTTCGTCGTGGCGGGCCCGGACGGGCGCGCGGCGCGCGCTGTGGGCGCGGTCACCTCGCTCATCGACCGGCGCAGTCTCAGCTTCGAGCAGCGGCTGACCGATCCGGCGGGCCGGTGGCGGCTGGCCCTGCGGTACGTCACCGACCCGCACCGGGCCACCGTCCTGGTCGACGTGCGCTTCACCGCCGGCCCGGGTCACCGGCTCTACGCGGTCTACGACCCGGCGCTGGCCAACAGCCGCGGTGGCGACGCCGGGCGCACCGACGGCGACGCGCTGCTGGCCTCCGACGGCGGCGTGGCCAGCGCGTTCGTGGCCTCGCCCGGCTTCCGTGCCACGTCCAGCGGCTTCGCCGGGGTCAGTGACGGCTGGACCGACCTGCTCGCCGACGGCCGGATGGACCGGCGCCACCGCCGGGCCGCGGCCGGCAACCTGGTGCAGACCGGTGAGCTGCGCGGCCGGCACACCACGCTGGCGCTCGGGTTCGGCCCGAGCACCCGGGCGGCGCTGTCCGGCGCGCGGGCCGGGCTGCGCCGCGGGTTCGGCGCGCTGGCCCGGGAGTACGCCGCGGGCTGGCACCGCCACCTCGCCGGGCTCCGGCGCCCGCCCGCGGTCGCCGACCGCACGCTCTGGCAGGTGTCCGCGATGGTGCTGGCGGCCAGCGAGGACAAGACGCACCGCGGCGCCTACGTGGCCGCGCCCGGCTCCCCGTGGGCGTTCGGCCGGGACGACCCGTCCGGGCCGTACCACCTGGTCTGGTCCCGCGACCTCTACCAGATCGCGACCGGGCTGCTGGCCGCCGGTGACCGGGCCGGCGCCCAGCGGGCCCTGGACCACCTGTTCACCGTGCAGCAGCGCTCGGACGGCTCGTTCCCGCAGAACGCCCGGCCGGACGGCACCCCGGTCTGGACCGGCCTGCAGTTGGACCAGGTGGGGCTGCCCATCGTGCTGGCCTACCAACTGGACCGTACCGACGTGGCGACCTGGCGGCACGTGCGGCGGGCCGCGGACTTCCTGGTCGGCTTCGAGCAGGACGGCAACCGGGCGCCGTGGAGCCCGCAGGACCGGTGGGAGAACCAGTCCGGGTACTCCCCGGCCACGATCGCCGCGCAGATCGCCGGCCTGGTCTGCGCGGCGTCGATCGCCCGGGCCAACGGCGACGTGGACGCGGCCGGGCGCTACCTGCGTACCGCGGACTCCTGGCGGGCGCGGGTCAAGGCGTGGACGGTGACCGGCACCGGACCGTACTCCGCCGAGCCGTACTTCCTGCGGCTGACCAAGGACGGGCAGCCGGACCGGGGCAGCAGGTACGACATCGGCGACAGCGGCCCGTCCGGCGTCGACCAGCGCCGGGTGGTCGATCCCGGCTTCCTGGAGCTGGTCCGTCTCGGCGTGCTCGCGGCCGGCGATCCGGTCGTGCGCAACTCGCTGCGCGTGGTGGACGCTCAACTGGCCGCCGGGCCGTACGGGCACCGCGCCTCGTTCGACGGTTACGGTGAGAAGGCCGACGGCAGCCCGTGGGACTACCCGCTCCCGGCCGACTCGCGGATCACCCGCGGCCGGGCCTGGCCGCTGCTCAACGGCGAGCGCGGCGAGTACCTGATCGCGGCCGGCGACCGGGCCGCCGCCGGCCGGCAGCTCGCGCTGCTGGCGGGCACCGCCACGGGCGGCCGGATGCTGCCCGAGCAGGTCTGGGACCAGTACCCGCCGAACCGGCCGCTGGGCACCCCGAGCACCTCGGCGATGCCGCTGGCCTGGACACACGCCCAGTACCTGCGGCTGGCCGCCGACCTGGCCGCCGGCCGCCTGCTGGAACAGCCGCGCGCCGTCGCCGACCGCTACCTGCGGTGAGCGGCTCGCCGACGCTGCGGCCGGGTCCGTCGGGTCGTTGTTGACCGCTGTCTGCGGTGGGCGGCTCGCCGACGCTGCGGCCGGGTGCGCCGGGTGCGTCGGGTCGTTGTTGACCGCTGTCTGCGGTGAGCGGCTCGCCGACCCTGGGCCGGGTGCGTCGGGTCGTCGCTGACCGCTACCCGCGGTGAGCGGCTCACCGGCCCTCGGCTGACCGGCCGGGGACCGGCGCGACCGCTACCCGGGGTGCGCGGCCCCGCCGGTCCCCGGCTGGAACGGCCGGGCGGCGGCGGTGGCCACCTCGGGTGACCGGCCCGTCCCGGCCGGCGGTGGGCCGTCGCGGCCGGTCGCGGTCAGGACCCCCAGGCAGCCGCAGAGCGTCAGCGCCACCGCGATGATCAGCAGGATCACGGTCAGCGCCAGGCCCGGGTACCGCTGCGGCGGCGGGCCCAGCGCGCCGCGCAGGAACGCCAGCAGGGGAGCCCGGTACTCCAGCTCGGCGGTGTGGTCCGGGAGGGCGACGACGGTGGCCTCGGCGGCGCCGAACCGGGCCGGGGAGTACGGCACGTGTACGTGCACGTGGTGCTCGCCGAGCGCCACCGGGGTGGTGACCCGGCCCCAGCTCGCGGGCACGGCGCGCCCGTCGATCTGCAGCACCGGGGTGAAGCGGCCGAGCGGGAAGGCGAGCGGCGCGTACCGCATCGTGACGGCGATGGTCGCGCCGCCGTCCCCGCGCGCCGCGTCGATCGGCGGGAAGCCGGGCGAGAAGGGCCGACACGGCGGCGCCAGGATGGCCACGCTGCTCCTTCTTCGAGAGTCCGCCGAAGCAGGATATGCCCGCGCGCCCGCCGGCGGAAAGGCCCCTCCGTCCATTGTGGATATAGACGAGGCATGATCCAGGTAGGATGGGTTCCGTGACGAGTGAGCAGGTGGACGCGCAGACCGTCTCCCCGGCCCGCCGGTGGAACTACTGGCTGGGCGGCAAGGACCACTACCAGGTGGACCGCGACTCCGGGGACCTGATCGCCAAGGCGTACCCGGCGGTCTGGACGGCGGCCCGGGAGGGTCGCGCCTTTCACAACCGGGTGGTCCGGCACCTGGCCGGGGCGGCCGGGATCCGCCAGTTCCTGGACATCGGCACCGGCCTGCCCGCGCCGGGCAACACGCACGAGGTGGCCCAGCAGATGGCCCCGGACGCCCGGGTGGTCTACGTCGACAACGACCCGATGGTGCTGGCGCACGCCCGGGCGCTGATGATCGGCGGCGCCACCACGTACGTCGACGCCGATCTGCGTGAGCCGCAGCGGATCCTGCGCTCGGCCGAACTGAACGCGACCGTCGACCTGTCCCGCCCGGTCGCCATCCTGCTGATCAACGTGCTGCACTTCATCGAGGACGACGCGCAGGCCCGGGCGGTGATCCGGACCCTGCTCGACGCGGTCGCCCCGGGCAGCTACCTGGTCGCCACGAACGGGACGACCGATTTCGTGCCGCCGGAGGTCGCCGCCCGGGTCCAGGCCAGCCAGGCCGGCGGCCGCGCCGAGCTGTGGCCGCGCACCCGGGAGGTGTTCGCCCGGTTCTTCGACGGACTGCGGCTGGTCGATCCGGGCATCGTCGCGGTCTGCGACTGGCGCCCGGACCGCGCGGACCGCCCAGCGCCGTCCGAGGTCTCCACCTGGGGAGGGGTCGGGCTGCTCGGATAGGTGACGGGAGAGTTCACATCGGCGGGCATCCGCGTGATCGTCCCGTAACGCGAGGGATAGAGTCCCTTTCGGGTGCCGAAATGCCTCAACCTCGGGAGACAACTCATGACTAAGACACCGGTCACCGTCACCGTGACGGGCGCAGCCGGCCAGATCGGCTACGCGCTGCTGTTCCGCATCGCCTCCGGCCAGCTGCTCGGCGCGGACGTGCCGGTACGCCTGCGCCTGCTGGAGATCCCCGCCGCGGTCCGGGCCGCCGAGGGCACCGCGCTGGAGCTCGACGACTGCGCGTTCCCGCTGCTGGCCGGGGTCGACGTGTTCGACGACCCGAAGGCCGCCTTCGACGGCGTCAACGTGGCGCTGCTGGTCGGCGCCCGGCCGCGGACCAAGGGCATGGAGCGGGGCGACCTGCTCGAGGCCAACGGCGGCATCTTCAAGCCGCAGGGCGCCGCGATCAACGCGGGCGCCGCCTCGGACGTGCGGGTCCTGGTGGTCGGCAACCCGGCCAACACCAACGCCCTGATCGCGCAGAGCCACGCGCCCGACGTGCCGGCCGACCGCTTCACCGCGATGACCCGGCTGGACCACAACCGCGCTCTCGCCCAGCTCGCCAAGAAGCTGCAGGTTCCGGTCTCCGAGCTGCGCAAGGTCACCATCTGGGGCAACCACTCCGCCACCCAGTACCCGGACGTCTTCCACGCCGAGGCCGCCGGCCGCCCGGTCAAGGACCTGGTCGACCAGGCCTGGCTCGCCGACGAGTTCATCCCGCGGGTCGCCAAGCGCGGCGCCGAGATCATCGAGGTCCGGGGCGCGTCCTCGGCCGCGTCGGCCGCCTCGGCCGCGATCGACCACGTGCACACCTGGGTCAACGGCACCGCCGAGGGCGACTGGACCTCGGCCGCCATCGTCTCCGACGGGTCGTACGGCGTGCCGGCCGGCCTGATCTCCTCGTTCCCGGTCGTCTCCCGGGACGGCCGGTGGGAGATCGTCCAGGGTCTGGAGATCAGCGAGTTCTCCCGCTCCCGCATCGACGCCTCGGTGGCCGAGCTGCAGGAGGAGCGCGCCGCGGTGCAGGGCCTCGGCCTGATCTGAGGCCACCTCGACGGCGGGCGGCCCGGACGGCGGGCCGCCCGGCGCCACGGTCTCGTCCGGGTGACCCCGCCGCCGGGCGCCGGTGACATCGGCGAGCCGGTGCGCCACGATCCGCGCGCTGACCTTGCACGATGGTCGTACGCTGCCTGGCAAGATCGCCTGGAGACGGGTTTTCAGGGTTCGCCCAGGCGGCCCTGTTAGTTTCCCGATAAACGGGCTGACGAAGCACAGGAGAGCATCGTGGTCTTCAAGAAGTTGCTGGGCGCCATGGGGGTCGGTGGCCCGAGCGTCGACACCGTGCTGGCCAACCCGAGCACCTATCCGGGCGCGCCGCTGACCGGCCAGGTCAACCTGGTCGGCGGCACGCAGGACGCGGACATCGAGCACATCACGCTCGCCCTGGTCACCCGGATGGAGGTGGAGGGCGGCGGCGGTGACTACTCGGCCACCGGCGACTTCCACCGGGTCACCGTGAGCGGCCCGATGCGCCTGCAGGCGGGCCAGCAGCTGTCCCTCCCGTTCCGCATCGACATGCCGTGGGAGACGCCGGTCACCACGGCCTACGGTCAGCAGCTGCGCGGCATGGTGATGGGCGTGCGCACCGAGCTGGCCATCGCTCGGGCGCTGGACAAGGGCGACCTCGACCCGGTCTACGTCCATCCGCTGCCGATCCACCAGCGCATCCTGGACGCGTTCGGCCAGCTCGGGTTCCGCTTCAAGTCCGCCGACCTGGAGTACGGCCAGATCTTCGGCGTTCACCAGACCCTGCCGTTCTACCAGGAGATCGAGTACTGGCCGGCCCCGCAGTACGCGCACGCCGTCAACGAGGTCGAGCTGACCTTCGTGACCAGCCCGCACCAGGTCGAGGTGGTGCTGGAGTTCGACAAGCGCGGCGGGCTGCTGCACAGCGGCCAGGACACCTACGGCCGGTACACGGTCGCGCACAGCGACGCGGACACCACCGACTGGCGGTCGGTGGTCGACGGCTGGGTCCGCCAGGCGGTCGAGCGGCACACGTCCCGTCCGGCGTACGGCGCGCCGGGCTACCCGCCGCCCGGCTACGGCCACGGCGGTGGGTACGGCCACCACGGCCACTACCGGCACGGGCACGGGCACGGCAGCGGTCTCGGCGGGGCGGCGCTCGGCGCGGTGGGCGGCCTGGCGGCCGGCTACTTCGTCGGCGAGGCCGTCGAGGAGGCCTTCGAGGACTTCGGCGGGGACGACTGACGGGTCGGGCTTGACCGGGCGGGAGCGCAGTGGCGCTCCCGCCCTTTTCGTTTCCCGGGGCGCCGGACCACCCGATCTATATCCCACTCACCCTATGGGAAATGTATGTGGTCTGGGTCACAAAGATGCTGACGCGGCGTCGGGAGCCGTTTACGTTCCTAGGCATGAACCGGAGCAAGCGCCTCACCCGGCGCCGCTTCGTCGACCACCTCCAGGTGTGCACCTGCGCCTGTTGAGCGGGTGACGGCGCGGCGCCACCGCCCGCCGTCCGACCACCTCTGGCACAGCCGAGCCGCGCATCGACGCTCGGTCGCTCCGCTGTGCCCGTACGGGAAAAAACGCCTCGCTCCGGCGGCCTTCCGATGAACCTCGAAGGAGTTTCTGCATGACCACCCGCCGCTCCACCCTCGCCCTGCTCGGCGCCGCGGTCCTGAGCGCCTCCGGACTCTCCGCATGCGGCGACGGTGACGCCGCGGCGGCCGGCAGACAGGCCACCGAGCTGCGATATCAGGGCAGCGTGGGCACCGTGACACCGGCCGAGCTGGCCGAGGACCTCGGCTACCTCGGCGACGTGAAACTCAAGTGGATCGGCAACACGATCAGCGGCCCGCAGGACATCCAGGCCGCCACCACCGGCGACATCGACTTCGGCGGCGCGTTCAACGGCGCGATCGTCAAGCTCGCCGCCAACCGGGCGCCGATCAAGGCGGTGATCGGCTACTACGGCGTGGACAAGGACAGCTACATCGGCTTCTACGTCCTCGACGGCAGCCCGATCACGTCGCCGAAGGACCTGATCGGCAAGAAGATCGGCGTCAACACGCTCGGCGCGCACGCCGAGGCGATCACCAAGACCTACCTGTCCAGGGCCGGCCTCAGCGACGCCGAGATCCAGCAGGTCGAGCTGGTCGTGGTGCCGCCGGTCAACACCGAGCAGTCGCTGCGCCAGAGGCAGATCGACGTCGCCCAGCTCGGCGGCACGCTGCGCGACAAGGCCCTCGACCGGGGCGGCATCCACCCGCTCTACACCGACTTCGAGCTGCTCGGGCCGTTCACCGCGGGCAGCTACGTGTTCCGCGAGGACTTCCTGAAGAAGAACCCGGACACCGTCAAGACCTTCGTCTCCGGCGTCGGCAAAGCCATCGAGTGGTCCCGCAGCACGCCCCGCGAGCAGGTGATCGCCCGATTCCGGCAGATCCTCGCCGAACGCGCCCGCAACGAGGACGACAGCCAGCTGAAGTACTGGAAGAGCTACGGCGTCAACGGCAGGGCCGGCGTGATCGAGGAGAAGGAGTTCGCCACCTGGATCGAGTGGCTGACCGGCACCGGCGAGCTCAAGGGCAAGAACGTCGAAGCCACCGACATCTTCACCAACCGGTACAACACCGCCGCCGGCGGTGCCGCATGAAGATCGTCCTGCAGGGCGTCGGCAAGAGGTTCCGCGGCGTCACCGCCCTCGACAACGTCGACCTGACGGTACGGGCCGGCGAGTTCCTGGTCATCGTCGGCCCCAGCGGCTGCGGCAAATCCACCCTGCTCGACCTGCTCGGCGGCCTCACCGAGCCGACCAGCGGCCGGATCCTGGTCGACGGCGAGCCGGTCACCGGCCCCGGACTCGACCGCGGCATCGTCTTCCAGCAGTACGCCCTGCTGCCCTGGCGCACCGCCCAGGGCAACGTCGAGTTCGGTCTCGAAGCCAAACACGTGCCCCGCCGGGAGCGTGCCGGACGGGCCCGCGAACACCTGGACCTGGTCGGCCTGACCGGATTCCACGACCGCTACCCGCACGAGCTCTCCGGCGGCATGAAACAGCGCGTCGCCATCGCCCGCAGCCTCGCCTTCGACCCGGACGTGCTGCTGATGGACGAGCCGTTCGCCGCCCTCGACGCGCAGACCCGCGACGGCCTGCAGGACGAGCTGCTCAAGATCTGGGAGAAGACCGGCAAGACCGTCGTGTTCATCACCCACGGCATCGACGAGGCGGTCTACCTCGGACAGCGCGTCGCCGTGATGACCTCCCGGCCCGGGCGCATCAAACAGGTCGTGGACGTGCCCCTCGACGCCCGGTCGGCCACCGAGGACCTGCGCTCCGACCCGGAGTTCGCACGCTACCGGCACGAGATCTGGACGCTGCTGCGCGACGAGGTCAGCAAGGCCCGTACCGAGGAACTGGAGGCCTCCCGTGGTTAGCGTCCCGCTGCCGGCCGCGCCGGCGATCCGCCTGGTCCCGTTCCTGCGATCGACGCTCACCAGGTCGGCCGGGATCCTGCTGCTCGCCGCGATCTGGGAGATCCTCCCCCGCCTCGGCGTGGTGGACTCCACCTTCCTGCCACCGCTGTCCGAGGTCCTGGCCGCCTGGTGGGACCTGGCGCGCTCCGGGGAACTGCTGGACCACACCCGGGCCAGCCTCACCCGCTCGCTGTCCGGCTTCGCGCTGGCGATCGTCGCCGCCATCCCGCTCGGCCTGCTGATCGGCTGGTACCGACCGGTGGCGAACCTGCTCACCCCGCTGCTGGAGGTCTTCCGCAACACCGCCGCGCTGGCCATCCTGCCGGTCTTCGTGCTGATCCTCGGCCTCGGCGAGACCTCCAAGATCGCGATCATCCTGTACGCCTGCGCCTGGCCCATCCTGCTCAACACGGTCAGCGGCGTACGCACCGTCGACCCGCTGCTGATCAAGTCGGCGCGCTCGCTCGGCCTCGGCCCGCTGCGCCTGTTCCAGAAAGTCGTCCTGCCCGCCGCGGTGCCGACCGTCTTCACCGGCATCCGGCTGGCCGGGGCGTACTCGATCCTCATCCTGATCGCCGCCGAGATGGTCGGCGCCAAGGCCGGGCTCGGCTACCTCATCAACTACGCCCAGTACAACTTCGCGGTCCCCGACATGTACGCCGGAATCATCACCATCTCCGGCATCGGCCTGATCGTGAACCAGCTCCTGATCCTCACCGAGCGCCGCTTCTCCACCTGGCGCACCAACTAGAAGGGTTCCCGCCATGACCATCGACATCACCCGCATCGGTGGCCGCATCGGCGCCGAGGTCTCCGGCGTCGACCTAAAGCTCTCGATCGACGACACCACCGCCAAGGAGATCCACGACGCGCTGGTCGAGCACAAGGTGCTGGTCTTCCGCGGCCAGCACCTCGACGACGAACAGCACCAGCGCTTCGCCTCGATCTTCGGCCCGCTCACCCTCGCACATCCGACCGTCCCGTCCGTCGACGGGCAGGCCAACGTGCTGGAGGTGGCCGGCGGGCCGGGCGCCCGGGCCAACGCCTGGCACACCGACGTGACCTTCGTGGTCGCCCCGCCCAAGGCCACCACGCTGCGCAGCCTGGTCGTCCCGCCGTACGGCGGCGACACCCTGTTCGCCAACACCGCCGCCGCCTACACCGACCTGCCCGAACACCTGCGGCTGCTGGCCGACCGGGCGTGGGCGGAGCACTCCAACGAGTACGACTACGCCGAGCACCCGCAATTCCGCTCGACGGAGGTCGAGGAGTACCACCGGGTCTTCGTCTCGACCCGGTACCGCACCGCGCACCCGGTCGTGCGGGTCAACCCCGACTCCGGGCTGCCGAACCTGTTCATCGGCAACTTCGTCACCGGCATCATCGGCCTGTCCAAGACCGAGTCCCGGGACGTCCTGCGGCTGCTGCAGCACTACGTCACCCGGCCGGAGAACACCCTGCGGCACCGGTGGCAGGTCGGCGACCTCGTCGTCTGGGACAACCGCAGCACCCAGCACTACGCCGCCGACGACTACGGCGACCTGGCACGTAAGCTGCACCGGGTGACCGTGGCCGGCGACGTCCCGGTCGGCCTGGACGGCGCCAAGAGCTACATCCTCGAGGGCGACGAGGCCACCCACTACACCCCGCAGGTGCAGTGATGACCCGGCCACTGCACCTGAACGCCTTCCTGATGAGCGTCGGGCACCACGAGGCCGCCTGGCGGCTGCCGGAGAGCGACCCGTACGCCGACGTCGACGTCGAACACTTCAAGAACCTCGCCCGGATCGCCGAGCGCGGCAAGCTCGACTCGGTGTTCCTCGCCGACGGCCCGGTGCTCTGGGACCAGGTCGGCCGCCGCCCGTCCGGCGTGCTCGAACCGACCGTCCTGCTCACCGCGCTGGCCGGGGCCACCGAGCGGATCGGCCTGATCGCCACCGCCTCCACCACCTACAACGAGCCGTACAACCTGGCCCGCCGGTTCGCCTCGCTGGACATCATCAGCGGCGGCCGGGCCGGCTGGAACATCGTCACCACCGCCGGCCTGGACGCGGCCCGCAACTTCAACCTCGACCACCTGCCCGCCCACCGGGAGCGCTACGAGCGCGCCGCCGAGTTCGTCGACGTCTCGCTCAAGCTGTGGGACTCGTGGGCCGACGACGCCGTGCTCGCCGACAAGGCGAACGGTGTCTGGGGCGACGCTGCCAAGATCTACCCGCCGGCGCACTCCGGGCGGTTCTTCCGGGTCGCCGGAGCGCTCAACGTCCCGCGCTCCGCGCAGGGGCGCCCGGTGCTGGTCCAGGCCGGCTCCTCGGCGAACGGCCGCGACTTCGCCGCGAGATACGCCGAGGCCGTCTTCACCGCCCACCAGACCCTCGCCGACGCCCAGGAGTTCTACACCGATCTCAAGCGGCGCGCCGCGGAACACGGCCGCGACCCGGAGCACGTCAAGATCCTGCCCGGCATCGTCCCGATCATCGGCGCCTCGGCCGCGGAGGCCCGGGAGAAAGAGGCCGAGCTGAACCGGCTGATCCGCCCGGACTACGCGCTGCCGCAACTAGCCACATTGCTCGGAATCGATCCATCGGAATTGCGGCTCGACGCGCCGCTACCCGAGCACCTGCCGGACGAGGACGAGATCGAAGGCCAGAAGAGCCGCCGTACCCTGGTGGTCAATCTCGGTCGCCGCGAGAAGCTCACGGTCCGCCAGATCATCGCCCGCCTCGGCGGCGGCCGCGGCCATC